>JASFBA010000064.1:0-7099 GCA_036172265.1 Chloroflexia bacterium
GATGTGCGGCCGGCCGTTCGAATCCAGGGCCAGGGAGGTGTACTTGCCCACATCTCCTGCGCTATCCACTATCTCGATGTGCCAAGAGGCGCCGTCGAAGGAGGCGTACTTCAGGTCGTAGTTGGGAAACCAGTCGTAGTAACTGATGTGCGGCCGGCCGGCAGAATCCAGGGCCAGGGAGGTGTACTCGCCCACGTACCCTGCGCTATCCACCGTCTTGATGTGCCAGGAGACGCCGTCGAAGGAGGCGTACTTCAGGTCGCCGTTGCCATAGTAACTGATGTGCGGCCGGCCGTTCGAATCCAGGGCCAGGGAGGTGAACCGGCCCACGTCTCCTGCGCTATCCACCGTCTCGATGTGCCAGGAGGCGCCGTCGAAGGAGGCGTACTTTAGGTCGCCGTTGGTCTCGTCGTAGTAACTGATGTGGGGCCGGCCGTTCGAATCCAGGGCCAGGGAGGTGTACCGGCCCACCCCCCAGGAGGCATCCACCGTCTCCAGATGCCAGGTCGTGCCGTCATGCCAGGCGTAGTAGAGGTGGTCCTGCCCGTAGGCGATGTGGGGGTGGCCGGAACTATCCAGCGCCAGGCTATGTGGACCCATATTGGAGAAGGCCTTCGGGGCATCCACCCGCTCGATGTGCCAGAGAAGGGTGTCTAGCCAGGCCGCTTTTTTCCCGGCTTCCGGGGCGGCTCGTTCCCATGCCTCCGGAAGGCGTCCCTCTTCTCGGAGCAGGCGCTCCGGGGGCATCCCTGGGCCTTCCCCAGGCCCCTGGGCCAGGGCCGCCAGGGGGAAGGCCAGCACCAGAACAAGCAGGAAGACGACAAGGCGTCGCATTGTTTTTCTCCTCCTATTTTACGGCAAAGGTATGGGACGCTGTTCTTCCTTTCTACGGCCGATACCCATCACCCCTTTCTGGCTTTCCACAAGGCATGCCGAACCGTAGCCCGTCGGCCTGGATTATACCATACCGGCTTTCCCATAGCAAGGGCGGAGGGTTTTTACGAACCTTCCATCCCTTTCAAAGGGGACAGGTTATCCCCAGTGTGAGACGTTCTCGTGTAGCGACGCGTGATTGTAGACCTGGGGTGGACAAGTTTAGGCGCAACTACCTAAAAGACACGAAGGCGTAAGGAATTCGAGCGTCTCGGTAGTTCCAAAACTCGATGCTTTTGCCTCGTGGTTATGAGGCTAAGGAGTTACGCGCCATTGGGCTTGTCAAACGGTGGGCGGATGTGGTATGATTTATCTAGAAGGATAATTCGAAGGAGGTGAAAGGTGAAAACGCTTGAGGAACTGATTGTCCAACTGCCCCCGAGATGCGCCGGGAGGTGAGAGATTTCGCCGAGTTTTTATTGGAGAAACGGCAAAAAGGGCCAAAGGCAGGCCAACCTTTGACTGGGCCGGGGCATTGAAAGATTTGCGCGACCGGTATACCTTAGTCCAACTGCAGCACCAAATAGCGGAATGGAGGATCGGCGGGCGATGAGGCTTCTCATTGACACGAACATCTTCCTCTTTTGGAGCAGGACAAGGATTCGGAGGCACGGGAACTCTTATCCAAAACCGAGGAGCACGATCTTTGATCGAACGGGGAGAGGCCGCCAAACACCTGACCGGTTGGGTTCTGGATGAAGCCCCCCGAACGCCCGACCAGCGGCAGGTAGATGCGGTACGGCCACCCCGAAAGCGCCCGCACCGACAGATGCCCCACCACAGATGTTCGTCCTCCGGGTTCTCCCCACCCCCACCTCCCTTTCTCCGGGAGAGGGGGGTGCGGGCAGGGGAGGGGAACCGTGTGTTTGACAGAAATCCAATAGTATGATATAATTGATAGTGTAAATATATCCTAGTCAGAGGACGGCGATGGAAGAAAATTTCGGCCGGGGTCGGAGGCGGCGCGGCTGGGGGCAACTGGCCCTCTTCCTGCGGCCGGCCATCCTCCTTCTCCTGAGGCAGGACCCTTCCCACGGCTACACCCTGATCGAGGACCTGCGTCGGGAGGGCCTCATTGACGAGGACCTGGACCCGGCAGTGGTCTATCGTTACATGCGTGAGATGGAGGAGGAGGGACTGCTCACCTCGGAGTGGGATACTGCCGGTGGCGGCGTCCCACGGCGGGTCTATCGTCTGACACCGGCCGGCGAGGAGTTTATTCGGGGCTGCATCGTGAACCTGCGCCGTACCCGCCGGCGGCTGGGGCGTATCTTCCGCCTCTACCGACAGCAGTTTCCGGGAGAAGGGCGATGAGCCTGTTGGACGCACTTCTGGAGACGCTGACCGACGCGCCGCTCGAGGCGGTCTGGGTAGGAGCACACTGGACGGCGGTAGTCGTCTTGCGTGGCGGCCGCCCGCGCTGCGGCCTGGCCTCGACCCTTTCTGGCAGAGGCCCCCATGGGGAATCCCCCGTGCGCTGGGCCGGCCATCTCCTGGAGCATAGCGCCCTGGAACTGGCCGGCCTGCTCCGCTCGGAGGAGACCCTCGAGGCGAGCATCGGTCTGGCCGCACTTAACGCGCTTCTGGAGGTGGACGAAAGCCGCTGTCGGGAAGAGAACGCCCTACATATTCTGGAGCGCGAGGGCCGGGGAAGGAGGGTGGCCCTGGTGGGCCATTTCCCCTTTATCCCCCGCCTCCGGCCGGCCGTGGGCGAACTGTGGGTGCTGGAGCAATACCCCCAGCCGGGCGAGTTCCCGGCCGAGCGCGCCCCCGAACTCCTTCCCCAGGCCGATGTCGTCGCCATCACCGGGGCGGCGCTCATCAACCATACGCTGGAAGGGCTCTTGGCGCTCTGCCGCCCCGAAGCCTTCGTGCTCATCCTGGGCCCCAGCACACCGCTCAGTCCGGTGCTCTTCCGCTATGGGGCGACGGCGCTGGCCGGAACCTTGGTCGTCGACCCCGCGGCCGTGCTGCGCTGTGTGGGCCAGGGAGCTACCTTCCGTCAGATCGAGGGCGTTCGTACCGTAGTGATGGGAACTTCAGGAGGATGAGATGAAGATCGCTGTGGTAACCGAGGACGGCAAGACGATCAGCCCGCGCTTTGGGCGAGCCCCTTATTACCTTGTCTTTACGGTCGAGGGGGGGCAAATCGTGGGCCAGGAACTGCGTGAGAAACCGGGCCATGCGCAGTTCGCAGGCGGCCCCCACTTCGAGGACCCTCGTGGCCACGGCTACGGCCCGTGTGCCGACGACAGGCATGCGCGCATGGCTCAGGCCATCGCGGACTGCGAGGTGTTGCTGGCCGGAGGGATGGGCTGGGGAGCTCGGGAAAGCCTGGAGCGGCGGGGCATCCGGGTGGTGATGACCGACGTCGCGGATATCCAGAAGGCCGTCCAGGCCTATCTGGACGGGACACTTGTGGAACGACCCGATCTGCTTCACTGAAGCGTTCGGTACACTTGACCGAAAGGAGGTGAGAAGCGATGCGTCGCTTTGTCTGTGCCGATTGTGGCCATACGTTCGAAGTCGCCTACGGCACCGGCACGTCCGGAGCACAGATGACTTGCCCCAAGTGCGGGGGCCGCAACGTACACCGGCACCCGGAAGACCGCGGGTACGCCCGTGCCGAGCGTAGCCGGCCCCGGGGGCGTGGCGCCGGTGCCGTCGGCCGAGGCCCACGCTGGAGCCGTTAGTACTGCCGCCTGGTTGGGGGGCGCTCCCTTTGACCAGCAGGTTGTCGAGGCGATGACGAGGGGGCGCCGGCCCACGGCCGCGGACGGGAATGGGCCGGCGCCCCAGGCGATTTCCAGGTTGTGAGAAGCCCTGCGGGCCATAGTGGAGGTGTAGCGATGTGTCAGGCCCGGGTATACCTGGTGCGCGATGGTCAGGAAGAAGAAGTGCTGCGCGATGTGATCCTTCTGGAGCAGACGCCGGCCGGTGTCCGGCTCCATACCTTCTTCGAGGCCCCGCAGGTAATTCCGGCAGAGGTGGCCCGGGTGGACCTGCTCAAGCACACGGTGCACCTAGTGCCGAAGGAGGCAAAGTCATGAGCGAACGCGAGAAACTTATGATCCTCCTGCCGCACTGGATCGAGCATAACGAAGAGCACGCGGCCGACTTTCGGCGCTGGGCCGAGCAGGCCGGTCCGGCCCGCCAGGACATCCTGCGGGCCGCCGCGGCCCTGGAGAAGGCCAACGAGGCCCTGCGTCGGGCGCTGGCCTTGCTGGGAGGAAGGGCATAAGCGTGGTGTACGGGCCCGCACTCTCCTGGCGATAAGTCGCTGGAGATGGACCTCCTGCCGGGGCAGGGGAAAACGTGCACCTTCGACTGTACCTATTGCCAGTTTTGGCCCGTTTCTTCTAGAAAGAATCCTTCAGGCTTTAGGATGAGGTGGAAAGATGAAAAGCGTCTCCGAGTACCTTTCCAGCCTGCGGGCCCGTCGGCCGCTCTCCATCTGGTTCCGTGGCGAGCGCATCGCCGATCCCACCGCCCACCCGGCATTGACCTCATCGTTGACCACCGTCTGCAAAGTCTATGAACTGGCCCAGGACCCGGCCTGGCAGGACCTGCTGACGACCGAATCTCCCCTAACCGGCGGGCGAATCAACTTCTATCTGAGCCCTTTACTCTGTCGGGAACATGCGTTTCAGAAGACCCGCCTGGCCCGCGCGCTGGGCGAAGTCCTGGGGGCCTGTACCCATCGCTGTACCGGTTCGGAGGCCATTGCCGGCCTCTTCCCCCTGACCTACGAGTTAGAGGCCGAGCGCGGCCTCCCCACCCATCGCCGTTTCCTGGACTGGCTGGCCTATGTACAGCGGGAAGACCTGACGGTCACCGCCGCCCTGACCGACCCCAAGGGCGACCGTCGACTGAAGCCGCATGAGCAACCCGAACCTGACGTCTACCTGCGTATCGTCGCGCAGCGGGAGGACGGCATTGTCCTGCGCGGGGCCAAGGTCAACCAGACCGGGGTGCTTCTGGCCCACGAGATGATGGTGTTGCCCACGTCGGCCATGGAAGAGGCCGATCGGGCCTGTGCGGTGGCCTGCGCTGTCCCTACGGATACTCCGGGGCTGACCTATGTGCTGGGACGGCAGCCGCATGACGCCCGTTGTGGCGACCCCGACGAAGCGCTGGACGCCGGCCGGCGCTTCGGCGATCACCAGGCGCTCATCCTCTTCGAGGATGTTTTCGTTCCCTGGGAGCGGGTTTTCCTGGCCGGAGAGTGGGAGTACAGCGGCCGGCTGGTGGAGTATTTCACCGCCGTGCACCGTCTGACGGCCGGGGCCTGCAAGTCCGGAGGGATGACCCTCCTGACCGGGGCCACCTGGCTGGCAGCGCGTTACATCGGCGTGGAGCGTGCCGGCCACGTCCGCGAAAAGATCGCCGAGATGGGGATGGGGACCGAGACGCTCTATGCCCTTTCGCTGGCTGCCGGGCAAGAAGGCCACAGCCACCCAAGCGGTGCCTGGATTCCCCATGCCCTGCTGGCCCACACCTGCAAGTACCAGGCAACCCGGCTGCCCTTTGAGGCGGCGCGCTATGCCCGGGAGATCGCTACCGGCTGGGGGGAGACGGCACCGGCCGCTGCCGACCTGCACCACCCTGAGATTGGCCCCCATCTCGAGCGTCTTCTCCGGCCGGCCGTGGAGGGGGCTACGGCCGAGGACCGCCTGCGCCTTTTGCGCCTGATCGAGAGTCTGACCCGTGGCTCGAACTGGAGCGCTTTTGCCCTGCACGGTGGAGGAAACCCCGAGGCCAGCCGGCTGATGGCGCTGCGGCAGATGGACCTGGAGCATCTGGCGAGGGTGGCCGAGATCGCCTGCGGCATCGAGGAAGACGATGCCGCCATCCTGGCCGAGATCGCCGGCCGGCAGGGACGGATGGAGCGACACCGCTGGGATTCGCGCATCTGAAACCAACCCTTCTTGACAGGTGCTCCGGAGGGAGGTATAATATACCACCAGGGGTATATGAAGTTATTGCTTTATTTTACCCTAAATAGTCGAAAAATTTTCCGAAGAATGTAATATACCCCCAAGGGTATATGCGATGGTCTTGGCAACAAACACGCAAGCCCGGGTAACGCCCCGGGTGTTGGAGGAACGCTGTCGGGCCTGTCGGAAGTGCCTGGCCCGGAGCGAGTGCCGAAGCAAGGCGCTCCGCCAGATCGATCCGGGTGAGCCTCCGGTGGTAGATGCCGCCCTCTGTTACGGCTGCCATAAATGTGTGCCGGCCTGTCCCTGGGGGGCCATCGTCCTTTCCCCGATGGCCGGAGGAAACGATGTCTGAACTCGAAGCGTTGGAAAGACGTCTGGCCGAATTGCGGGCACGTCTGCCTCGGCACTCGATTCCGCCGGCCATGCTCCAGGAACTCGAGGAACTGGAGGAGGAACTGGCCCGACAGAAGGCCCAAGGCCAGGGAGGAAGCGAGGATGCCGATTTACGTATACCTTTGCCGCCACTGCGGCCAGGAGTTTGAGAGACTCACCCTTTCCGCCGTCCAGACGGATGAGGCGGCCTGCCCGGTCTGTGGGAGCCGGGAGGTAGAACGTCGGCCGGCCCTCTTCGGCCTAGGCGGAAGCGCCCGGAGTGCTTCCATTTCCGACAGTACCTGCCGGCCGGCTACCACCGGCGGCTGAGCCCTCTAGCGGGAGCCGGCGGCTTCCAGATTGGGAAACTATCTCCAAACACATCATTGGAAAGGGCGGGCTCTGAACTCGCCCCGATGAGACGTAATCCTACTACAAACTTAGAGGAAACGATGTCCGAAATACGTCTTTCGGAAACCTCTTCGCTGCCGGCCGAGGCTGAGGAGTCCATCCTCCATCGGATTCACCGGATGCAGGGACAGTTGCAGGGCCTGGCGCGGATGATCGAGGAGAAACGAGATTGCCGGGACATCCTGCGCCTGATCGCCGCCATCCGCTCCGCTGCCCAGAGTCTGGGCACCTTGGTGCTCACCCACTACCTTTGGGAGTGCCTGTACGGCCGGCCGGACCTCTCTCCGGAAGAGGTCCGCTCTGCCGTCCAGCGCCTCTTCGCCGAACTGCTCCGCTAGACGGCTCGGGGGCTCCCCCACCCTGTCCGCAGGCGGGGAGAGGGCTTTGGACAACTCCTGCGGAGTTGTCCTACTTGGTGCGGGGGCTTCGGGGGGCATGCCATG
>JASFBA010000065.1:0-47422 GCA_036172265.1 Chloroflexia bacterium
CTCACAAACAACACCGTGCGCCCTTCCTTCGCCACATCTCCCATCTTCCCCAGGCACTTCTTCTGAAACGCCGCATCCCCTACTGCCAGCACTTCGTCCACCAGCAGGATCTCGGGCTGCAGGTAGGCGGCGATGGCAAAGGCCAGACGTACGTACATGCCACTGGAGTAGCGCTTCACCGGCGTGTCCAGAAACTTTTCGACCTCGGCAAACTCCACGATCTCGTCAAAGTAGCGATCGATCTCCGCCTTTTTCATCCCCAGGATGGCCCCGCTCAGGTAGATGTTCTCCCGGCCGGTCAATTCCGGGTGAAAGCCGGTGCCTACTTCCAAGAGCGCCCCCACCCGGCCGTGAATCTCGGCATACCCCTCCGTCGGCTCGGTGATGCGGGAGAGGATCTTGAGAAGCGTGGTCTTGCCGGCCCCGTTCCGGCCGATAATGCCCACCACCTCTCCGCGCTTGACTTCGAAGGAGACATCCCGGAGCGCCCAGATGTAGCCGTTCTCGCCTTCGCGCCTTCCCACGTTCACACATTGGGCGGCGGTGCGAAGCCGACGGAGGGGAGATAGGAGCACGTCGCTTACGGCCTCCCGGAGCGTACGATAGGCCACCTGCTCCCGCTGCCCCAGGCGGTAACGTTTGCTCAGATGCTCCACACGAATGGCGAGATCGGTCACGATATTGCCCCCTTGCTTTTCTCGGCAGAGAGATAGGACCTGGCCTCGGTCAGGAATTCCTTGGCTCGCCGGATTATTTCCGTTGCCGCCTCTTCGTTCGGAACCATATCTACCCCATAATCCGCTTCCAACCCGCTCTCGAAAGCGTCCAATAGATAACGGTGAAACCGGGCATCTATCTCGCCCGTTTTGACCAGGTGCTCGCCAAAGGCGGCATGGACACCACCGTGCTTGCGGAAGAGGTTTCTCCCATATATCTGCAATAGCGCTTCTTTCAGTTCCTGCAGACGTCTATCCAAGTCCTTCATTGGGTCCTCATAACGCCCTGGATACACTCCGCCGGCCTGAATAGCGGTGCTTCGTCTCCCCCATATATTACATCGGCAGAGGTCCGCTCCGTCCGGCGGAAGAAGGGGCTGCCGATGAGGAGGAGAAGGACCACCCCCACCGAGACTTCGTTCATCTCGGAAGCGATGCTGCTCGGAGAGGTCGGGAACAGGCACACATCGCTCACAGCCTCCCGTAGGGTGCGATAGGCCGCCTGCTCCCGCTGCCCCGGGCGGTAACGCTTGCTCAGGTGCTCGACCCGGATGGGCGATATCGGTCATGGGTGGATCCTTTTATGGCGCTTGAACACCTTGCTCGACCATCAAGCGGGTAGTTCTTCCGCAGAGGCTGGGACGAGGGAAACCTCGAACTGCACCTTCTGTTGGAGCACTTCGGCGGCATCCAGGATCTCTAGGCCGACAAGTTTTCCCTGTCTGTCGAAATCTGCATGTATACCAGGCGCCACGATCTCAGTCCTGGCAGCCCGCTCTCCCGGTGTACCGAACCAGATATACAGGAGGTCTCGAACCGCATCGTATTCGATCTTCATTTCGTTCCTCCTCGGGGAAACCGTTGCCCGTATCGAGCGATCACCGTGAGTAGAAAGAGTTCCTGCCCGATCACCTTGTAGTATACGGTCACCTCTTTCTCCTCGTAGAATTGCCCTTCCCATTCTTGTGCATAGGGAAACACGAACGACTTTCCTAATGTGTCGGGTTTGGCGTCAGTGGCCGGCCAACCCTTGTTCAAAGTTTGCTCGATCTCTTCACGGGTAACGCCCCGCTGCTGCATTCGCATCCGTAGGTGGAAATGCAAGGCTGCCTCGGTAACCCGGAATAGGGTTCCTTTTCCTGGTTCAAGTATACTCATATCCTACCATCACCTGACGCTCCCCAGCGAAAGTCGCGGGACTTCTTTGGGCACCCCTGCATGGGCGTGCTCGCGGCGTAGCCGCTACCCCCGAAACCTTGCCTCCTCTTGTGCCAGTCATTCTCATCGCTTTTCCTATTATATCACATCGGCAAAGGTCCGTTCCATCCGGCGGAAGAAGAAGAGGCCCCCGATAAGGAGGAGGAAGACTACCCCCACCGAGACCCAGAGGAGCGGCCCCGGGGGCTGCCCCTGCCCCAGGAGCGCCCAGCGGAAGCTCTCTACCACGCCGGCCATCGGATTCAAGCCGTAGAGCGCCCGCCAGCGCTCCGGGATGAGGGTGCTCGAATAGACCACCGGCGTGGCGTACATCCAGACCTGGGTGAGGAAGGGGATGAGGTAGGTCACATCGCGGTACTGCACGTTCAGCGCTGCCAGCCAAAGGCTCACCCCCAGCGCCGTGGCCATGGCCAGGAGGACCAAGGCCGGCAGGAGGAGGAGCGCCGGGGTCGGAGCCACCTGGTAGTATACCATCATCCCGATGAGGACAATAAAGGCCAGGCCGAAATCCACCAGGCTCCAGATCACCCCCGAAAGAGGCAAGATCAGTCGAGGAAAATAAACCTTGCTGATAAGATGCGCACTGTTGACCACGCTCGTGCTGGAACGCCGCAAGGCGTCGGCAAAATAGTTCCAGGGGAGCAGGGCGGCGTAAGCAAAGATGGGGTAAGGGATGCCCTGGGTGGGCACCTTCACCAGGTAACCAAAGACCAGGCTGAAGATGAGGGTGGCCAGAAGCGGCTGCAGGATAGCCCAGCCCGCCCCTAGAAGCGTCTGCTTGTAGCGCGCCTTGAGGTCCCGCCAGACCAGGAAGTAGAGGAGTTCGCGGTATTCCCAGAGATCGCCCAACCGAAGGTCCGTCCAGCCCCGCGAGGGGCGGATTAGGATGATTGGAGGCTTCGCCGCAACCTCTCGGATTGCCTTGGACTCACCCAACATTTTGGAGTTCCTCAACCCGGGTACACCCAGATCACTTCTTGGAGCAACGTGCGATGAAACCGTTTTTCCGGATTCAGGGTGTTCCACTCTTGCTCGGTGTAAACAAGCACATCGGCCGGCACGGGGAGTGCCCCGGTGTCCCATTCCACAGAGCGATGTTCCCACGGCAGGTCAGAGTGCTGTACCACGATGATCAGGTCCAGGTCGCTGCCTACCCCCCAGTTGCCCCGCGCATATGAGCCGAAGTAGCCAATGCGGAGTACCTCTTTTCGCCGTTGAGCCGTTTGCTCGGCCCAGCGACGCACCGCTTGGTCCACTACCTGGGCATCAGGCCATTTGAGAACGGACGAACTCAAGGATCGCACGGGCATACTGGACGGCCTCCTCACTCTGCAGGGGACCATAATGCTCAAAAGGCGCACCCTCCGGGTGGCTGTTGGGGTAGCGGGAGGGGATATAGAAATTATCCAGCACGCGTCCTTGCTCGATCAGCATCGGAGGAACGGTCACCGTCGCCGGCAGTTCCTGAAGTAGCCTGGCGACCACGGGTCCCCATGCCTCTTGCCCCAGGTGCAGATGCAGGGCTTTGACCGCCTTCTCCGCGGCCTGTTGCGCGGCGAAGCAAGCCCACTCGTGTCGGCCGGCCTGCTGGGAACTTTCCGCCTGCTCTAAATCTCGATACGCCTGCCTAAGCCAGTCTGACGCTCTGTTGGCCATTCCATTGCCTCAAGTGTCGTAAGACCGTTCCGTCTTCCTCTGCACATCCCAAGATCGGCCTTATCATTATATCATAACAGGTTCCCGTGTCATCACATTGCCAGCCGGCGCCGTTCCAGTTCCTTTTGCGCCGTTGTAAAACGGTCCACTGCTACCTGCTTCCGTATCCATTCCACCGTCTCGCCAAGTCCTTCGGCAAAGGACACCTGGGGGTGGTAACCCAAGGCGTGGAGACGATCGATAGCCGGGAAGCAGTGGCGGATATCGCCGGCCCGGTATTGCCCGGAGATCTCGGGCTGGAGGTCGTTCCTCAGGTAGGAGATAAGCGCCTCGGCAACCTGGCGGACGGTGATGGGCCGGCCGGTGCCCACGTTCAGGGCCCTATAGGCCGCCTCCTTTCCTTCCATCGCCAGGAGAAAGGCCTGCACCGCATCTGAGACGTGGAGGAAGTCGCGTCGCTGTTCCCCATCCTCGTAGATGACCGGCGGTTTGCCGTTCAAAATTCGGCTGCTGAAGACGGCCACCACGCCGGTGTAGGGGTTGGAAAGCGCCTGTCGCGGGCCGTAGACGTTGAAAAGGCGCAGCGCCACCGTGGGGAGATTGTAGGCTCGCCCCACGGCCAGGCACATCTCCTCCTGGTCGCGCTTGCTCACGGCATAGACCGAGGCCGGCGACAAAGGTTTCTCCTCCGGCGTGGGCTTGGGGGATGTGTTCCGACCGCAGTGTGGGCAGCGTATCTCCCAGTCGCGTGCCCGTAACTGCTCCTCGCTCCGGCCGGCCGGATAGACCACCCCACAACACTCGCACTCGTACTGCCCTTCGCCGTAAGCCGACATCGAGGAGGCCACGATCAGGCGACATACCCGATGCCGTTCGTTGGCTAAGAGGTCCAGAAGCACGGCCGTCCCTCGCACATTGACATCCACATACGATTCAATCTCGTACATAGACTGTCCTACTCCCACCCGTGCCGCCAGGTGAACGACCACATCCACATCCTGTAGCGCCCGGCGCAGAGCCTCCCGGTCACGGATGTCTCCTAGGATACGCTCGGCCTCGGGGGAAAGGTAGGCCGGCCACTTCCCCTCCTCCCGTAGTCCCCCGTGCACCTGCGGCTCCAGGTTATCATAGACCCGCACGGCATAGCCGCGCTCTAAAAGTGCGTCTACCAGGTGCGAACCGATAAAGCCGGCTCCGCCGGTTACAAGGACTCGCCGGTTCGCTCCGTGGTAGGAGAATCGGAGAACGGGCTCTGCCATGGCCGGTAACTAGGGCTTTCCCATCCCTACCTGATCCAGAAAAGAGGCAAAGGCCAGGGGTTCCTCTCGGAGTCTTTCCCAAAGGATCGGAAGGGCAGCCACCAGATCGGCCATCTTCTCGGGGAGAAGGTTCGTCGCATACACGTTGCGTACCAGGTGGCGAAAGCGACGAAATCTATCCAGTTCTTGCAACGAGATAGTACTGATAACCGCCGGCCGGCTTTCTGGAAGGTCCCGAGCCATGGCCTCGAGCAGGGTGCGGTGCCAGACCTCTCCGGAAGGGGTTTCTCGATCCACGTGCCGGGCAATCAGTTCGAAAAGCCTTTCTACCGCCGAGTAAAACACATGTAGATTCAGGGCTACCGAGCCTAGGAAGAAAACCCGATCCGCGGGAATACGTTGGGCACGTTGCCAGGCCTCTTGGGCGCACTCTATACTGCGTTCCAGGTCTATTACCTCTCCCCGGATCCTTTCAGCCAGTTCCGTCGCCGTTCCAGTTCCTTTGTGACGGCGCAAAAGGCAGGCCGGCCACTTCCTCTCCTCCCGTAGCCCCCCTGTGCACCTGCGGCTCCAGGTTATCATAGACCCGCACGGCATAGCCGTGCTCCAGAAGCGCATCTATCAGGTGCGAACCGAAAGCCGGTTTCGCCCGTTACGAGCATACGATTGGCCATAGGGAAATGTCCGAAATGACATGTTGAAGCCTGAAAGGGTACAGGATTAACCTTTGCACGTTTACATATTGCGGGTTGAGTTGGTGCGTTCGCGTGTGAGCACTCCAAACATGTCAACACGCTAACGGGCGAACGCCCCTGGGCACGCTCCGCCACTCCCGACCCTTTTCTACCGGGAGTATCTCGTCCCATTCCCCCTATAAGGTCCCACCCGGAGCAGTGGCTACGACGGATAGGACCGTTTATACGTTTACAGGCTCGCACGTTTACACGTTCGCGGGTGTGAGCACGGTCATCTGGCCGGTTTGGCCCCCTGGGCACGGGGTCGCCGTGAGCGCGGCTGGGCTTTCAGGTAGGCCATGAAATTGGCCAGTTGACGAACAGCCTTGTCGGCGAGATTGTGCAGTTGTCTGAACTGTTCCTGGCTGATGTAACCCCGATCTAGGGCAATGTAGGACTGGGCACGAATCTCGCCTGCCGAACCCTTGGCCCGCCCCAGGAAGTCCAAAAAGAGCCCTTTCGTCCGGCTCTCGAACCCCTCGGCGATGTTCGAAAGGATAGACACGGCTGCTCGTCGCATCTGGTCGCGCAGGCCAAAGTCGCGGGCAAAAGGCCCGTCGTCCGAGAGATCATAGACCAGGTTGGTCAACTCTCGAGCTGTCTGCCATGCCTCGATTTCCTCGAAATGCCGAATCGTCCCCATCGCGATCTCCTGTTTCAACGTGCCAACGTGCTAACGTGCCAACGTGCTAACGTGCCAACGTGCCAACGTGTAACCGTATCGGACGTCCCCGTCCCCGCGTCCGCCTCGGCGGATGGGGTCGGGGTGCCACTCCCTCCAGGATCTCGAGGGGAACGAGCGCCCGGTTGCATTCGCCCAGGAAGCGGAGAAGGATGCGCACCCGCTCTGCCGGCCCGGCCGGCCCCTCAAAGATGCCTTCCAGCCCCGCAAGCGGTCCCTCCCGCACCCGCACCCGCTCCCCCGGCCGAAAGCGCGCCCGGGGAAAGCCGCCCTGGGCTTCGAGTTGCGCAAGTTGCCGGCGGATATAGGCAATCGCCGCCTCCGGCACCTGAGCCGGCACCCCGCCGAAGGCAACCAGCCGCCGCACCCCAGGTACCCACTGCAGGGTAGAAATCCCCACCACTTCCAGGTCAGCGCGGATGAAAAGGTAACAGGGGAAAAGCACCTGCACCCGCGGTGTCTCTCCCCGCCGCCGCTCGGTGTACTGCGGCAGGAACACCTCCACCCCTCGCCGTCCCAACTGCTCAGCCGCCACTTCTTCCTGCCTCGGCTTGGTGTAGATCGCGTACCAGGCTTCCATCACTTGCTCCAACGTGCCAACGTGCTAACGTGTCAACGTGCCAACGGATTCATCCAACCCAGGCTTTCCCACCCGATTCGGATGGCCATCGGCCAGAGGCCGGGCGTTCCTAAGAGCAGTTTCGTAAACGTCCACAGCGGGCCCGGGCGAAACACCCAGCGACGGAAGGCCACCCTCGCCCACCGTTCCAACTCCGCAGCCGGCAGGTGGGGGTATTCTAGCACGGTGCAACGATCCATGTCAACTTCCTCCCAGCGCATGCCCGGCCGGAGCCAGCCCTGCTCCACCACCTCGAAGAAAAAGGGCGTCCCCGGATGCGGCGCGGCGATGTGGAAGAGAGCCAGGTCCAGCGGCAGCCGCAGCGCCAGGGCAATCGTCTCCTGGATCGTCTCCTCCGTCTCCCCCGGCAGGCCGATGATGAAATAGCCCCAGTTTTTGATCCCGGCCGCCCGCGCCCAGGAGAGCGCCTTCTGCGGTTGCTCCAGGTCGTACCCTTTGTGCGCCCGGCGCAATACCTCCGCGTTCCCCGATTCGATCCCCCAGGCGATCATCCAGCAGCCGGCCTTTCCCATCATCCGCAGCAACTCCTCGTCCACAAAGTCTACCCGGCTGTTGCACGTCCAGCGCACCCTCCACCCTCGCTCCAAGATGCCCTTGCAGATGCCCAAGACATGCTCCCGATTGAGGGTGAAGAGGTCGGCGTACATATGGAGGTCGCGGATGCCCAGCCCCAGGAGCATCTCGATCTCCTGGAGGACGTTTTCCGGGGAGCGAAAACGTACCGTGTTACCGTAGTTCACGTGCTTGATGCAAAAACGGCACCCCGCTGGACACCCCCGGCTGGTCACGACAAAGGCGTACGGCCCGCCCACCAGCGGCGCCCGGTAACGCCGGAGCGGAAGGAGGTCGTGCCGGGGCAGCGGGAGATCGTCCAGACGCCGGACCAGCGGTCGGTCCGGGTTGACCACGATTTCGTCGCCCTTCCGCCAAACCAGTCCCAGGATCGGTTGATCGTTAATCGTTGCTCGTTGCTCGTTGATTGTGGATCGTGGAGCGTTCGGGTGGAAAAGTTTTCGCAGGCGCTCGCGGAAGGCCGGGTCCAGACGAACCCATGGGTCTTGCCCAGTCGGATTCTCGAGTCGATCCACCAGTTCCCGCAACGTCAACTCCGGCTCCCCTCGCAAGACGAAATCGAGCGCCGGATAGGCCCGCATCGTCTCCACCGGAAGCGGCGTAACATGGGTGCCGAAGGCGATCGTCCAGGCCCCCAGGCTTTTCGCCAGGAAACAGCCGTACATATCGTTCTGCAGAGTCGGACCGGTTACCTGGGTGACATAATACTTCGGCCGTTTTTCGCGGAGCAGGCGCTCAAAGGCCGGCCAGCCCATCCGTTCGGCGATGGCATCCACGATGGCCACACGATAGTCCGGGAAAAGGGCGGCCATCTGGGCCAGGTCCACCTGCGGCCAGATCATCCCCTCTCGTGAACGCCGGCCGACCCGATGCTGGGAGCGAATCCAGATGCCGCCGTCTGGGGCAGGCGGGTTGACAAAGAGGATATCCGCTCCCCTTTCCGGCCGGGCCGGTCGCACCGCTCCATCGGCCCGGGGGAAGAGGACCTCCTGGATGTGTTCATGCACCCGGACGCCCCGATTGACTTCCACCGTCATTGGTTCTTGCCTCCCAGGTCGGATTCGATAGCCTCCTGCCGGTGGCTCAAGTGGGCGAGGACGTGCACCAGAAGCCGTGAGATCAGGAGTTGTACGCCGATGAGGATGGCCCCGGCGCTTCCTACCAGGTACAGCCAGAGGCGCAGGAGCGGCCAGCCGTGTAACGTCAGAGCCATGCAGACTCCCGCCAGGGCCAGCCCACCCAGGATGGCGCCTATCCCCATCCATCCGAAATGCCGTTCTAGGCCGGGGGGCAGGATCGGCCGGCCCCAGAGCCCCTGGCGTACCGGACGCCGATGGAAAAGCGCCACCAGCCGGTTGAAGGTCTCCCCCAGCGTGAGCAGGCTGACGCCGGTGACCGCCAGGACCAGGGCGGCAAAGACCCCTAAGGTGCCCCACGGTCCCAGATAGGTAACGCCGGAGAGGCGCACTCCCAGCAGAACGAGGAAATAGGCCAAAGCCAGCCCGATGCCGGCCACACCCAGGATGCCCAGTGGACGCACCGGGTTATAGGAAAGCACCGTCTCCAGGATGGAAGCCAGGAAGCATACCCCGTCGCGTAAAGGGTGCAGTTTCGATTCCCCTACCCGCTCCTTGTAGGTGATCGGCACCTCGACTACCCGCATGCCCTCGTGCAGGGCTCGGGCACTCATCGCCGGGGTAAAGTTCAGTCCGTCGGGCAGGGGGTAAAGAAGGGGGAGGATGTCGCGGCGTAGGACACGCATGCCACTGGCGCTATCGCGCACGGGGTGGTTGCCCAGGAGGGTGAGCAGGACGGCGAAGAGGAAATTTCCCAGCCGTCGGACGGCCGGCATTCGGCTTTCCCCGCCGGCCATGCGGCAACCGATGGAGAGATCGGCTTCCTCGCGGAGGATCGGCCGGCAGAGTTCGGGCAGAGCCTCCGGCGGATAGGTCCCGTCGGCATCGAAGAAGGCCAGGAGGTCTCCCCGGGCGGAGCGGAAGCCGGTCTTGAGTGCCGCGCCGTAGCCTCGGTTGGTCGGATGGCGAAGCAAACGCACCTGTGGGCAACGGGCGACGACCCCGGCGGTGCCGTCTCCGGAACCATCGTCCACGACGATGATTTCCAACCTCAGGCCGACCTCTGCCAGCGCTGGGGCTACGGCCATCGTCCGCTCCAGCACGGCGCCGATGGCCTGCTCTTCGTTATAGGCCGGGATGACCACCGAAAGGCATCTGGCCTGTTCCACACAATCCGCCTTTCTACGATATGACCTTGCGCCGTTCCAATGCCTTATAAACCGGCATCCCCGGCGGGGTTGCACGCCAGGTCCCGTCAATCGGGCGCACCACGCGGGCCGGGACGCCAGCGACCAGGGTATGAGCCGGCACGTCCTCCGTGACCACCGCGCCGGCACCGATTACCGCCCCTCGCCCGATACGTACGCCGTCCAGGATGATGGCCCCGGCCCCTACCCAGACGTCGTCCTCGATCACGATGCCCTGGGCGGTGATGCCCTGTTCGGTGAAGGGACGGGAAGGGTCATCGAAGACATGGTTTACCGCCAGCACCTGCACCAGGGGGGCAAAGTACACGCGGTCCCCGATGGTGATGCCGCCCTGCCCGCGCAAGATGTTGAACTCGCCGATGAGCGAGTCCCGCCCGATGCGGATGCCGGCCTGGGGGAGGTTGCGGAAGTTGTATACGTGCAGTTCGGCATGGTGCATCACCAACGTCCCTGCGCCGATCTCCACGCCTTTCGGGCAGGCGTGGATGTACACCCCCTCGTCCAGGTAAACGTTCCGCCCCAGGCGGATATGCCGGGCAAAGCGCAGCCGCACGCCGGATTCGATGGCAGCGATGCCCTCCATCCGCAGGATCAGCCGGTAGAACAGGGCGCGCAGGGCGATTCCCAGGAGGCCCGGCACCCAACCGAAACAGGTGGTGACGAGGCTTTCCCAGAGGTATCGCCCCAGGCTATCCGCCTGCCGGCCGATATAGGTTCGCAACCCCGCCCAGAAACGCTCTTGTTCCTGCATCGCCAAGTCCTTTATCCTCGGGCACTCTTTTCCATCTGCATCCTCCCGAGGCATCCGGCTCGGCCGAAGCCTCGCCCCCGCCGCTCTCTGTTCTCAACTCTCACCTCAACCTCTCCACCGCCTCCTGCCACTCCGGGTGATTCGGCTCCAGAGCCAGAGCGGCCTGATATTCGGCGAGGGCGTCTTCCCGCTTGCCGGCCTGCTCGTAGGCATAGGCCAGGGTGGCGTGCAGCCCGGCGTTCTGCGGTTCCAGGGCCACTGCCTCGGCATAGGCGGAGGCCGCTTCCTCCCAGCGTTCGAGTGTCTGGTAGGCCCGCCCTAGGCTGTACCAGGTGTAGGCGTTGCGTCCGGACAAGGTCACGGCCCGCTCATAGGCTGCAACGGCTGCTTCCCGATCTCCCGAGGCGAAGTAGACGTTGCCCAGTTCGGTGGCATACCAGGCGTTGGGGTGGAGTTCCACCGCCTTTTTCAAAGCGGCCAACGCACCAGAAGCATCGCTTCGGAAGCGCCAGCGGTAAACTCCCAGGTAAAACCAGGCCTCGGCGCTTCGTGGGGCTACCTTTACCGCTTCCTCCAAGTCGGCCAGAGCCAACTCGCCCTGTCCCTGTTCGGCGTAGAGTTGCCCCCGGCCGATGTAAAAGCGCACGTCTGTTGGAGCCAGGCGGTGGGCCTCCTCGTAGACAGCAAGCGAACGCTCGTACTCTTTGAGTAGTCGCAATTGGTCGGCCAGGACGAAGCGGGCGCTCAAGTCTTCGGGCGTGAGACGGATGAGGAGTTCCAGGGCGTCCAGGCCGGCCTCCTTTTCTCCGGCGTTGAAGTGTTCCCAGACCCGCTGCCAGAGGATAAAGGAGGCCTCCTTGGGATCGGCGTACCGGAGGTGGGTGTAGGCCTCTTCCGCCTTTCCCTCGGCCTCCAGGAGAAGGCCCAGTTCCAGTCGGGCGGCAAAGTTTTCCGGCTGGAGGGCCACGGCCTTTTCCCAGGCCTGGCGTGCTCCACCCATATCCTTTTGTTCCTGGAAGACCTTGCCCAGCAGGAAATAAGCCCTGGCCGAGGTGGAGTCCACCTCCAGGGCGGCCCGGCAAAAGGCCTCGGCCTCGTCCGGCCGGCCGCGCAGGAGGAGCAGGTTGGCCCGATCCAGGATCAGGTCGGCCGTAGAAGCGGCGCGCCAGCGGGCCAGGGCTTCTTCCCGCCGGCCGGCCTCCCAGAGGGCCAGTCCCTCGGAGAAGGCTTGCTGGCGAGCCCGCTTTTCGGAATCGAACTGCGCCACCGGCCCTTCCCCGGAAAGAACCAGCCGCCCCTCCTGCCATACGGCCGAGATCACCCGGTCGGTACGCAAATCCGTCTGCAGAGAGGCCTCGGCCGGCGTTGAACCTACCACCTGTACCTCCACCCGTACCGGCAGGGCCGCCGTGCCCGGCTGCTTCTGTAGCGTCAGGCGGTACTGCCCGCCCACCGGGCCGGCCGGCGGCACATACGTTACAGAGACGGTACGTTCCTCGCCCGGCAGGATGCGGACGTAGCCGGCGATACAGGTGCGCCCGCTCTCCTCGCGGTATTCCATCCCGTCGTCAAAGCCTTCGGCACGGATGAAGCGGCTACCCCGCGGTAGGTACAGCCGGATATAGTCGCCGTAGCAGCCCGGGAAAACTTCCAGGTCCTCGGTCTGGGGATCGAAACAGGCTCCGCCGAACTGTTCGCGAGTTTCGGCGCTGCCCCAGCGGTCAAAGTGGTTTCGGTAAGTCAGGGTAACGGTGCTTTCCCGTACCTTCAGGCCGTGATCCAGGGTAACCCAATAGACGATTTCCTGCTCGATGAAGCGGTTGACCTCGGCATAGGAAAAGTCCGAGTCCACCACCATGAGAAAGTCGCCGGGGTCGTCGCGGAGGGCTCCTCCCCAGCCGGCCCGCACAACGGCCGCCTCCAGGGTCGGGTCGTTGAAGTACAGGAGGATGTGTTTTTCTTCCAGGGCACGGCCCAGGGTTTGCAGGAGGGCCAGCAGGCGCTCCGGTTGCAGGAGGTCCGGCCCCTGCAACCGGCCGGCTACGGCGGAGGTGAGGGCCGGAAGGAAGCCCGGGTCCCGCCGGTAACCCTCCCAGAGCGTTTCCAAGGCGTTGCTCCCGCCGATGGAAACCCCATAGCCGGGTACTTCTACCGGGCCGAGTGCCTCCAGGAGGTCCTGCACGGCATAGAGGTCCACCGCGATGACGCCATCCACCGGCCCGTGTCCATCCCGCTGCCAAAACTCTTCCACCATCCGGGCCGAGGTAGGAAAATCGGCGTACCAGTTGGCATCGCGGATGAACCAGGCCCCGAAGCGCATGTAGCGCACATAAGGGTAAGGGGGTTGCATCTTTTCCCGATTGGGGTTGTCCCAGTCGTAACTCCGGCGATAGTCCAGGTCGGCAATTTGCCCCCTTTCGACGGTCATCACTCCCATCGAACCCAGGAAGCCGCCGGTGGCTCGCAGTTCGAAGTTGTTCTGCCCCAGGAGGAGGTATCGGCGGGGAACCTCTGCCCCAATGAGCGTTCCGGCCTGGGGAAGGAGGTCACGGAGGAGGCCCAAGGCCCGGACGGCGGTGGGTAGAAACGGGTCGAGTTCCTCCAGGAGCGGGATGAAGCGGGCATAAGGGCCGTCGCTCAGGGCAGTCAAGTTGAGGAGGGTCCGCAGGTAAGCGGCACGTTGGAGGCGGGCGTGGGCCTGTTGCAGGAGCGGCCGCTCTTTCTGAAGGACGGCGACGGCCCGGAGGAAGCCATCCTCGCCGCCTTCCCGGAGGACCGGGAGAAGATCGGAGATCACCTGTGCAAGGTCGGAGGCGGCGCCGGCGAGGTCGGCGGCGAGGGCGGTCAGATGGGGGGTGGCGGCCAGTTCATCGCCGTAGCCGGGTATCCAAGAAAGCCCCTGCAGGAACGGATCCAGGAAGCCGATCTCGGCCCGCACCGTACTCAGGCCGCGGCCGGCGGCCTCGATATGCCCTTTCAACTCCTCAAAGTTGTCCAAGAGTTCCTGTGGAGAACGGGAACGCCATTCCCGGAGGGCTTCCAAGTGGTCTATAGCCTGCTGGGCGGCATGATAAGCACGACCGACCTTGAGGCCTACCCAGAGGAGGATGAAAAACACCCCCAGCAAAGTCAGGGCCGGCCCCGCATAGCGCACAAATCGTTGAAAAGGCGTTCTCATGCTCTGGACCGACCGTTTCATCCGTGCTAGCCTCCGGTCTTCCCGGACGAATCTCTCCCGGTTATACTGGAACCTAGCCTCCGGTTGCCTTTTCCTCCGTCTTTTTTGATCGGCGGCGACGCACTTTTCGTCGTTTGCCTTCGTCAGAGTAATAGTAGGAGTAATAGTAGTAGGAATATCCCTCAGAGCGGAGGCCCACGCGGTTCAAAGCGACGCCGAGGGTACGGGCGCCAACCCGGCGAAGCATCTCCGCGGCCTTCTTGAGCGCCTCTCGGCGGGTTTTCCCGACATCGGCCACCAGCACAACGCCATCCACCCAGGTGGCCAGGACACTCGCATCGGCCATGGTGAGGAGCGGTGGACTGTCGAGGAGAATCACATCGGCCTGTTCCTGCAGGTGGGAAAGGAAGTCGCCCATGCGTTGAGAACCCAGGATTTCCGAAGGGTTCGGTGGAAGGGGCCCGCTGGGGAGGAAGCGGAGGTTTTCCACCTCGGTGGGGAGAAGGCCGTCGTCCGTCTGGGGACCTTCGCCGAAGAGGGCGCCGGTGAGTCCCCATTCATTTTCCTTATCGAAGATGTGATGGAGGATCGGCCGGCGCAGGTCCGTATCCACCACGATGACTCGCCGGCCGGCCTGGGCCAGGACGACGCCCAGGTTGGCCACAACGGTGCTCTTTCCCTCGGTAGGCTGGGGGCTGGTGACCAGAATCGTGCGGAGCGGGCGGTCAAAGCCGGAAAACTGCAGGTTCGTCCGCAGGGTGCGGAAACATTCGGAGAACGCCGAACGCGGTTGGTGCAAGGTCAGCAACTGTTCAGCAACCTTCTCCCGGACGCGGGGGATCATGCCCAGGAAAGGCAGCCCGGTCAGTTCGGTGATCTCCTCGCCGCTTTTGACCGTGTCGTCCAGGTACTCCAGGAGGAGGATGGCGCCAACGGCCAGCAGCGCGCCGATGGCCCCGGCCAGCAGGACGTTCGTCGAGGTCTGGGGGCCGATAGGAGTGTAGTTAGGTTCAGCCGGTTCGACGATGGTCAGGGTATTGGCCTGATTGCCGGTGTAGGCCGTATATAACTGGGCATAGGTCGCCTGCCATTGGGAAATCTGCTGCTGCAGGAGGTCGCGGCGGTTTTTGAGTTCGGCGATGGCCCGGGCTGAATCCTCCTCCAGGATGGCCGCTTCCAGGTTCTGGACTTCTTCCCGGGCCAGGTCAATGCGGGATTTGAGGTCGCGGAGTTGTTCTTCTACGTCACGGCGGATGCCGGCCTCGGGGCTTTCGGAACCGCCAGGGCTCTGGCGGACGAGTTCCTCGGCCACGGCGTTGGCAATGGCCGCGGCGCGTAACGGGTCCGTATCCACGACAGCGATGTCGAGAATCTGGGTGCCTTGCACCGGTTTGACGGCGACCATGCCGCGCAGGGTCTCGGGCGAGCCCTGTAACCCCAGGCGGTCCAAGACGCCCTGAAGGACGGGGCGCGTGGTCGCCAGTTCGGCGTAGGTCTGGGCCAGTTGTTCGGCCATGCTGATGGACGCCCAGTCGGGGTTACGGCTCTGGATGCTGGTGCCGACCAAAACCCGCGCCTGGCTGCTGTAGATGCGGGGTTGGGAGCGGGTGGCCAGGTAACTTCCCCCGGCTGCCAGGAAAGTGGCAACCAGGAGAAGCCACCACCAGCGACGCAGGATACGAAGGTAATGCCGGATTTCCAAATTTTGCTCCGGATGTAGGTTTCAACCTGCCCTCAGTCTGTCGGGCAGAGTCGAAGGGCTAGGGTTCTTCGGTCGTTGGACGTTTCCGGGCCCGGACGGACAGAGCGATCCCCAATAGCAGGAGCACCAGGCCGGTGATGAGCAACCAGAGGGAAATCCCCCCTTGCGGTTCAGGTGCGGCCGGCCCTGTGGGCGGCAAAACGGGGGGTGTGACACAGCCGCCGGGCGGTTTGATCAAAATCTGTGCCGAAGCCTCGCGGTTCCCCTGGTCGCTGAAGAGATAGGCCGTGTTGGTGAGGACTATGTTGGTCGGTACTCCTTCTTCCACGACGGCGTGGACGGTGATGGTGATGATTTCTCCGGGAGATATCCGGTCAATGCGCACCTCGAAGTGGTTCCCTTGGACCGTGACCAGGCCCTTGGTGGTGGTGACCGTCTGCAGGACGAGTTCTGCCGGCAGGGTGTCGCTGATCAGGACGTTGGTCACATCGTCGCCGCCCACGTTGGTGACGACGATAAGGAAGGTGACCGGGTCGCCGGGGCTGCAGCAGTCGGGCTGGCCTGTCTTGGAGATTTGCGGGTCGCCGATCACCAAACCGGGAGTGGGAGTAACGACGGTCTGTCCGTAGGCTTTTCCCCATGGGCTGTGGAAAGAAGCCAGGATCAGGAGCAACCCGAGAAGGACACAGAAATAGCCTATCAGTTTTCGGGATGCTCCCGACAGAAGGTTAGCCATCTTGCTTCCCATCGCCTTGTCCTTTCTTGAACTTATGGGGATTGATAATTTTTAGTATACCACAAGCATTACGTTTGTCAAGTTACGAAGGTCTTCGGGACGGGTTTAGGACGTGTCCTTTTTTAGGAGAGGACAAATAATCTAAGAACTTTACTCATAAGGTATGAAACAGTTCCCGCCTGGGGTCGGGATCAGAACTTCTGTTGTAGGAGCGGGGTAACCCCGTCCCTACGCGAGCGGACCGATCGGATCGGCCCGTGGCTTTCGGCGGATGGGATATGTGCGCCAGTTGCAAGGGGGAGTGGATTGTAGTACAATGAAAGCAAATAGTAGGCTAGCCGGGCTGAGGGAACAATGCCGGTAGAAAATCGTTGTCCCACTTGTGGCACGATCCTGCCTGAAGGAGGAAAGTGCCCCTTCTGCACCGAGGCGCTGCGCCTGGTTCAGCAACTGGCTTCGGCGGAAGAGGTTCGGCTTTGCCGGCGTTGCGGAGCCGTCCTTCAGGACGAGGACGAAGGAGACCTTTGTGCCCGTTGCCGCCGGTCGGCTGTGACCCCTCCTCCGACTTGGCGGCGCGAAGACAGAATCGCCCGGTGGCTGCGAGAGCATGTGGTCGAACCTCCATTGGCCGAATCGGAACGGCGGTGTCTCCATTGTGGGAAACCGATACCGATTCATTCCCTTTTTTGCTTGTATTGTGGAAAGCCCGTGGCCGAGGCCGTTCCCTCTCAAGGGGCAACGCCTGGTCCGACGGGTGGGCCGGTCTTCCCCAGGCCGGAAGAGGTATCGCCCGGCGAAGAGGTGGTTTCAGATGTCCCAGCGGGGTCGCCCTTCCGAGAAGTCGGGGAAGCGGCATCCGGGAGGGGTGTGTCCGGTCGGTCGACATTCCTCCATCGGGTGCGAACCTTTTGGCGAGAGCAGTTCGGACCGCTTCTGGAGCGCGGTCCAGGCCCATCTCCGAGGCCAAAGCGCGTCTCCCGAGGCGTTGGCGAAGAAACCGGCAGCCAGGCCTGGCTCTGGGTTCTGGTAGGGTTGCTACTCCTTGGCCTGGTCGGTATAGCCTTTTTCTGGATGACGCTTTTGGGTTCGGGAGGTATCGCTTTTCGATAGGAGCAATAGGACGGTGGACGATTTTCGACGCGAGGCTGCGGAGCACTACGAACGGGCTGTGGCCCTGGAACGGGCCGGCCGCATTGACGAAGCCCTGGTCGAATACCGCCGGGCGGCGGATACCGATCCCACCTTCGCCGCCGCCTATGAGGCATTGGGCTACCATTACCAGCGGCGCGGCCTGCTGGCCAAAGCACTCGATGCTTTCCAGACGGTGGCTCGTCTGGAGGGCACCTACACCGCCTATTTCAACCTGGGCTATATCCTGGTCGAGATGGAGCGCTACGAAGAGGCGCTGGAGGCCTTCCGCCACTGCCTGGAAATTATCCCGGAGGACCCGGCGGCGCTTTATGAAGTCGGCTACACCTACTACGCCCTGGGGCGTCCGGCCGAGGCCTTGGAAATGCTGCGCATTCCCCTTCAGGCCTATGCCCAGGATGCCCGAGTGCACAATTTGGTAGGGGCCTGTTATCTGGAGCTGGAGATGTGGCCGGAGGCCGAAGCCGCCTACGAACGGGCTATGGAACTGGCCCACTCTGGAGAGGAGGCAGGGGAGGCCCGATCCGGCCTGCTGGTTGCCCGGCGCCATCAGGAGTTTCCGCCGGGGGTACCTCTGGGGCCGCAAGACCAACTCTACGCTGACGCCGGCGTGGTCCTCTTGGGCACGGCAGGAGATGACGGCCGGCACCTTTTCCTTAGGGAAAGTCCGCCCTTGTCCCTTGAGGAAATCGCCGTGACCTTGGGCCGGCTACGGGCTCTCCTTCGGGCCCTGGAAGTATACCCTTCCGCCGTAGTCGCCGTAGACCGCATTTCTATCCCCTTGGCTACGGTGTTGGGGGAAATGCTCTCCTTGCCCCGAAAATCGCTTTCCCAGTTGCAGCCTCAGGAGCGGGCTCTTCTCGTCCTTATCCTGGGACGGCAGCGGGAACTTCTGGAGGTCGCGCTGGAGCAGTCTCCTCAGGGGGCGCTTTCCTTTGTCTATGCCCTGGGCTGGTCGCCCCGGGACGGCCCTCTCCCCGATTTTATCGGTGTTCTGGTCCAGGGCAAAATGCCCGAAGCGGTTTCTTGCGATGAGGAGGCGTTGCGGGCCGCCTGTACTCACTTGAAGGGGGGTGGAGAACCGGAACAAATTCGGTATTACCTGGAGGAACACCGTCGGCTGCGTTTTCTGGAGTAAGCCCCGTGGGAACCTGCCAAAGTTCATCAAAGGCAACATAAGGTTTTTGCCAAGGTACTGTCCGTAATTGGGATGGAATTTCAGAGCCGATGCAGCTGAGGAGGAAAAGATGACCGATTTCCGCAAGCGGGTTTTTGAATCCCGCGATGAGAGCAAACTGAAGAAACTGGCCAGTTACATCCCTGGCTATGGTGGCTACCTGGATAAGGAGATGCGGCGGGATGCCGATAAACTCCTGCGCGATTATATCGCCGCTCGGCTGGAACAGCAGCGCCGGCGACTGACCGAGGCCCAGCAGGAACTTCTGGCGGGCGGTGGCCTGGCGCTCATGGATGACGTGGACCGGGTCCAGAAAAAGTTGCAACTTCTGGGCGATCGGCTGCGCACTGCCGTCTACGGCTATGCCGGATGGTTCGATGCCGTGGTCATCCGTGAGGAGGCCCTCGATGCCCTCTACGACTATGACGCAACCCTGATCGGTGGCACGGACCAGTTGGCGGAAGAGGTGCAGGCCTTTGTCCAGGCCACGGCCGGCCAGGGGGATGTCCAGGCTGCGCTGAAGCGGCTGAATGAAACGCTGGTCGCCCTGCACGAGCAGGTGGACCGACGCCGGGATGTCCTCATCGGGGCGATTCCGCCCGTGCCGCCGGCCCCTTAGCGCGGTTGAGCGTTAGAGGTTCTAGGTTTGAGGTTCAGATGCCGGATGGTTTTCCGTTGGTTCGGCCAGAACATTGGGTATGAACCCTCAAAACCGTGTGCTGAATGAGGAGGAATGAATCATGGCCCTACTCGAGGTGATCGAATTTCTGGATGAAAGCGGTCGAGAGATCATCCACCGTGTCCCTGAGGAAGGTTCTGGGGAGATCAAACTGGGTTCGCAGTGCGTGGTCCGCGAGAGCCAGGTGGCGGTCTTTTTCCGTGACGGCAAGGCCCTGGACGTTCTAGGGCCCGGCCGTCACACCCTGACCACGGCCAACATCCCCGTTCTGGTCGGGTTGCTCAAGATTCCCTTCGGCTGGAAGAGTCCCTTCCGGGCCGAGGTGATCTTTGTCAACATGCGCGAGTTCGTGGACATGAAGTGGGGCACCCCCCAGATGCTCCCCTTCCGGGACAGAGATTTCGGCATCGTCCGCCTGCGTGCCTTTGGCACCTATGCTATGCAGGTGGCCGATCCCCAACTCTTTGTCAACAAGATCGCCGGCAC
Source organism: Chloroflexia bacterium (assembly GCA_036172265.1). Taxonomy (GTDB): domain Bacteria; phylum Chloroflexota; class Chloroflexia; order DTKN01; family DTKN01; genus JASFBA01. The sequence continues at coordinate 19,621 of JASFBA010000065.1, forward strand.
TCAGGGCATCTACACCACCGATCGGCTGGAAGATTATCTGCGCAACATCCTGGTCTCTCGCCTGGCCGACCTGTTGGGGGAGAACCTGAAATCGGTCCTGGACCTGGCCGGCCAGTACGATGAGTACGGGGCCGGGGTACGGGCCAAGGCCGCCGACGATTTCGCTGCTCTAGGGCTGACCCTGAAGGCCTTTTACATTACCGCCATCACTGTCCCCGAGGAGGTGGAGAAGGCCATTGACGAGCGGGCGCAGATGGGTGCGTTGGGCGACCTCACCGCCTACATGCGCTTCAAGGCGGCCCGGGCGATGGGCGATGCGGCCCGCGCCGAAGGTGCTGGTGGACTGGCCGGGGCCGGGCTAGGGCTGGGGGCCGGTGTAGGATTGGGCGGCGTCCTGGCCGGGACGATGGCTCAGGCGATGCAGGCAACCACCGGAGCACCCGAGCAGGACCTCCTGAAGCAACTGGACAGCCTGCGTGCCCAGGGGGTCCTGACCGAGGAGGAGTATCAGGCCAAGCGGGCCGAGATCCTGGCCCGCACTCAACCTCAGAATATCCCCGAACTCCTCCGACAATTGGGCCAGTTGCGCGAGCAGGGCATCATCACCCCGGAGGAATTCGAGGCCAAGAAGAAGGAACTCCTGAGCCGGCTCTGAGGCTGTTTCGAGCGTGAGCCCACGGCGGAAACAGGACCTGCTGGAACAAGCCCGGGAATTCTACCTCCAAGGGCGTAACCAGGAGGCGTTAGAGGCTTACCTGGAAGCGTTGGTGCACCATCCCGACGACCCGCGCGTGCATTGCGGGTTGGGAGAGGTTTTTGAGGCACTGGGCCGGCCGGGAGATGCTTTGGTGGCCTTTGAACAAGCGTTGCGTCTGGACCCTGAGTATGCCTGGGCCCACTTTGGCAAAGGAGGCGTTTTTCAGGGCCTGCGGCGCTATCGGGAGGCGGCGGCTTCTTACCGTCGGGCGGCCGAACTGGCCCCTCAAGAAGTTGCCTTTCATCGTGCGCTGGGGTTGGCCGAATACCTCTGTGACAACTTGGAGGCTTCCACCGAAGCCTACCGTCGGGCGATTGAGGCCGACCCGGAGGATGCCCTCTCTCACTACGGCCTGGGGCTGAGCCTCGACGCCCTAGGCCGGCCGGAGGAGGCCGTCCTGGCTTACCAACGGGCGGCCGCCGCCGATCCTGAGGATCCGTGGCCTCTCCTGCGCTTGGCCGGCCTTCTTTCCCGCTACGGCCATCCCCAGGCAGCCGATTACCTTCGTTGGGCCGCGGCCCAGGTCCAGGATGACGACCCCTGGGAACAGGCCGTATTGAGCATGCTCCGGGGGCAGATGGCCGAGGCGCTGGAATATGTTCGCCAGGCCGTTGCCCGTCTTCCCGAAAGCGCGGATTGGCTCTCCCGCGATCCCGACTTGGAACCGCTCCAGACCGACGAGCAGTTCTGGCTGATCCTCTCCGCGGCCCGACGGCGGTAGTCCTTTTACCGGTCCAGTTCCCTTCGGCTCAGCCACCAGAGCAATCCGCCCACGGCCAGTGCCATAACTATCAGAGCCAGAAGTTTATACAGCCCGCTGGGCAGGAGGAGGGCCAAAGCCCCGAAGCCGGCGCAGAAGCCGTAGAAGAGGAGAACGATCTGCACCTGGGAAAGGCCCAGGTCCAGCAGACGGTGATGGAGGTGCCCCCGGTCGGCCTGGAGGGGCGAGCGTCCTCGAGATAGGCGGAAGATGATGACCCAGGCCACATCGAGGATCGGCACGCCTAGGACCAGAAGGGCAGTGGCGATCTTGGCTCCGCCGATGATGGAGAGGATAGCCAGGAAATAGCCCAGGTACATAGCCCCAGAATCGCCCATGAAGACGCGGGCCGGATGGAAGTTATAGGGCAGGAAGCCCAGGCAGGCGCCGAGCAGGGCCAGGCAGAGGGGGGCCAGGCTGTACTGCCCCAGGCGCAGGGTATGGATGAAGAGGAGCAAGGCGGCGATGGCCGTCACCCCGCCGGCCAAGCCGTCCAGCCCGTCCAGCCAGTTGACCGTGTTCATCATGCCGACGACCCAGAAGAGGGTGAAGAGGACAGCGATAGCCGTTGGCAGATGGATCGTTCCGCCCAGAGGGTTTTGCACCTGTTCGATCACCAGGCCCAGCGGCGGTTTCAGGTCAGGGGCCAGGAAATAGGGAAAGACGGCGACCAGCGCCACCCCGACCTGGGCGGCCAGTTTCGCCGGCGGGGACATTTCCCGTACATCGTCGTACAGGATCAGGCCCAAGGTCAGGAGCGAACCGAGGAGAAGCAGGCCCACGCGGACGGCCTCGATGTTCCGGCTATAGCGCAGGGCTTCCTCGGCCGGACGGGAGGAAAGGAGTAGGACCAGGAGGAGGGCGGCGGTGCCGGCCAGGGCCAGGGCCAATCCGCCGCTGCGGGCCGTCGGTCGGGTGTGGATGTGGCGGGGGGTTGGGCGGCGGAACCAGCCGGCCCGTTCTCCCAGGCGTCGGGCCAGGGGAGTCAGGCCGGCTGCCAGGAGCAACGCGGCAAAGAAAGAAAGGACCATCAGCCATTTATCGGGCATTGCTGGCACCGGCCCTTACAAACGGATGCCGGCCAGGAGTTCCCGGGTGCAGGCTGCGCAGAGCAGAGTTCCGAGCCGCTCGAGCCGGCCGGCCGTGGCCCGAAAGTGCTGGCCGCAGCGTGGGCAGACATACCGGCCAGGGCGGGACGTGGCCGGACGAAGAGGTTTCTCCGAAGTGGCCGCACCCAACCCGAAGGGGCCCAACCGGGCGGCCAGACGGTGCGCTTCCTGGAGCGTTACCTCATCCCCGGCTACCAGCGCCGCTTCGGCGATTTCCCGCACAAAGCGGGCCAGTTCTTCCAGTCGCTCCGACGTTTCCCCGGCCTGGAGAAGCGTTTCCAATTTTCTTTCCAGATGTTCCAAGACCTCTACGGCCGTCAGCATGGCCTCCTCTACTGAACGCTCAGTGCACAACGCCTCGATTCCCACCACATCCTCTTCGCCGACGACGATCAACGTTCACGGTTTAACCGATTTCCAGCCTGTTTCCCGACACCCGCAGGGTGAATTCCGCTCCGCAGATCGGGCAGGTAACCCGGCCCAGGCGCAGTTCCTCCTCACCAACCTGGACAAGGAACTTGCAAACCGGACAGAGGACCTCGGCGCCGGCGCCGGCCCAGTAGCGCACATCGAAGAGGCGACGGAGCAACTCTGGGTCCACCTGGCTATAGGGCACCTGCCGGCGCACAAGTTCCTCGACACGTGAAGCCTCGCTGACCTCCCCGATCATCAGTGCGCCGATGATCGTCCGGCTTTCCTCGTCCAGCACCAGTTCCTTGTAGATGCCGTCCAAGGGGTAATCTCCCCGGATGCGGCGGAACTTTTTCTTGGGGTTGGTCTCGCCCATCACCAGGATGGGCAGGCCGAAGGCCCGGGTAGAGAGGGAAACGGTGCGCCGATGGTAGGGGGCCTGTCCGCCGCTCATATTGATTCCGGCGGTCAGGCCCTGATTCCAAGCCCGTAGCCAGCCGAAGGAGCGGGCTTCTCCCTCCAGACGGACGGCGTCGCCGGCGGCGTAGACGTCGGGCAGGTTGGTGGCGAGAAAATCGTCTGCCAGGACACGTTTTTCCATAGCCAGGCCGGCCTCTCGGGCCCATTCCAGAGGGGGACGTAACCCGGCAGCGATGCCCACGATGTCGGCCGGGATATACTCCCCCGTCGCGGTCACCACCGTTCGAACCCGGCCGGCGCTGCTTTCAAAGGCCACCACCTTTTTCCCGGGCAGAACGTCCACGCCCTCGCTGCGCAGACGCTCCTCCACCAGTTCGGAGGCTTCCGGGCTGAGCACATTTTCCCAGAAGCGGGAGCCTTCCAGGAGGTAGGCTACTGGCAAGCCCAGGAGTCGGAAGGCTCGGGCCATCTCCAGGCCGGTTACGCCCTCGCCGACGACGGCGGCCCGGCGGGCTCGGCTGGCCGCCCGGCGCAGGTCGTCGACATCGGCAAGGGCGCGGAGCGAGAGCACCCCATCCAGTTCAGAGCCGGGAAGCCAGTTTCGTGGGCGTTCCACACCCACGGCCAGAAGCAGCCGGTCATAGGGAAGCGTTTCGCTTCCGGCCAGGGTCAGGCGGTGGGTGTGCGAGTCCAGACCGACGACGGTGGTGTTCAGGCGCACTTCGATGCCGGCAGTGCGGTAGAACGTTTCCGGCCGGCTGATCAGGGCCTCCAGGGGAGTACGGCTGGTCAGGTATTCGACCAGGGCCGGCCGGCGGTAAAAGGGGAAGGCCTCCGATGAGAGGACGAGGATTTCTCCCTGGGCATCGCGCCGGCGAATCGTCTCCGCCGCTTTGGTCCCAGCCACGCCGTTTCCTACGATCACGTAGCGCATGTTAACCTCCTGAGGCAGGTTTCAAGGGGATTCTATCATAACCCCCCAGCCCGGTCAAGGATTATTCTGACGTGTTGCCGGCCGAGGCTGGCCTATCCCACCTTAGGCCGGCGGCCTTTTAACCGCTGCAACCGTTATGAAGCCGGCCTGTGCCGGCTTTTGCCCCGCTCTGTACCCCCGATGAGCAACCCTGCCTACCAGCCGAAGCCCTCACCTCCTGGGGGAACCCTCGGCCCGGCCGAGGCCTCGCCCGCCCGGGGGCGGGGATAAGGACGGGTGACCACCGGGTTCGGCCGGGCCCCGGGGACGCTTTGACGCCGGCGGTAGCGCCTTTCTGCGGGGGGCTTCGGGGGGCATGCCATGCCCCCCCGACGGGGGTGTCGGGGGCAGAGCCCCCCACAAAAGGGCCGGCCGGCGTTTCGGGACATGCCTTGGGCCGAGCGGCCCGGCCCGCCGGCCCGGTACAATGGAAGTTGCGCGGCAAAGCGCCCTGTGCTATCATAACCGGGCGGGCGGGTGGTGGAATGGCAGACACACATGCCTTAGGAGCATGGGCCGAAAGGCGTGAGGGTTCGAATCCCTCCCCGCCCATTTCAACGATGGACACGGCATTGTCACGGCCCGGCTTCCCTATCCTCTTCCAAGGCTGCGATCAGCATGCGGATAATTTCCCGTAGATACCGGCGTTCGGTATACGGGAGTGTCTCCAGCAGGCGACGAACGGCTTGCCGACGGGCCTCCCGCACCTCTTCCAGAAGAGCCCGACCCCGTTCGGTCAGTTGCACCAGCACAGAACGACGATCTTCCGGATGCCGCTCTCTTGTGACCAGTCCACGTTCCAATAAGCGGTCCACGATCCCAGTCATCGAGGCGGCGCTCCGCAGGGCTGCTTCGGCCAGCGGGCCCATCCGACAGGGCCCTTCCGAGCGTTCCAGAACGTTCAGGACGATGAACTGGGGAAAGGTCAATCCGAAACGGGCCAATTCCCGAGAAAAGTTCCGCTGGAATGCCCCTACCAGGCGGGGAACCAGGACAGCCATTTCCTCCAGTTCCTGTTCCGGTCTTTCCATAGCCTTTTCCCCCGCTTCTGCTCAGGAGTCTCCGGCCGGCCGATATTTTATGGCTGAATTATTTCGCTTTATAAAGCATATTACAGGGTTTCCTTTTTGTCAAGTAGTAGACAACTCCGCAAGAGTTGTCCTACCTAACGCATCCCGAAGGCGATGGTCCAGCCCCAGCGCCAGAGGCCGTTCCAGAGGACCAGGGCCAGCAGAAGGCATGCGGCTAGCCGGCCGGCCCATCCCTTTCCACGCAGTTCGGCCAGTACCACCCCCGTTCCCAACGCTAGCACCGGCAAGATAAAGAGGCTATAGCGCGTGGAAAAGCCGTAAAAGGCCTGCCCCAGGCCGAAAAGCAACGCCGCAAGGATCGCTCCCCCCAGCACGGCCACCGCCCATCCCCGGGCCCGACGGAGCAGGAACAGGCCCGGCAGGGAGAGGAGGGCCGGAAGAGGTTGAACAAAAGAGAAGAACTGCGGCAGCGGGTTGAGGAAAACCTCCAGACGTCCTTCCCCCTGTCCCACCCTCTGCAATCCCCCTATGAGGGCTTCCCAGACCGGTGAGGCGCTGTAATAAAGGAAAAAGGCCGCCGCTCCTGCCAGCGCCAGCGCCCCCAGGGTCCAGCGGGCCAGACGGCGGCCCTCTGTGAACATCCCCAGCGCCGCGGCAGCCACGACAAAGGCAACCAGGAGCAGGCTGTCGGCAAAGTGCCCCAGGAGGGTCAGAAGAAAGACGCCGGCCAGCAGTAGGGGCGACCTGCGGGTCGCCCCAGGCGGCCCGACGGGTCGCTGGACAATCAGGAGCACGAGTGCCCCCAAGAGGGCCGTCCGGCTGAACATATTGGTATAGTTCCCCCAGGAAAAGAGGAGAAAGGTCACCGGAGCGGCTTCGGCCAGAAGGAGGGAGAAAAGGGCGACATCGTTGCGCCCGCTGATACGGCGGGCCAGAAAATAGAGGAGCAGGCCGCAAAAGGCATCCAGCGCGGCCCCGGTCACCTCCATCACCAGAGACGGATCGGCCGGCAGGAGGGCCAGCGGGGCCATAGCAATATAGAGGCCGGGAGGATAGGGTGCCGGGAGGTTCACATCAGGCAGGTTGGCGGTGAAGAGGAGGTTTCCGGCCCAGGTCCATTCGGCCCGGTGGACGTGGAAGAGGAGGTCGCTGGAACGAAACTGGGGGTAGAGCATCCCCCCCAGCCGCAGGAGAAAGCCCAGAAGGAGGATAGCCCAGAGCAGTCGGGCCTGCCGGACAGGAAGTAGAGGCGACCTGCCGGGTCGTCCCTCCAGCCGGGGCAAAAAGAGGGCGGTGAGGAAAAGGCCGGCAGCGAGGAGCAGCACCAGGGGAAGGGTAAAGAGGGTCAGGCCAAGGCGATGCCAGCCCAGGAGGTAGCCCAGAAACCCGCTGCCCAGGAGGAGAAGGAGGGTGCCCCACCGGTGGCCCATTCCGCAGCGGCGCAAGAGGAGGTGGGCCAAGAAGACGCTTCCCAGGAGAATGCCCACCTGCCCCCAGGCCGGCTCGGTCCAACCCGCTCCAAGGGAGCGTACCTCGATCCAGTCCACGGCCAGGCCCAGTTCGCGCCCCTCGCCCGGCGGGCGGGAGGTTGGGGTACGGAGTTCCAGAAAGAGGTCGCCGGCCGGCAGGGCCTCCGGCGGGAGGAGGAGGCGGTAGACCTGCCAGTGAGGGCTGACCGTGGTGGAAAAGAGCGGGATTTCCCCCAGCCAGAGGCTGGCCGGGGAGACCTCCGGGCCGGCCGAACGGGGGGAGTACAGCCGCAGGCGCACCTCGAACGGCTGCCGGCCCAGGCCAGGAAAACGCATCCCCGCCTGTGCCCGCGTCCAACGGTAGTTCACTCCCGAATCGGGAAACTCCTGCTCCGGCTCGTGGAAGGATCCCAGGTAAGGACCATCGTGGGGGCCGCCTACCTCCAGGTGGAAGGCGACCGGGACCTGGTAGGCGACCAGGTCTACAAGCAACGTGAAGAGGAGAAGGAAATAGAGCGGTGACTCAAGAAAAGACCGCAGGGGACACAGCGCCACCGCGCCCCCACGGCTCTTGTTCCGCACCCGCGCCGCCCAACGCATTATGCCCCGAATCTGGCTACTCCAGCAGCCCCTTCTCCCGCAAAAGCGGCCGGGGGTTCACAAAGAGGGTATCCAGATGGAGTGCCCTGGGCTCCACCCCTAGCGCCAGGCCCATGAGTTGAGTGTAGTAAAAGACCGGCAGCCCCAGTTTCTCCTGGAAGTCAGCCGCGATCTGCTCCTGGCGGGCGTCCAGGTTAATCTGGCAGAGTGGGCAGGCCACGACCACCGCCTCTGCCCCCACCGCCTTGGCGTCGTGCAGGATGCGGTGGGTCATCTTCAGTGCCACCGGGGTCTCGGTCAGGGTCAGGTTGTTGCCACAGCAATCGGTCTTGTAGTTCCAGTCCAGCACCTGGGCCCCCAGGGCGGCCATCAGGCGGTCCAGTTCCATCGGGTATTCGTGGTGCTCGGCCCCGGTAACCGTGCGCGGGCGGGTGATAAGGCAGCCGTAGTAGCAGACGACCTTGAGGCCGGAAAGCGGCCGAACGACGCGGGAGGCGATAGCCTCTGTGCCAACGCGCTCGACCATCGTCTCGATGATATGGTTGACGCGGACCCGGTTCTGGTAGCGGTAGTTCAGTTTACGGGTGACCGTCTCGCTCAGTTCGGGGTAACGCCCCATATCGTACAGGGCGAACTTGAAGCGAGAGTAGCAGGCGGCACAGGGCACGGCCACCTCGTCATAGCCCAGCCGCTCGATGTAGGCCAGATTCTGGATAGGGAGGAGGGTGGCCAGTTCGTGGGAGACGGCGTGGGCCGGCGTCGTTCCGCAGCAGATCCAGCCTTCCGGCTCCTCCAGTTTCAGCCCGATCTTCTCGCAGACGGCGCGGGTGGAGAGGTCGTACTCCTTGGCCGTGGAGTGAAGCGAGCAGCCGGGGTAGTAGGCCACTGCCCCCGGTGTGGCCCGGGGCTGCACCCGTTCCAGGTTTCGGGGAATGCGCCCGCGTTCTGGGAGGAGTTTGATCTTGCGGGTCAAGAAAAGGCGGACCCCCATGCGCAGGTCCTTGAGAAGTTGGCCCATATCCACTGCGCCCTTGAGAAGGGTGCGGGTCTTGAGTTCCCCCAGGAGGCCCAGTTCGTACATCCGCCCGAACATCTGGATGCCGCGCAGGGCGGCCTGGTTGAAGATGGGAATAGAGGCAATGGGCGGCCGGATGCCCTGCTCCATCGCCACCTGCTTGAGGACGTCCATCGTCCGGGGCAGGTCAATGGCGTGAGGGCAGCGTGTCACGCAGGTCTGGCAGTTGGCGCAGATCCAGATGGTGCGGGATTTCAGCACGCGCTCGTTCAACCCCAGTTGCACGGCTCGCAGGAGTTGATTGGGGGCCAGGTCCATGTACTCGACCACCGGGCAGCCGGCGGTGCATTTTTTACACTGGTAGCACAGGTAGACGTTTTCGCCGCAGCGCTCCTGGATGATCTGGGCCAGGGGCAGGGTCTGGAGATCAACAAGGGGGGACATCGTTTCCTCCGAAAGTTATTCGACCGCCGGCCGTGGGTAGAGGCCGGCCGCCTGGACGATCTCCGGCACGGCCTCTTCCCACTCGATGGACATGATGTGGATGCCGGCCACGCCGGGGATCTCGCGCACCTGGCGGATGATGTCTACGCAGATCTGGATGCCCTCGCGCTTCCAGGCTTCGGCGCGGGCCTTTTTGTCCTCCTTAGGGATGTCGGATACGGCCCGTTCCATGCGCTCGACGATCTCGTTGGGCACGTCCATCCCCGGGACCTTGTCGCGCATATAGCGGGCAGCGCCGGCCGTCTTGATCGGCCCTACGCCGGCCAGGATGTATACCTTCTCGTGCAAGCCCAATCGCCGCACCCGCTCCATATACTCGGCGAAGCGGGGGACGTTGTAGATGAGTTGGGTCTGGATAAAGTCGGCCCCGGCGGCGACCTTTTTGGCCAGCCGGTAGGGGCGGAAGTCGAAGGGGTCGGCGAAGGGGTTGGCCGCCGCGCCGAGGAAGAAGCGCGGTTCCTGCCCCTTGACCTCCTCCCCGCAGAGGAAACGCTTCCCGTCGCGCAGGCCGGCCATCATCTGCAGAAGTTGGATCGAATCCAGGTCGAAGACGTTCTTGCTGGTCGGGTGATTGCCGAAGGACTGGTGGTCTCCGGTGAGGCAGAGGAGGTTGCGGACTCCCAGGGCATAGGCCCCCAGGAGGTCGCTCTGGATGGCGATGCGGTTGCGGTCGCGACAGGTCATCTGCACGACCGGTTCCAGCCCCTCCTGCATGACCAGTACCGCCGAAGCGATGGAAGACATGCGCACCACTGCCGTCTGGTTGTCGGTGATGTTGACGGCATCCACGTAGCCCTTGAGGAGTCTTGCCTTGCGGAGGATGACCTCGGCATCGGCGCCCTGGGGCGGCCCCAGTTCCCCGGTGACGGCAAAGTGGCCGGCGCGCAAGACCTTTTCCAGGCGGCTTCCTGCTTTCATCGTCGCTCTTCTCCTTACCGCATTTACCTCGGGAAAATGCTGCGGCTTGACATACGGCGCGATTGGGTTGCGCCCCCGCCGTAGGGCCCGGTTTCGTATCTTTCCCGCGACTCCATTATGAAGAGAGCCAGTTGCTTTACCTGTGGGGCATAAGGTCCGGACGTCCGGGACTGGGAGGATCGGGCGCTTTCACGCACCTGGTCCACGAGGCCGGCCCCCTTCTTCAGCAAATCCCCCAGACCTAAAGGGCAAGAGCCGGCCGATTTCGTGTACCATTCGACAGTTTTAGCCATTACGATGGCGAACACATCCACATCGTTGACCACCATCCCCGCATCCAGCGTGCGCTTTACCCAGAAGATGGCGTCGCCAAGGATACGCTCCACCAGGTCCCCCGATATTCGTCCTTCAACTTGTCCTTCTATCTTCCGGCACACCAGCACCGCGTCGTAGCGGATGTTCCCCTTGCTGCTGTGAAATCCGCTCTTTCCTTCGGACCGGACAATGGGTGTGGCGGAGATATAGAACCCGGCTTCCAACAAGAGTTGTGCGACTTCTTGCCAGGCCCATGTCTGGTTATGGTGGAAAGTGAAGATAAGCAGGCCATCGTCCTTGAGGACCCGTCGGCACTCGGAGAGCACCCGCCGCAATCCTTGGCTGAAGAACGCGGTCGTCTTGCCCAGTTTATCGTTCTTGACAATCTCCTCAGGCCGGGCCGAGGAGGGCGGAACGAACCACGGGTAAACATCCTTGAGGCCGAGACGCAACCAGACGTAGAAAAAGTCGGCCAGTTCCGAGTATTGAACGTTGTCGAAGTAGGGCGGGTCCGTAACCACGGCGTCTACGGATCGGTCCGGGATGAACGATAGGTCCTCGGCGCTCTGGCAACGCAAGAGTGCAGCCCGCTCCGTACGCTCGAGGTTGGCAAAGTCTGCAACCAGGTGCCCTTCGATGCGCTCCATGGGGACAGGGGTATTGCCGCGACACTCCACACGCTCGTAGGGACGAAGGCAGTACGCCTTTCCCCGGCGCACTTTCTCGAAGCACTTGACAAAGGTGCCCCGCCCCAAGGCCGTGCCCCACACATTGTTCTCGGCCGGCCGCTCAATGGGGTGGTAGGCGTGCAGCCCGAAGAAGGGAGAAATCTTGTGCCAGGCGACCTCGTATTTGCAGAACATATTGTTCGTATCCAGGCAATCGGAAAAGGCTAGGAGCAGGAGTTCGCGGGCGTTCGGGTCGCCTATTTGAAGGATGTGCTCCAGCAGAATGGAAAGACAGAGCAACTGCCGCTCGTTGAACATCTGGTAATAATGCGTGTACCCATGGTTCACCGGGCGGGGATCGCTCCGACCTTCCACAGGAATCGCCTCCCAGGGAATAAGGAGGTGGTCCTTTCGCCGTTCAAACTCCGTCCGGGCCTCGTTCCAACGCCTCAGGTCATCTGCGTCTACCCGCTTGAAAAAGCGGCCGCACGTTTCGCAGTACCCCTCGAGGGCGTGGAGTAGGGGCAACCCGGTGAGTTGCCCAAGGGGCAACCCGGTGGGTTGCCCGAGGGGCAACCCGGTGGGTTGTCCCTCCAGCGCTGCCCTCCTGCGTTTCACCGCATCCAACAGCCGCTGTTCCCTTCCGCACGCAGCACAGCGGAAAATCCCCCGGCCACACACGCCTTTGCGTGGATCAAAGACTTTCCCGCATTCGGGACAAACCGTCGCCGGATCATACTCGGGCGTTTGCACGATTTGGAGACAATTGGGACAGAGGGCGACGAGGGCGTGGTCACGCCGCGACAGTTCATAGTTGGAGAAAAGGCGTGTCTGCGCGCCGCAATACTCGCACTCGGCCACCTTGACCCAGAAGGCATACATCACCTCGGCCTCGTGGCCGTTAGGGCAGGTCGTTTGGTAGTAGCGCCGGATCTCTTCCCCCGCCGTGCGTTCCAGTTCGGCAAAGGCCGCGTCCAGCACATCCAGATCGATGGGTTCGATCTCTTTCTTGGTCACAAACCAGGCGACAGGGTTGATTTCCACCCCGATGACCCGGCAGTTCAGCCGCAGGGCTTCGACAAGGGTGGTTCCTCCCCCCATAAAAGGGTCAAGGATCACTTTTCCCTGGAGGTCTGCACCTATCAGGAAGTCTTGCCACAAGTCCATTTCTCGGATGTTATTGGGCCGGAACGCGGCCAAAAGGATCATCCGAAAGACGCTCCCGAGCCGCCGGGCCCACCACTTGTGCATCTGGTAGACCGGCCTCTTGGAATTCCCTTCGGCCATCGCCACCGGGTTCAATGTTTCGATGGGGAACGCGGTCTCGATCAAAGCCATGGCATCCTCATGAGTTCCGATCCAGTAAGCGTTTCCACATGTGCTCGCCGCCGTCGCCGTAGAGTTGTCGGAACTCCTCGCCGAGACCCCTGGTCTTCTCCTCTAAAATTTGCGCAAGAGTCCGCCCGTCGGCACTCTGAAAGTTTTCGCCTGCCTGGGCGGCGATCTCAAAGATTTCCTCGATACATTCCGGCGTGTCCGAGATAAATTCCCAAAACTCGCGGCCTGATAGCCAACTGCACTCCTACCCTTATCGGGCTAAGCCTTCTGGGTCGGCCGGCTACTCTTCCTCCAGGCGCAGGTCCGGCCGGTCGATCCGCCGGGGGCCGCCGTCGCGGGAAGTGGACCAGTCCTTGGGCGGGGTGATGGTCATGATGAGGTCGAGTTTGCCCAGGCGGGCCAGGCGATCGTAGATGAGTTGCCAGGCGCATTCGATCTCCGGGTTGACCTCGCATTTGCCCCGCTGGGAGCCGCCGCATGGGCCGTTCAGGAGGCTCTTGGAGCAGCGGGCAATGGGACAGATGCCGCCGGTAGTGGCCAGGAGGCAGTTGCCGCAGGCCTGGCAGCGTTCCACCCAAAAGCCCTCTTTCTCCGGCAGGCCCAGGAAAGTGGTGTTGACGCCGGGGACGACCCAGGTATCGGGGAAGCGCTGGGCCACGGCCTGCACGCCGATGCCGCAGGCCAGGGAAAGGACGACATCCGCCTCGCCTATCCTGTCCGCAATGGCATCCAGGTACTCCCACTCACACTGGCGCTGTACGGTGGCTTCCATGATTTCGGGGTCGTTTCCGGCCAGTCGTTCGGCCATGCGCAGGGCTGAGGCCAGGATGCCGACCTCTTTCTCGCCGCCGGCAAAGCAGACGGTCACACAGGTGCCGCAGCCCAACACCAGGACTTTTTTATACCCGGCGATCAGGCTACGGATTTCCTCCAGCGGTTTCTGTTCGCCGATGATCATTTCTATCTGCCTCCTTACCGGCCCCTCCTGGGGGCTTACAAGCGCATTTTACCCCCAATCGGCCGGTCCGTCAAGGAGATGCGACTTTTGCATTCCCATTCTCTCTATAGTACAATAGGCATACCTGACGCCCCAACAGCACGCAGAAGAGCCGGGGCGATATCATGAGTGCGGGACGATGGTCGGATTGCTCGGTCTTATCGTTGCCCTGATCTTTCTCCTCGTCTTTCTCGTCCTGCCGCTTTCCGATTGGCGGAGCCTATGGCTATGGCTGAAGGAGCGGGTGCATCGGGTTCGCATTAGGCGGATGGGGCCCTCTCGCCGGCCGGCCCGGTCCGAAAGAAGGCGGACCCCGACCCCAAAGAAAGGCCGGCCCTACCCGGAAGTTGGACATCGGGTTGCCCGGCAGATGGCCCAGAGCCAAGAGAGCCGCCCTAAAGTAGCCGCTTCATCTCCTCCCCAGGCAAGAAGGAACGCAGGGGTGCCCCCCACCGGCGAGGCCCCGACGGTGCGCTGGCCGTTCCTGGCCCTGCTCCTTTTTGTGCTCCTGGCCGGCCTCTTCCTCTCCCTCTACCCCCTCCTGGCCCCCCGCTCCGCAGCCGGCCGCCGCCATCACCTGACCCTCCTGGTAGCCGTCGGCCGGGAGGCGGCGGAGAGCGAAAAGTTCCGGCAGGCCCTTCGCCCCCTGCTGGACACCTCCGGCCTGACCTATACGGTCTTGCTCCAGACGGCATCGCTTCCGCCGACTGCCGAGGCCGCCTACAACCAGGTTGTCTCTCAGCCGGCCGATTTCTTCCTGTGGGGCCACCCGGAGGCCGAGGGGAGATACGCCCTCACCCTGACCGTACATCCCCGTCCTGACACCGGGCGCCCCGAACTGGACGAATATCTGCAGGTGATGATGACACCACCCCACTTTCCTCTGAGCGGAGGAGGGGGACTGACGGCAGAGGAGGTGTCCCCGCTCTTATCCTGGCTGGCCCGCTTCTACCTGGGCGACCTGGAGGGGGCCGAGACTTCTTTGCTCCAGAAAGTTTCCCCTGGGTCGCCTATCGCGGATGTGGAGGAGTTTCACCGGGCTGGCCTCCTCTTCCTCCGGGGCAGTTACGAGGGTGCGGCCCACCTCTACGCCGGCCTGGCCAGCGAGACTTCCCTACTCCCCTACAGGGTGGAAATCGGGGGCGAAATTGAACCGTCCCCTCCACCTGCTGCTCCTTTCAGGCTGCCGGCCCTGCGCGCCGCCGCACTGAACAACCAGGCCATCGTTCTGCTCCAGGAAGCGGAAGGATGGGGAAATTTCTCCTCCGATGAAGCCATCTCCCTCCTGGAAAAGGCTCTCGAACTGGTTCCGGATGCCCCGGCCATCCTGCATAACCTGGGGCGGGCCTACCTGGGCCGGCACGAGTGGTCGCAGGCCAAGGCAGTCCTTGAGAAGGCACTTCAGGGCCGGCCTAGAGATGCCCTGACCCTGTCTCTGCTCAGCCAGGCCTGTTGCGGGGCGGGAGATGCCGGCTGCGCCGAGAAAAATGCCCGCCAGGCCCTGGAGAGTGACCCCGAGTTGGCCGAAGCCCATCTGGCTATGGCCTGCTATCACCTGGGGAGGGCCGATCCCGACGAGGCCGGCCGGGAAATCGAGCAGGCCCTCCGTCTGGCCGAGGAAGAAAGCAAGCGCCGTCGGGCCCAGGAAATTGCCATGCGCAGCGTGCCGGTGCCCCATCCCACCTGGGCTGCTTACCAGGCCGCCTGGGCCACAAGAAGCCTCCCCCTCCTGGTCCGTTCCCGCCTGGCCCAGGCCAAACGCTATTTGGTCCAGTTCTACCGCGAACCGCCGCCGGGCTTTGGGGAATACCTCTGGACTCTGGTGTTTGGGGAAGAATCCCCGCTCGACCTGGCCTGGAAGGAACTGGACCAGGCGGCCGAGGTGCTCCCGGAAGGGTACGAGGCCCTCTGCCTGCGGGGAGAAATCGCCCTGGCCCGGGGAAAAATGGAGGAGGCGGCCGACTTTTTCCTGGAGGCCCAGTGGGATGCCCCCTATGATCGGGAGACGTATTTGCGGTTGGCCGAAATCTACCTTCGCCAGGGGCAATCGCTCCTGGAGGCCGGCCGGCCGGATGAGGCGGTGGAGCGCCTTTCCCTGGCCAGCGAGCAGTACCGCTTGCTGGTGGATGAGGCAATCGACCCGGTCCAGGGATACCTGGGCCTGGGAAAAGTGGCCCAGGGGATCGGACTGAACGAAGAAGCCCTCCAGGAGTACCGCTGGGCGGTGGAAAAAGACCCCAACTGTGCCGAGGCCTACCTGCGGATGGGATTGGTGGAACGGGAACTGGGGTGGGAGACCGAGGCGCTGGACCACTTTACCCTGGCGGCGGGAAAGGCCGGCCGGAGCGAGGTCCTCCTGGCCGCCGAGGTGGAGAAGGGGAGCATCCTCCTGGAACGCTACCTGGGGGCAGAAGTCCCTTTGCGCTCCCGCGAGTGGTTGAACGAGGCTCGGGTTGCCTTCCAGCGGGCCGTTCGGCTGCCGGAGGAAGGCTTCCGCTACGATACCTCCGGGGTGGGAATCCGGCCGGCCTCCTCCTTCGGGGCGGACTATGAACTGCGTGCCCTCTGCGGCCTGGGCCGGGTGGCCTATGAGGAAGGCAACTACGCCGAGGCTGAACGTCACTTTCAAGCAGCGTTGAAGAAGAACCGGGACTTTTTCGAGGCCCTGTACGGGCTGGGGCGGGTTTACCTGGCCCAGAAGGAAAAGGTCGAGAAGGCGCTGGAATACCTCCAGCGGGCCGTAGAAAGGTCGCCCGACAGCATCGCCGCCAACTACTACCTGGGCATGGCCTATTCTGCCCAACTCCAGGAGAACCGAGCCCGGCGAACCTTGGAAAAGGTTGTGCGCCTGTGTCAGGAAGGGAAACAGACCCGGGCGGACGATTGGAAAGCCTGCCAGGAGGTCGAACAGCGCGCGCACGGTTCTCCATAGAAACTGCGCCGGAGGTCAAAATGGGACCGGTGGACTGGACGGCGTATCTCTTCCCGGAGAGCGTGGAGGAGGCGTTAGAGATGCTTTCGGCCCATGCCGGCCGGGCCCGGCTCATTGCCGGAGGGACGGATCTCGTACTCCAGGCCCAGCGCGGCCAGTGTCCGGCCGAAGTGATGGTGGACATTACCCGCATCCCCGGGCTGGATTTTCTGGAGGAGCGCGATGGGTGGATCTGGATCGGCCCGCAGGTTACACACGGGCAAATTGCCGCCTCCCCGCTCATCCAGAAGAAGGCAGGGCTCCTGGCCCGGGCCTGCGGATGCGTCGGTGGGCCGCAGATTCGGCACGTCGGGACGCTCGTAGGCAACGTGGTGAACGCCATGCCGGCCGCCGACGGCGCGGTGGCCCTCTTCGCCCTGGACGCCGAGGTAGAGGTGGCCGACCGGGCCGGCCGGACATTCTTCCCCATCGCCGAACTCTATGCCGGGGTGGGGCGCTCCAAGGTGGACCCTGCCGCCCAGATGGTCACCGCCATCCGTTTCCGGGCCCTGCCGCAGGGGAGCGGCTGGGCGTACAAGCGGCTGGCCCAGCGCAAGGCGCTCATCTTGCCCATGTTGGCCGTGGCCGTGGTGGTGGAGGTCGAGGAAGGCCGCTTCCGTCGGGCACGCATCGCCTTGGGGCCGGTGGCACCCACCCCACTGCGGGCCCGCGCTGCCGAGGAGTCCCTCCAGGGCGCGCCGGTGGAGGAGAAGGCCATCGCCGAAGCCGCTCGGTTGGCTCAGGAGGCCTCCACGCCTCGTGATAGCGTCATCCGCGGTTCGGCCGAATACCGCCGGGCAATGGTGGGCGTCCTGGTCCGCCGAGCACTCTGGGAGGCGGTGTTCTCCCCCTTCCCCCCAACCTCCTCGGGGCAGGGGGAGTAGGGCGAAGGAAAAGGAGGATACGATGCGACTGCGCTTTACTCTGAACGGGAAGCCCACCGAAGTCGAGGTGGAGCCCTATGAACTCCTGGCCGAGGTCCTGCGCGAGCGGCTGGGCCTCATCGGCACCAAGATCGGCTGCGGCGAGGGCGAATGCGGGGCATGCACGGTGCTCGTGGACGGCACCTCCATCCTCTCTTGCATCTACCCGGCGGCCAAGGTCCAGGGCCGAACGGTCACCACCATCGAGGGCCTCTCTCCCGGGGAGGAACTCCACCCGGTCCAGGAGGCTTTTATCGAACACTTTGCCGCCCAGTGCGGCTACTGTACGCCGGGCCTGGTGATGTCCACCGTGGCGCTTCTCCAGGAAAATCCCCATCCCGGCTACGGAGAAATCCTAGAGGGCCTCTCCGGCAACCTCTGCCGCTGTACCGGCTATTACCAGATCGTCGAGGCAGTGAAGGCGGTAATAGGTCAGGGCTTGGGGCTCAGGGGACAGGGCAAGTCCTGAGCCCCAAGCCCTGGGCCCTAGGCCCTGATCCTCAAGCCCCGAGCCCTTTATCCAGGAGGTTCCGGTGGATACATCCGCACTCGGTCAGCCCATCACCCGGATCGACATTCAGACCAAAGTCCGAGGTACACGCAAGTTTCCCCAGGATTTCAACCTGCCCGGCCAACTCTACGGCGCTGTGGTCTGGAGCGCTTACCCCCATGCCCGTGTACGGCGTATAGACACCCACACCGCCGAGGCCATGCCCGGCGTGGTGCGCATCCTCACCTACCGGGACGTACCGCGGAACGAGTACGGCATCAACATCCGCGACCAGACACTCCTGGTGCCGGAGGGGGGCAAGGTGCGCTGGCTGGGCGACCGCATCGCCATCGTCGTCGCCGAAAGCGAACGCCAGGCCCGCGCCGCCGCCGAAAAGGTCCAAGTGGAGTACGAGGTATTGCCGGTTGTAACCGACCCCCGGGAGGCCATGCGGGAGGGCAGTCCCCTGGTGCACGAGGACCGGGAGACGAACATCCTCCGCCACGTTCGGGTGCGCAAGGGCGATGTAGAGGCCGGCTTCGCCCACTCCGATGTCGTCGTCGAGGATGTCTACATCACCCCGATGGTGGAGCACGCCTATCTGCAGCCGGAGGCCGGGATAGGCTACATAGATGAGGAAGGACGGGTGACGGTGATTGCCGCCGCCCAGTGGCCCCACGACGACCTGCACCAGATCGCCCACCTCCTCCAGTTGCCTCTGGAACAGGTGCGCGAAATCGTCCCGGCCATCGGCGGGGCCTTTGGCGGGCGGGAGGATATGTACATCCAGCACCTCCTGGCCCTCTGCGCCTTTGTCGTCCGCCGGCCGGTCAAGATCGTCTTCACCCGCGAGGAGTCGTTTCGCAACACCGGCAAACGCCACCCCTTCTACTTCCGCTACAAGTGGGGGGCTACCCGCGAGGGGAAAATCGTCGCTGTCGAGATCGAGGGCATCTCCGACGCCGGGGCCTATGCCTCCACGAGCATCCCGGTGCTCAACAACGCCGTCTCCTTCATGGCCGGCCCCTACGCCATCCCTAACGCCAAAATAGACGGCTACGCCGTCTACACGAACAACGCCGTCACCATGGCCATGCGCGGCTTCGGGGCCACCCAGCCCCCCGTGGCCTACGAACAGCAGGCCGACCGTTTGGCCGAGGCCCTGGGGATGGACCCGGTCGAGTTCCGCCTGAAGAACCTCCTGGAGCCGGGCACCGAGACGGTGCTGGGAAACCGCATGCCCCCCGGCACCGGCATCAAGGAAACGCTCCTCCAGGCGGCCCGGGCAGCCGGCTGGAGGGAAGAGGCCGGCCGCTGGATTCGCCCGGATCTCGGGACCCCCTCGGCCCCTTACAAACGCCGGGGCATCGGCGTGGCCTGCGCCTACAAGAACGTCGGCTACTCCTTCGGCTTCGACGACCGCTCCACTGCCGAGGTGGAACTTTCCTTGGACGAAAGCGGCCGTATCGGCCGCGTCACCGTGGCCATCGGGGCGGCTGAGGTGGGGCAAGGGGTCCACACAGCGCTCCAGCAGATCGCCGCCGAGGCCCTGAAGGTGGACCCGGCCCGGGTGCGCATCGCTCTGGTGGATACCTCCCGTGTGCCCGACGCCGGCTCCTCCTCCGCCTCCCGCCACGTCTACACTTCGGGAAATGCCGTCCTGGGAGCCTGCCGGCTGGCCTATGAACGCTGGCAAAAGGCCTTGCGCGAGGAGACCGGGGAGCGGACGGTACGGGCCGCCTATACCTTCCACGGCCGCGACCTGCGCCCGACCACCCCCTACGACCCCCTGACCGGGCAGTGCGAACCGCATATCAGTTACTCCTTCGGGACACAGATCGCCCTGGTCGAGGTGGATATCGAGACCGGGGAGGTGGACCTCCTGAAGATGTGGACCTCCACCGACGTCGGGCGGGTCATCAACCCGCCGATGGTCTTGGGGCAGGTGGCCGGCGGTGTGCATATGGGGGTGGGCTATGCCCTGACCGAACACTTTATCCAGGAGGGGGGCTACGTCCGCACCCGACGCCTGAGCGAATATGCCGTCCCTACCGTCCTGGATATGCCCCGGGAACTGGTCAACGTGGACGTGGAGGTGCCCGATCCTACCGGGCCCTTTGGGGCCAAAGGACTGGGGGAAACGCCCACTCTGCCCACCGCCCCGGCCATCCTGAACGCTATTGCCCACGCGGTGGGCATCCGGATCACCGAACCTCCGGCCACACCGGAGCGCGTCTGGCGGGCGTTGCAGGGGAAAAAGTGAACCTTTCCTGGGCAACTCGCTTTGGGGAATTCGTCGGGTACGTCCCGAACTCGTTGTCCAACGAGTTCGGGACGGTTTGCGCATTGGTGCACAATATAGTACAATACGCTCCATCCCGGCCGCCAGGCCGGGTCTCTCGCCGGAGGTCATCCCCGCGATTCCCCTCCCCACTTGGCAGGGGAGGGGTCTAGGGCATAAGGAGGTGTAACTTCGGCTACAGACCTGGGACGATGCTCGCTTAGGAATCGCTCTTACAAGGAGGTCGTGATGATTCGCGATGTAGTCATCGTCAGCGGCTGTCGGACAGCCATCGGCGCGTTCGGCGGGGTTCTATCCACCACCCCGGCCACCGAACTGGGGGCCATTGTCATCCGCGAGGCGGTGCGGCGGGCCGGAATCGATCCGGCCACCGTGGACGAGGTCATTATGGGCTGCGTTGTGCCGGCCGGCCTGGGACAGGCCCCGGCCCGCCAGGCGGCCGTCAAAGCCGGTATCCCTGCGGAGATCGGCGCGACGACCATCAACAAGGTCTGCGGTTCCGGCCTCAAGGCGGTTATGCTGGCCAGCGCCATGATCCAGGCCGGCGACGCCGAGATCATCGTGGCCGGCGGTATGGAGAACATGAACCTGGCCCCCTTCTACCTGCCTCGTGCCCGCACCGGCTACCGGATGGGGGGCATCACCAAGGGCGGCGTGGGCGGTGCCGTGCCCGATGGCCTCGTGGACGGCATGGTGCTCGACGGCCTCTGGTGCGCCTTTGCCAACCACCACATGGGCTCCTCCGCCGAGTGGATCGCCCGCGAGTTCCATCTCACCCGTGAAGAACTGGATGAATTCGCTTACCACAGCCATCGCAAGGCCGTCGAGGCCATAGATGCCGGCCGCTTCAAGGCCGAGGTCGTCCCGGTGGAAGTTCCCCAGCGCAAGGGCCCGCCCCAGATCTTTGACACCGACGAGAACCCCCGCCGCTACAGCAGCAAGGAAGAGGCCATGGCACTCCTCTCCAAGTTGCGGCCGGCCTTTGAGCCCGACGGCATCGTCACCGCCGGCAACTCCCCGGGCATCACCGACGGCGCTGCTGCCCTGGTGGTGATGAGCGCGGACAAGGCCCGTGAACTGGGCATCCAGCCGATGGCCCGCATCACCGCCTACGACCAGGCCGCCGTGGAGCCGATTCGCCTCTTCACCGCCCCCATCTACGCCGTGCAGAAGGTGATGAGGAAATTGGGGGTGGACATCCACTACTTTGACCTGATCGAGGCCAACGAGGCCTTTGCCGCCCAGGCCGTGGCCGACGGCAAGGCCCTGGGCTGGGATTGGGATCGGGTCAACGTCAACGGCGGGGCCATCGCCCTGGGCCATCCCATCGGCTGTAGCGGCGCCCGCATCCTGGTGACCCTCCTTTACGCCCTGAAGGATCGCGGCCTGCGCACCGGCATCGCCACCCTCTGCCTGGGCGGTGGGGAGGCCGTGGCCCTGAGCGTGGAGATGCTCTGAACTGGGTAGAGGAAATCAGTCCGGTTCTGAAATCCGGGCTGGCCCACAGAGGCCCCTGGGGGACAAACGCCGATGACCGAGCGGAGAGGCATCAGGGCCGCGGCCGCGCTCTGGGGGTTGGCCTTGCTCCTGGAAGCCGGCCTGGTGGCCCTGGTCGCAGTCGGTCTGCGCCTCCCGGACGACTTCCGCAACCTCTACGGCTATAGCCGGGAGACCCTCCCCTTTTTCCTTTCCGGTTGGGGGCTGGCGCGTCCCCCGGCCCTATCTCCCCAGGCCGTATCGTGGGCCTTTGCCGGCCTCTGGCTGGGACTGAACCTGATCTGGCTGCTGGCCGTCCGCCTGGTTTCCCGGAGCCGAGCGAGACTCTGGGCGGTGCTCCTGCCGGCCCTGCTCTTCAACCTGACCCTTCTCCTGGCCCTGCCGCCCCTTTTCTCCACCGATAGCCTGAACTACCTGGCCTATGGCCGTATGGTGGCCTTTCACGGGCAAAACCCCTATACGACCCTCCCCTCGACGGTAGACGATCCCATCCGGGGACTTTCCTTCTGGAACATCGCCTGTCCCTATGGGCCGCTCTGGGTGGAACTCTCGACGGCGGCGGCCGGCCTGGCCGGCTACGGCAACCTCTTCGGCGGGCTTCTCCTGCTCAAAGGATTGGCTTCCCTTGCCCACCTGGGGCTGGTCGTCCTGCTCTATAACCTGGCGAAGGGAAACGACCTTCCAGCCCTGCCTCCCGCGGCCGTCGCTCTGGCGGTGGGTTGGTCGCCCCTTTTCCTCCTGGAAGGGGCCGGCAACGCCCACAACGACTTGGTGATGCTGGCGCTGGCCTTGGGAGGACTTTCGGCCTGGCGGCGGGGGCGGCCCTGGCCTGGCTACCTGCTCCTCACCCTTTCCGCCCTGGTCAAGTACATCTCCCTCCTCCTTGTCTTTTTCTTCCTCCTGGCCTGGCTGCGTCGCGAGGAAGGTCACCGACGAGCGCTCCTCTTGGGGAAAGCCGTCCTCCTCGGCATCCTGGTGGTTGCTCTGGCCGTCCTGCCCTTTGGAAGCAGCCCGCAGGCCGTCCTCACCGCCCTGCTGGGGGAGACGACGCGCATTCGGGTCAGTCCGGTGGTTTTCCTGCTCCAAGGACTGGAGCAGGCCTGGGGAGCCTGGCCGGCCGTGGCCGACCGGGCCGGTCCTCTGGCCTTTCTTACCCTCCAGGTGCTCCTGAAGGGCCTTCTCCTGGCACTGCTGCTCGTCCAGGGGGTTGTCCTGTGGCGTCGGGAGGGGGCATGGGAAGAACTCCTTTCGGCCTGGGAGCGCACCGCCCTGGTCTATATCTGCTTTCTGCACGGAGCCACCTTTCCCTGGTACTTTACTTGGCCGGCCGGAAGCGGCCTCCTGGGGATGCGCAGCCGGGAGCGCCGGACGCTGGCCGGCCTCTCTTTCGGGCTGGGGGTTTCCAGCGGGCTTCTCTATGGGATACCGTTTTGAAAGTGAACAAGGAGGAAACGATGGACATCCAGACTGTTGCTGTGATCGGCGCCGGAACGATGGGACGAGGCATCGCCCAGGTCTTTGCCCAGAGCGGCTATGAGACGATCGTGGTGGAGGTCGTCCCGGAGCAACTCCAGAGCGCCATGTCCACCATCGAAAAGTTCCTGGCCAAAGGCGTAGAAAAGGGCAAGATGACCGCCGAGGAGAAGGAGGCGGCCATGGCCCGCCTCCATCCCACCGGGGAACTCTCGGCCGCCGCCGAAGCCGATTTCGTCGTCGAGGCCGTGAGCGAAAATGTGGACCTGAAAAAGACCCTCTTCGGCGAACTGGACCGAATCTGCCGGCCGGAGGTCATCCTGGCCTCCAATACCTCCTCCATTCCCATCACCGTACTGGCCTCGGCCACCAAGCGCCCGGAACAGGTCATCGGCATGCACTTTATGAACCCGGTGCCGCTTATGGTGCTGGTGGAAGTTATCCGCGGCCTGGCTACCTCCGACGAAACCACCCAGGTTACAGTCGAACTGGCCCGCAAACTGGGCAAGGTGCCGGTCGAGGTGAACGACTTCCCCGGCTTTGTCTCCAACCGGGTGCTGATGCCGATGATCAACGAGGCCGTCTACGCCCTGATGGAGGGAGTGGCCACCAAGGAGGCCATTGACCAGGTGATGATGCTGGGGATGAACCATCCTATGGGCCCGCTGGCGCTGGCCGACCTCATCGGGCTGGACATCTGCCTGGCCATCCTGGAGGTGCTGCACAAGGGTCTGGGCGACCCCAAGTACCGGCCCTGTCCCCTTCTGCGCAAGTACGTGGATGCCGGCTGGCTGGGGCGCAAGACCGGCCGGGGCTTTTACCACTATGCGGCTGGCGAGGAGCCGCCGAGGAAGTAGCCCTCACTCCACTCCCCTGACCCCCTCTCCCGCTTCATGGGAGAGGGGGCAGGGGTGAGGAGTGAGAACTGGAGAAGAGCGATGGACCTGACCCTCACCGAAGAGCAACGCATGATTCGAGATATGGCCCGCGACTTTGCGGAGAAAGAACTGGCCCCCCGGGCCGCTGAGAGGGATGAGAAGGAGGAGTTCCCCGTCGAGGCGCTGCGCAAGATGGGCGAACTGGGGCTCCTGGGCCTGATGGTGCCCGAGGAGTACGGCGGCTCCTTCGTGGATACGGTGAGTTATTGTCTGGCACTGGAGGAAATCGCCCGGTGCTGTGCCGCCACCTCGCTCATCATGGCCGTGCACTGCACCACCGGCTGTTATCCGCTGGTGCGCTTCGGGACGGAGGAGCAGAAGCGGCGTTATTTGCCCAAACTGGCGAGTGGGGAATGGCTGGGCGGCTTTGCCCTGACCGAACCTGGGGCTGGATCGGACGCCGCGGCCGTCGCCACCACGGCGGTACGCGACGGCGACTCCTACATCTTGAACGGGGTCAAGACCTTTATCACCAGCGGCAACCAGGCCCGCCTCCTGAACGTCTTTGCTACCGTGGATCGGAGCAAGGGGACCAAGGGCATTACCGCCTTTCTGGTGGACACCGCTCGCCCCGGCTTCCAGGTGGACACCATCGAGAAGAAGATGGGGATGCGGGCCTCGCATACGGCTCAGATCGTTTTCCAAGACTACCGGTTGTCAGTGGAAGATCGCCTGGGCGAGGAGGGCGAAGGCTTCAAGATCGCTATGGTAACGCTGGATGCCGGAAGGATCGGCATCGCCGCCCAGGCCGTGGGAATCGCCCGGGCAGCCTTCGAGGCGGCCCGCCGCTATGCCCTGGAGCGGGTGCAGTTCGGCCAGCCCATTGCCCAGTTCCAGGCCATCCAGTGGATGCTGGCCGACATGGCCACCGGCATCGAGGCTGCCCGCCTCCTGGCCTGGAACGCCGCCCTGAAGAAGGACCGGGGCGAACGTCATACGAAAGAGGCGGCCATGGCCAAACTCTTCGCCACCGAGATGGCCTTTGAGGTCTGCGACAAGGCCTTGCAGATCTACGGCGGCTACGGCTACAGCCGCGACTACCCCGTAGAGCGCTACCTGCGCGATGCCCGCGTAACGCGTATCTACGAGGGCACCTCCGAAATTATGCGCCTGGTGATCGCCAACCAGTTGCTGCGGGAGATGTAGGCCCTCTCCGCTTGTGTTGACCTCACCACCAGCGGCAAGCCGATGTCCCCGTCGAGCGCGTAGCCGCCGGATCGGGCCAGGACGATGGCGGGGAGGATGGGGAGAAGGCCGAGAAGGAGAGGATAAAACATAAGGTATTCATCGCCGCCCTCTTACCAGGACACTTCTGCCGTGCGCATAGCGGCGACCCGGCGGATGTTCCCCTTTCCTGCAAGAGAAAGGACAAATTCGTAATATCTTATGGTATGTTTCCTATTGACATTCTCCTCAAATCTGGTACAATAATAGTAATCCCTTTTGACGATAATATCGAGCATCCCGGCCCATGTCAACCATCCCGGTGCGGATGATGTTGACGCCTTCGCTGATAAAGAAAGTGGTCACTATACCAGGTTCGTCGGTCTCCGCCGGACGGTCCGTCGTTGGGGTGGCCTATGGTTCTGTTGCCTTATTTTCCCCTTTTTCGTGCTACAATAAAAATAAAGCCGGTAAGATGATTTCCCGGCAAGGAGGTGTTTCGATGTTGCCTGAAAACCGTACCGGGGCCCAGGTGCTGACCTTGGCCTTGCTCCTTACCCTCGCCTTGCTCCTTTTTCTTTCCGTTCCCACCGCGGCCTCCTCAAACGTGCAAGGCCAGGAGCCCCTGGACAAGATCGAACCGCTTTTGCTCGACCAACTGGCCGCCGACGGCACGGCCGATTTCGTCGTCCGCTTTGCCGAGCAGGCCGACCTCTCTCCGGCCTACTCGATGTCCTGGCAAGAACGGGGCGAGTTCGTCGTCCGGGCCCTGACGGAGGCAACGCAGCGTTCCCAAGGACGGGCCAAGGCCCTCCTGGACGGCCGCGGTCTGCGCTACCAGACCTTTATTGCCGGCAACGAACTCTACGTCTGGGCCGGCGACCTCCAGACCCTTCAGGCCCTGGCCGGCCTCCCCGAGGTGTCCTGGATCTATGCTACCCGCACCTACTACATTGACCCCATCGCCCCCTTGGATCCTTCCCCCGAGTCGGTTCCCCAGGCCCTCGCCTGGGGCATCGTGGATACCAACGCCAATGACTTCTGGACCCAGTTCGGCGTCCAGGGCGACGGCATCCTCGTCTCCAACATTGATACCGGCGTGCAATGGAACCATCCTGCCCTGGACCAGGCCTACAAGTGCCCGGGCAACCCCGGCGACTCCGCCTGCTGGTACGACCCATCGAACATCTGTGGGGGCACCCCTTGCGACAACAACGGCCACGGCACCCACACCATGGGCACGATGGTCGGCGATGACGACCCCTCGCTCACCTGGCAGGCCGGCATGGCTCCCAACGCCCAGTGGATCGCCTGCAAGGGCTGTGAGAGCAGCTCCTGCTCCACCTTTGCCCTGAACGCCTGCGCCGAGTGGATTCTGTCCCCCGGTGGGAACCCAAACAACCGCCCGCATGTGGTCAACAACTCCTGGGGCGGCCCCGGCTGCGATACCTGGTATCTGCCCAAGGTCCAGGCCTGGCGAGCGGCCGGCATCTTCCCCGCCTTCTCCGCCGGAAACTCCGGCCCTTCCTGCAGCACACTGGGCAGCCCTGGCATTTACCAGGAGTCGTTCGGTTCGGCGGCGCACGACTCCTCCCGCAACATTGCCTCTTTCTCCAGCCGTGGCCCGGCTCCCGGCGGCAGTTGTCCCCCTTATACCCCTTACACCAAGCCGAACATCTCCGCCCCCGGAGTGAACGTCTGCTCTTCCATCCCCACCAACTCCTGGTCCTGCTCCTATTCCGGCACCTCGATGGCCTCCCCGCACTCGGCCGGAGCGGTAGCACTCCTCTGGTCGTGTAACTCCAGCCTGATCGGGCAGATTGACCAGACGTTTCAGATCCTTCAGAACAACGCCGATACTCCGCCAGCCGGGAACTGCGGCGCCCCACCCACCGGCCAGGGCAACTACACCTACGGCTATGGCTACCTGAACGTCCTGGCGGCCGGCCTGGCGGCCTGCGGCACCCTTCAAGCCCCCACCCTCTACGACCCCGGCGAGTACTCCACCAGCGGAAACTACACCGTGGATTGGAGCGACGTAAGCGGGGCCACCTCGTACCTCCTCCAGGAGGATGATAACCCTTCCTTCAGCAGCCCCACCGAGTACACCACCTCCTCCAGCCAGTACTCTTTCACCGGCAAGGCGGACGGGTATTACTACTACCGGGTGGCGGCAAAAAGTGGAAGCCAGACCAGCCCCTGGAGCAATACCGTGGACATCATCGTGGACAAGACCCCGCCTACTAACCCCTCCAGCGTCTGGAGCACCAGCCACACCCCCTACACTTGGTCGAACGACAACACGGTGGACGTCTCTTGGTCCGGAGCCTGGGACGCCCTGAGCGGCGTCTACGGCTACTCCATCGAGTGGAGCACTTCCCCCGATACCCTCCCCGATACCACCGTGGATACCACCGGCTCCTCGACCACCAGCCCGGCCCTTGCCGACGGCAACTCCTGGTACTTCCACATCCGCACCCGGGATGTGGCCGGCAACTGGAACGCCGGCGCCGTCCACCTGGGACCTTTTTACATTGACACCACCCCACCCTCCAACCCCTCCAGCGTCTGGAGCACCAGCCACACCCCCTACACCTGGTCGAACGACAACACGGTGGACGTCTCCTGGTCCGGAGCGGCCGAGCGCCAGCGGCGTCTACGGCTACTCCATCGAGTGGAGCACTTCCCCCGATACCCTCCCCGATACCACCGTGGATACCACCGGCTCCTCGACCACCAGCCCGGCCCTTGCCGACGGC
>JASFBA010000066.1:0-12565 GCA_036172265.1 Chloroflexia bacterium
GGCCACGGAGCCGCTTCCTCGGCCGAGGGGTTTTGTGCCGGGGTTGCCGGAGGAGGTGGAAAAGTTCCTCTTCAAGGCGCTGGCGATAGGGAGGAGAAGACGGACAGCCTCCTCATAGGGGAGAGGCCGGCCCTGCCGTTCCTCCAGCCGCTTCTTAAGGGTCCCGCCGGGGAGGTAGGGCATCACCAGGTAGGGAGAACCCTCGTGCTCACCGTAGTCAATGAGCGCCACAATGTTCGGGTGGGTCAGTTTGGCCAGCGCCTTGGCCTCCCGCTCGAAGCGGCGGAGGATGCGCTCCAGTTGCTCCGGGGGGAAAGCGCCCTTGCGGATGACCTTGATCGCCACATCGCGTTCCAGGCGGGTGTCGTAGGCCCGGTAGACGGTGGCCATCCCACCCTCGCCCAGTTGCTCCACGATATGGTAGCGCCCGATAGAGCGACCGACAAGCGTGCTCATGACTTCCTCCTTCTTGGCCGAGGAACGGACCTCTGGCCGAAATTATACTACCCGAGCGATGCTGCGTCAATTTTCTGTGTCTTGCTCTATCATGAGGGTCTATCCCCTGGGTAGGCGAAGGCAATGCCTTTGCCTACCCCCGTGTCTGTTTCAGGTTAGCAGGCCAAGCCGACATGATCCGTGCCTATGGAGGCGATTCCACCTGCTGCTATCCCGTGTCTTCTCCGGCCTACTCAATTGAAACAGGCGCTCGGTGTCGTCATTCGTGTATCCTGTTCTCACTCGTGGACGGCACACACCTACACCCCACGTAGAACGCCCCCATACATTCCTGCTCACCGCGTCCGCCGGCGCCAATGTTCAATATAGCGTTTGGCATAGCGGTCCCGGCCCAGGAGCAGGTCCACGGCCAGCACCATAGTCCGGACCTTGGCTACATCCACGATAGGGCAGTTGACCCCGTTCATGAGGGCCAGGGACAGGAAGGCCAAGTTGAGCACCTCCCGGTCCGGCAGGCCGAAGGAAACGTTGCTCACCCCCAGGGTCTGGTTGACCCCCAGTTCCTGCGTCACCAGACGGATGGCCTCCAGCGTCACCCGGGCGGCCTGGGGATCGGCCCCCACGGTCAGGGCCAGGCAATCTATGAGGACATCCTGCCGGGGAATGCCCTGCCGTTCGGCTCGCTCCACGATGCGCTCGGCGATCTTCAGGCGCTTGGCCGGATCGGAAGGGATGCCCTCGCCGTCCATCGTCAGCCCGATTACGGCGGCCCCATACTCTCGCACCAGCGGAAGGACCCGCTCCAGCGTGGCCTCTTCCCCGTTGACCGAGTTGACCAGGGCCTTGCCCGGGTAAATCTCCAGGGCAGCTTTCAGGGCCGCCGGGTTGGTGGTATCGAGGGAGAGGGGGACATCGGCCGCCTCCAAGGCCGCCTGCACGGCCAGCGGCAGGATGCGCACTTCATCTATGCCGGCCGCGCCAACGTTGATGTCCACGATGTCGGCCCCGGCCTCCACCTGGGCGCGCGCTTCCTGGGCCACGAACGTCATATCCCCGGCCCGCAACGCCTCGACCAGACGTTTCTTGCCCGTGGGGTTGATGCGTTCGCCGATGAGCACGGTGGGACGGTCGCGGGCGATCTGCACCGTTTTTCCGGCCGAAGAAAGGGTAGTAACGAGCACCTGTTCCATCGGAACCTCCTTATCCTACCTCCGGGAACGACATCGCCCGGAGAAAAGCCTCTCTGAACTCGGAATGGGCGGAAAGTTCGATGTAGCGTATCCGGCGGGCAAGTTCCCGGGCCCGCCGGCGCATCGGGAGCGAAAGGAGGGCCTGCACCGCCCCGGCCCCGGCGGCGTTGCCCAGCCCGATGACGCGCTCCAGGGGCATCCGGGGAATCAGCCCGATCTCCATAGCCGCCTCCCGGTCCACATAATTGCCGAAGGAGCCGGCCAGGAGCACCTCCTCGAGATCCCCTTCCTCCAGGCCGGCCTCCTGCAGGAGGATACGGAGTCCGGCGGAGACGGCCGCCTTGGCCAAGAGGAGTTCGGCTATATCCTGTTGGGTGAGGGTGATACTTCTTCCGGTGGCCGAGGCCTCTTCCGGCACGAGCAAAAGTTCCGGCCCCCGCCGGCCCTGGATAAAAAGGCCCGGCGGGGCCTGGCGTGAGAGGAAGCGCCCCCGCGAGGAAAGGAGGCCCGCCCTCCGCAGGGCGGCCGCCGCCGAAACCAGGCCCGAGCCGGCCAGTCCCGACGCCGGCTGCTCCCCCAGGACGTGTACCTGCACCCGTCCCTCGACCAGCACCACCCGGTCTATGGCCCCCGGGGCGGCGCGCATCCCACAGGAGATACGCGCCCCCTCAAAGGCCGGGCCGGCCGCCGCAGCACAGGCGAAGAGTTCCCCCCGACGGCTCAGGATGACCTCGGCGTTCGTCCCCAGGTCCACCAGCGCCCGTACCCGCTCGTCCTCCCCCAGAGAGGCAGCCAGGGCATCGGCCACAGCATCGGCCCCGACGTAGCCGGATACGGCCGGGAGGATGTGCACGTTGCCCCCGGGGGCGATCTCCAACCCGACCTCCCGTGCCGGAAGGTCCAGGGGAGCGGTGAAGGTGGGAATATAGGGGGCCACGCCGATGGCGTGCGGGTCCAGCCCCAGGAAGAGGTGGAGCATACAGGTATTGCCCACCAGCGTGGCCTCGTAGATACGCTCTGAGGAAAGGCCGGCCTCCCGGCAGGCCTGGGCGATAAGGCTATTCAGCGTCTCCAGCGCGGCCCGACGCAACGCCTCCGCCTCGCCGGCGTGAGCACGGTCAAGGCGGGAGAGGACGTCGTCCCCGTAGACGCTCTGGCGGTTGAGGGCAACGGATGCGGCCCGCTGCTCCCCGGCATTCAGGTCCAAGAGGTAGGCGGCCACCGTGGTCGTGCCCAGGTCGAACGCCACGCCATAGGCCTGGTCACAGGTATCCCCCTCTTCGACGGCCGCCAGCCGGCCGCCGACCAGGACGGCGGTCACCTCCCAGTTCGCCCGGCGCAAGGTCCAGGAGAAGCCGCGCAGGGCCTCCAGTCCGACCTCCAGGACCGAGAGGCCCAGTGCCTCCCGCAGCCGCTCCAGATCGGGCCGCTGGTCCACAAGCGAAGGTGGGGGCAGCCGGAGGTGGACCTTGCGCACATTGGGCTCCAGGGGAGGGGGCGACCCCAGGAGCGCCGCCTTGTAGGCTACCTGTTCGGCGAAGGGGAGAAAAACCACGGCCGGTCCTCGGAGCCGGGCCTGGCAGGCCAGCCGGTAGCCGGCCTGTTGCTCCTCCGCACTCAGGAGTGCCTGCTCCTGTACGGTAGGGGGTTGCAGGTCTCCCTGGACACGAACCCGGCATTTCCCGCAGGTGCCCTGGCCACCGCAGACGGAGGCGAGGAACAGGCCGGCCTGCCGGGCCGCCTCCATCAGGGATTGACCGGGGAGGCAAATGGTGCGCCGGCCGGAAGGTTCAAAGGTTACCGGACAATCGGCCATACCAGCCCCCTTGGCATCGACCGTTGATCGTCCAGTCCCCCTGAAAGAACGTTCAACGATGAACGATCAACGTATTCTGGGCCAGAAAAAGCGCCACATCATAGCAATAGCGATGATGTAGGAGGAGATGGTGCCGGCAAAGACCGGGGCGAAGCCGTAGTTGGTCTGCAGCCAGCCGCTTATCCAGGGGCTGAGGGCCCAGCCGAAACTCCAGCCGATGCTGGCCAGGCTGCTCACGGTGGCCCGGGCCTCCGGTTCCACCTGTTCCATCACAAAGGTCATGTAGATCGGGTTGCTCATATTCATCAGGGCCACCCGGACGAGGTAGGCGAATGCGCTCAAGTAGAAAGAAGGGGCAAAGCCCAGGAGGACGAGGAAGGGGATGGAGAGGGCCTGGGTGGCCACCACTACCCGCATCTTGGGCCAGCGGTCGGCCAGGAGCGGAGCCAGGAGCAGGCCGATGCCCATGGCCAGCGAGCCCAGGGCGAAGAGAGTGCCGATGGTGGCGTCGGGCTGGCTGTAGTTACGGCGGTAGAAGACGTTCATAAAGGGGATGAGCAGGCCGGCGCCGAGGCTGATGACCCACTGCGGGCCGATGAGTTTGGCCAAGAGGACGGGGTTCTGCCGGGCGTACCGGAAAGGCGAGAGCATCTTCCGGGCCGAAGGGTCGGCGGCCGGCCCGCGCCGCAGGAAAACCAGGGGCAGGAGGCCCAGGAAGGAAAGCCCGCCGACGAGGAACAAGGAAGCCGCATAGGCCGGCGTACTGGTGGGAAGAACTCCCAGGGTTTGCCCCAACCAGGTCGGCAGGTTCCCGCCGAACCAGTTGCCGAGCGATCCGGCCAAGGTTTGCAGTCCGGCCTGGAAGGAAAAGAGGTAGGTACGTTCCTCCTCCCCACTGTTTTCCATAAGGAAAGGGCCGGCCGTCACTGCCCCCAGGCTCTGGGCCAGGCCCTGGAGGATGTGCATCAGGTAGAAGTTGACCGGGTTGGGCCAGAACACCATGCTCACCACGGTGGCCGAGACCACGGCGCTGGAAAGAAGGAGGGAACCTTTTCGGCCCAGCCGGTCGGCCAAATAGCCGGCCGGCAGAGCCCCGGCCAGGGCGGCCAGGCTGCTTGCCATCACCAACTGGCCGAGCAGGTTTTCATCGTAACGCGGGTCCGCCGACCGGAAACTCAGGACAAAGAAGTTGAAGAGCAGCCGGAAGATGCCGAAGCCGATGCCGGAAAGGGTTATGCTCAAGAGGTAAAGCCGGGCGTTGCCCCGGAAACGCCGCAACTTGCCGATATAGGTACGGAAGCCCCGGAAGGCCAGGAGAAGGGCTCGGAGAAAGTTGCTCGGCCTCACTTTTCCCCCATGGAAAATGCCGGACAGGACACGGGCAGAATCACCTTATGTTACCTCTGATAAAAGGTCGTCTACTTCCCCTTTCTCCGATTGTAAAAGAGGGCTCCTAGGAAGAGGACCAGCCCCAGCAGAAACAAACTGTAGAACAAAAGACCGTCCATGCTCGAAGTCTCCTCCGGAAAGGGGGGCACGGTAGGAACATGCCAGAGAAAAGTCCATTCCATCCCCCAGAAGGCCATATTCCACCTCTGCCCGCCAACAGGCTCTTAGGGTCTATCCGAAAACTCCCGCCGGGTGGACGAAGGCAGTGCCTTCGTCTATCCACTAACGCCAAGATGTTCTCAGCGGGCGATTCCTAGGCTGCTGTGTCCACCCTCTTTCCCATGCAGGTACATATTGCGTTCTACCACCACCGGCCGGTCGGAGACCACCCGGGTGGAAAAGGCGGCCACTCCGGGCAGGACTTTATTGAGCGCTACGGTCAGGCGGCCATGGGCCGGAGCGGTCAGACGCAGATGTCCCAGGACTCCTTGCTCGCCCAGGAAGGTGAGTTCCAGGTTGGTGGGAAGGGGGTTGGGGTTGGCTACCATAACAAAAGTCTCGAACGGTTCCGCCGTAGAGCCTTCGGACAAGTACCAAGTGCGGGCCGGCCGGGTGGCCCCCAGGGTGGCATGGGCCGAACGCATCTCGTTGAAAAAGGTCACCCGGGCGACGGCCAGCGGCCGGCCGGCCTCCACTTCCGCCGCCAGGGACAGTTCCGGCAGGATCGAGTTCAGGTTGAGCAACTGCTCTCCGGGACGAACCGCATAGGACCGTTGCAACATGGTCCCATCCTCGCTCATCAGGGTCAGGGTCAGCGGCACCGTTTCGGTATGCGGATTCAGGATGGAGAACACCGTCACATACGGGCTCTCCGTCTCCACGGCGGCAAAGGACCAACGGCGGGAAAGGTAGGGGCTGCCTGGCATCCCGTACCCCCCTTCCCCGGCCGAGAAGCGAACTCCCTGCTCGACGACGATTGGCAGGGGGGAGAAGACCTGGCAGCCCACCGGGGTTGTGCCGGTGTAAATCTGGCTCACCGTTACCACCTGTCGGGAACGAGGAGCAAGAGGATAGGCCTGCTCACCCACCGGACCGGTGGGGGCGAAGATGCGCACCGTGGCCGTCGTAGCGGCGTCGCCGGGATTGAGAAGGGTCAGGATAGTGGTGGAGTCTCCCTCCTGGCTTCCGCCCGGCAGATACCACATCTGCGAGGAGTTCTCCAACCCACTGCTGTCGTCCCCATCGTGGCCGTAGTAGAGGGCTCGTTCCACCAGGAGGTCGCCGTCGGCCCGCAACCGGGCCCAGAATTCGCCCTGGGCAACTAGCAGGTCGGCCAGAAGGCTTCCCCGGGCCTCTGCCGGAAAGCGGACCGTCCGCCTGACCGTCCGGCCGTTGTCCAGGAAGATCTCTGTTGTGGCCTGGAGGCGACGGGGGCCCGGGTTGGTCAGCAGAATCCACTCATCTGTGTTGGGGGAGGTAATCCCCCGGGGCAGAAACCATTCGTCCCGACGCAGGTTAAAAGCCGACAGGCGGGCTTCCAGTTGCTCGGCCAGGGGAGGATCGGAAGGAACGGCCAGGGCAAAGTCGCGCTGCTCGGCCGGCCGTCCCTCCCGCCACCAAGCCAGAAGCGCGACCAGGGCATCCTCGACCGTGGGCGAGACCGGTTCGTGGGGGTGTACGCCCAGGAGGCCGATATAGAGCGTATCCCCGGCACTTCCCCGGCGACCTTGATAAACTCCGCCATCGGCGTCCACGAGAAAGGTGTAAGCCAGATCGTCGCGGCCAAGCACTTCGCGCTGAAAGTGCTGTGCCATCCGCAGCATAGGAACGGCCTCGACCGTTCCGGAGATGAGGAGTGTCGCCGGGCGAACCTCGATACGGGCCGGGACCGGCGTGCTGGTCACCGTTTCGGAGATAACCTCACCTCCCCATTTTTCCGGTGGAAGCGGCCTGGGCCGGCCATCTGTTTCCTTCCAGGGAGGCAGCGCCGTTACGGGGGAACTTTTTTCCGCCGCCAGGCAGACTACCATAACCTGTTCCAGGGCAGGGGTGTCTTTTCCCCGGCGGAAGGTAGCCCGGTATTGCAGCCGCTCCTGTCCCTGGGAAAAGACGAGAAGGGCCTCCGCAGCCGAGCGCCCCTGGGAATCCATCCAGGGGCCGGCCGGGGGGACGTCGGCCCAGGGAGACCACTGCCCGGAAGCATCCCGGCCGCGTAACTCAAAGGAGAGGGCAGAACCGGCCGGGATACGCCCCAGATAGAGGAAGCCGACCGCTTGACAGGGAAAGGGCATCTCCTGCTCGGCCGAGGTGTAGGTGCCCTGTTTCTGCCCTTCGGCCAGGCGCAACTCCCCGTCGCCGACGGCCAGCACCGTCGTTCCATCCAGGTTTCCCCGGCCGAAATCGGCCACCGTCGTTTCCACCCAGCGTTCCAGCCGCACCGGGCCGGCGGCTTCGGCCAGGTTTCCCGGGTCGGGGATCAGGACCAGACAAAGGGCCAAAAGGATGGGAACCGGCCAGAGACGGCGCTTTTTCACGGCTTTCCCTCCTTCACGGGCTATAGTCCACACCGTCCGTGTACACATTTCCGGCGTTCCAAAGACACCAGCCCACCGCACCGCCGTCGTGGGCGGCCCGGATCTGTTCCTGTATCTCTTTCGGGCCGTAAGGGGGCTCTCCCAGGTCAAAGTCCTGCAACCAGGGGCGCACTTTGGCTCGCTGCCCCTCCGCCATCTGGGTATAGGCCCGTTTTATCGTTTCCAGGACAATGGTGTAAGGACAGTCATTGGGATTGGCGCAGCCCTGTTCACCGGGGGAATAGTGGGAAGGGTAGGACATCGGGCAGAGGTAGTCCAGGTAGTGGGTCATCAGGGAGATATCCTGGCCCTGTTCCCACATCTTGCGCCAGGCAGCGTAGCCGAAGACGTCGGCGGAGACAAAGACGCCCAGAGGGGCCAGTTCCTCATAGGCCCGCTGCACAAAGCCGGCAATGGTAGCGTATTGTTTCTCAAGGTCGGTTTCCTCAGCATAGACGATATCCGAGATGTTCCCATCGGTAGGGAAACGGATGTAATCGAACTGGATTTCGTCAAAGCCCAGGCCGGCCAGTTCGCGGGCGATGGCCAAATTGTATTCCCAGACCTCCGGCCGGTAGGGATCCATCCAGTGCAGTCCCCGGTTATCCCGCCAGGGCTTGTCCCGCGAGGCACTCTGGACGGCCCACTCCGGGCGGGCCTCGGCCAGCCGGGAGTCCTCAAAGGTGACGATATAGGCGATCGTGTAGATGCCCCGGCGATGGCATTCCTGGAGGATTCGGGAGACATCGTAGCGCGGATCGGCCGTGCCCAGTTCCAGGACCTGGGAAATCTGGGTATTATAGGCTACCGTGCCCCAGGCATCCTTCACCTCGAGCACCATGGCGTTCAATTCCGTTTCCTCTATAAAGTCCAGGAGTAAGGTGAACCAATCCTCGGTGTCGGGGTCACCGTCGTAGGTGGAGATGACATAGGAGGACACATAGATGCCCTGGACGGCGAAGGGGGTCAAGGCCACGGTGATGCTGGGAGTATCGGT
The DNA here is from genome assembly GCA_036172265.1 of Chloroflexia bacterium. Classification (GTDB taxonomy): domain Bacteria; phylum Chloroflexota; class Chloroflexia; order DTKN01; family DTKN01; genus JASFBA01. Next base: position 8,422 of record JASFBA010000066.1, read on the forward strand.
TACGGTGATGGTCTTTTTGGCAAAGCCGGGGGCCAGCACCTGGACCACAGCCACCTCCGGCACCTCTTCCAGGAAGAACCGGCCCTGGGCATCGGTGTGGGTGTACCGGCCGGCGCAGACCACACGGGCCTGAGGAACAGGATGGCCTGCTTCGTCGCGCACCAGGCCGCGCAGGAAGGCCGGCCGCAAGGAAATGTCCTGTCGGGTAGTCCGTTCCAGCACGACCTTGGCCGGCCGGTAACGTGCCGCCTGTAGCTGCAGGGTGAAACGCTCCGGCACCCCCTCCAGGCGGTAGCGGCCGTCAGGCCTGCTGGTGGTGGTCAGGAGGAGCGAACCGGTCAGGGTGATTCGGGCACCGGCTACGGCGCGGCCGTCATAGCCGTCGCGGACCGTCCCTTCCAAGGTGTTAGGCCGCAGGGAGAGGGAGAAGGTGGGGGTGAGGAAAGTATCCCGCGCGGCCTCGTAGCCGGCCGCCCGAGCCGTCAGGGTCAGGGGAAAGGATGGGGCGAAGATGGAGAAACGCCCATCCGGATCGGTAAGGAAGATCCGCCCCGAGGCCTGTACTTCCGCGCCGGCAATCGGCCGGCTGGTGTAGGCATCTAGCACTGTCCCGGTTGCCCGCTCCGGAGAGAGGGCGACCGTCATAGTTACGATCCGGGCTTTATCGGGAAGAGGCGGGAGGTCGGTTTCCGCAGTCAGATAGCCGGGGGCATAGACCCGCAGGAGGCCTGGGGAAAGCCACTCGGTGAAGCGGCAAAGGCCGGAAGCGTCGCTCTTTGCCTGCCCTGTGGAGAGGAAACACCTTGCGCCGGTCAGAGGGCGGTTCGTCAGGGCATCCTGTACCCGGATATGCAGGGCCGGCCGGCCGGTTCCGCAGGAAAAGAGGAGCAATGTAAGCAAAAGGAGAAACTTTCGCTTTCTATCCCCTGGCATCGGCTTGTCCTTTCGATGATCGTCCGGTACGCGGAATGATTATAACACAGGAACAGGGGGGTGTCCAAACCGATTTACCCATGTCAGGCCCAAAAGGTTGCCTTTCCCCGTCTCTGTGGTACAATGGCAGTGCCAGACTTTCCTAATGGAGGAAAAGCGATGGATCGTCGCATTGATCTGCGCAGCGACACGGTTACCCTGCCTACCGAGGCTATGCGCCGGGCAATGTACGAGGCCGAGGTGGGCGACGATGTCTGGGGGGAAGACCCCACCGTAAAGCGTCTCCAGGAAATGGCCGCCGAGCGTATGGGCAAGGAGGCGGCCCTCTTTGTGGCCAGTGGCACGATGGGCAATCTGGTTTCCCTCCTGGCCCACTGCCGGCGCGGCGACGAGGTCATCCTGGGCGACGAGTGCCATATCGTCCACTATGAGGTTGGGGCGGCGGCCGTCTTCGGCGGCCTGATCTACCGCACCGTTTCCACCACTCGCTTCGGGGAACTGCCCCTGGCGGAGGTCGAGGGGGCTGTCCGCGGTCCGAACGTCCACTTTCCTCCCACCGGACTGATCTGCCTGGAGAACACCCACAACCGCTGCGGCGGCACCGTGCTTTCGGTGGACTATATGCGGCAGGTCTATGAACTGGCCGGCCGGCATCGGCTCCCGGTCCACCTGGACGGCGCCCGCATCTTCAACGCCGCCATCGCCTTGGGCGTGGAGGTTCAGGAAATCGCCCGCTACGCCGATTCGGTGATGTTCTGTCTCTCCAAGGGGCTTTCTGCCCCGGTCGGTTCTCTGGTCTGTGGTACGGCCGAGTTGATCGAACGGGTTCACCGCATGCGTAAAATGGTGGGCGGGGGGATGCGCCAGGTGGGGGTGATCGCCGCCGCCGGCATCGTGGCCCTCCAGGAGATGGTGGACCGCCTGGCCGAGGACCACCAGAACGCCCGCCGCCTGGCCGAAGGCCTGGCCAACATCCCCGGCCTGGCCGTGGAACTGGAGACGGTGCAGACCAACATGGTCATGTTCTACCCCACCGACCCGCGCTGGACCACCGAGACCCTGACCCAGGCACTCTGGGAGGAGGGGGTGCTCCTCTCCTGCCTGGGGCGAACCAAGATTCGGGCCGTAACCCATTATGGGATCGAGCCGCAGGACATTGATGAGGCCCTTGGGCGTATTGCCCGAGTGATGAGGGGAGTTGCATAGGGGCGGGTTGAGCCCGCCCCTGCCGGGCTTTCTGGAAGCCCCTTTCGGGGGCTTGGCATCTGAGCCGGATTTTAGCCTCCGGCGTAGGCAGTTGTATAACCTGGCAGAAACACAGGACGCTACGCCCCGATGGACAGGGGGTTTAGGTGGCCAAGCCGCTCGTTATCCAAAAGGACCGCACGATCCTTCTGGATGTCCACCATCCTCTCTATCCGGAGTTGCGCGACTTTCTCTCTCGCTTTGCCGAACTGGAACAGAGCCTTCAGCACATCCATCTGTATCGCCTGACCCGCCTTTCTCTCTGGAACGCCGCCGCCACCGGTTTGACCTCCGCTGCCATCCTGGAGAAACTCTCCCGCCATGCCCGCTACGGTCTCCCGGAGGAGGTAGCCCACTGGATTCGGACAACGATGGCCCGGCACGGCCGGCTTACCCTCTTGCGTGAGGGTGAAGCCCTCCTCCTACGGGGCGACGATCCGGCCCTGGTCGCCCACCTGTCCCGGAGCCCGCTCCTTCGCCCCCTCCTGCAAGGTATTCAGGATCCCCTGACCCTGCGCGCCCACCCGGGCAGCCGTGGCCTTCTGAAGATGCGCCTGCGTCTGCTGGGCTATCCTCCCTTGGACCTGGCCGGCTACCTTCCCGGCGCTCCGCTGGCCGTCCGCCTTCGGGGAACTCTTCCGGACGGCCGCCCTTTCTCCCTACGCCCCTACCAGCAGGAAGCCGTGCGGGCTTTCCTGAGCGGTCCACAGGGCGGGAGCGGTGTCATCGTCCTGCCCTGCGGGGCCGGGAAAACCGTCGTCGGACTGGCCGTGATGGCCCACCTGCGCTGCCAGACCCTCATCCTCTGCCCCCATGCCGCCGCCCTGCACCAGTGGCGGCAGGAACTCCTGACTAAAACTACCCTGGAGGCACACGAGGTCGGCGAGTACAGCGGGGAGTGCAAGGAGGTGGCTCCGGTCACGCTGGCCACCTACCAGGTGTTGACCCACCGCACCTCGACTCAACCTCCCACCCTCCCTCACTTGGCCCTCTTTGAGGAACGGGACTGGGGTCTTATCATCTACGATGAAGTTCACCTTCTCCCGGCCCCGGTCTTTCGCCTCACGGCCGAACTTCAGGCCCGCCGCCGGTTGGGGCTGACGGCGACGCTGGTGCGCGAGGACGGCCGGCAGGGCGATGTCTTCTCCCTCATCGGCCCCAAACTCTACGAGGCTCCTTGGCGCGAACTGGAAGTCCAGGGATGGCTGGCCACCGTCTCCTGCCGGGAGGTGCGTGTGCCGCTCTCGAACGCCGGCCGGCTGGACTATGCCCAGGCCCGGAGCACCCAAGCCCGTTCCCGCCTGGCCGCCGAGAATCTGGCCAAGGTCTCCCTCGTTCGCCGTCTGGTCGAGCGGCATGCCGGCGAACGCATCCTGATCATCGGGCGTTACCTGGGCCAGTTGCGGACCATCGCCCAGGCCCTGGGCGCACCGCTGGTTACCGGACGGACGCCGCCGGCCGAACGGGAAAGGCTCTACCGCGCCTTTCGACGGGGGGAACAGCCGATTCTGGTCGTCTCCAACGTGGCCAACTTGGCCCTGGACCTGCCCGAGGCCGGCGTCGCCATCCAGGTTTCGGGCACTTACGGTTCCCGTCAGGAAGAAGCCCAGCGCCTGGGACGACTCCTGCGCCCCAAGCCCGACGGCCGGCCGGCCCATTTCTATACCCTTGTCTCTCAGGACACCCGGGAGCAGGAATTCGCCACCCGGCGGGAGCGTTTCCTCATTGAGCAAGGCTATCGCTACGCCATCGTCCCGGCCGACGCCTTCTTGGCCGACGAGGAGGCCGGGCAATGAGCCACCTCCCCCTCCTCCTGCTCACCGGTCCGCCGGGCGTGGGAAAGACGACCGTGTGTCTGGGCCTGGCCGGCGTTCTGGGCGAAAGGGGGTGGAGCGTCGGCGGCATCGTTACCCCGGCCGAGGGGAAACGTCGCTGGGCCCTGGACCTGCACCGCGGGGAACGCCGC
>JASFBA010000067.1:0-47966 GCA_036172265.1 Chloroflexia bacterium
GCCAAATAACACGAACGGGCTTGGTCAGAGACCTTCCCATAGGCCGCAACGGCTCGCCCACACGCTCCGTCCCAGTGCGTTCCCGTCACTCATCAATGACAGGATAGCACATCCGCGCCCAACCGCAACTACATTCTAATACCCTGGCCGCTCCCTTCTCCACCTGGCGCCGGGTCATCGAAGGAAAACTGGACTCCATCCAGGGGATGATGACGCGGAAACTCCGCCTCCAGGGGAACCTCATGCAGATTATGCGCTACCCCAAGGCGGCCAAGGAGATCGTCTCCTGCTGCGCGCTCATCCCCACCGATTTCGGAGATTAGCGATGTGGTATTTTGTTTCCCCTTAGATCGTCTTCGGCGAAGGAGCGCTGGAAGCCCTGGAGGAACTGGAAGGCCGGCGGGCACTCGTCGTAACCGATGCCACCCTGGTGCGCCTGGGGCTGGTCGAGCGCGTCCGGAAACACCTGGAACGGGCCGGCCTGGAGGTGCACGTCTTCGATGAGGTGGAACCTGACCCCACCCTCCAGGCCGTCCGCCGGGGCGCGCAGGCGGCCCGGGAAGTCGAACCCGACTGGATCGTCGGGCTGGGCGGCGGCTCGGCCTTGGATGCGGCCAAGGCCGTCTGGATCCTCTACGAGCGCCCGGACCTGGAACCGGCCGCGATCAACCCCTTCATCCGCCTGGGGTTGCGGAAAAAGGCCCGCTTGGTCACCATCCCCACCACCAGCGGCACCGGAGCCGAGGTCACCTGGGCCATCGTCCTCACCGACGCCGAGGAGCAGCGCAAGATGAGCCTGGGCAACCGCGAGAACGCCGCCGATCTGGCCATCGTGGACCCGAGCCTGGCCTTGGGGATGCCGCCGGCCCTCACGGCCGACACCGGGATGGATGCCCTGACCCACGCCGTGGAAGGCTATACCTGCGCCTGGCACACCGACCTGACCGACGGCCTGTGCCTGAACGCCCTCCGGCTCATCTTCGCCTACTTGCCCCGGGCGGTGGCCAACGGCTCCGACCTGGAGGCCCGCGAACGGATGCACAACGCCGCCACCTGCGCCGGGCTGGGCTTTGGCAACGCCATGGCCTCGCTGGCCCACGCTATGGGCCACGCCCTTGGAGCGCTTTTCCACCTTCCCCACGGCCGGGCCGTGGGCATTTTCCTGCCCTATACGATCGAATTCGCCGCCCGGAAAGTCCCCGAACGCTTCGCCGAATTGGCCGCTTTCCTGGGCTGTTCCCACGCCGGCGGCGGGGAAGGAGCCCGGGCATTGGCCGGGGCCGTCCGCGACCTTGGCCGGAAGATTGCCTTCCCCCTGAGCATATCCGAGGCCGGCCTGGAACGCCTTCCCTGCGAAGCAGCCCTGGAAAGGCTGGTCGAAAACGCTTTCAACGATACCCAGATCGTCACCGCCGTCCAGCAGCCCTCCTATGAGGAACTCCGCCAACTTTTCCTCTACGCCTACGAGGGCTGGCCGGTGGATTTCTAAGTATGGTTGCACGTTCGGATTCGGTGCAAGGTTGCGGGTTTGAAGGTTGACGGAAGAGGTGCGCTGTGGATGGATATATGGGCCGAATTCTTCGGGTTGACCTTTCCTCGGGGAGGCTGTGGGACGAGCCGCTTGACGAGGCCTATGCCCAGGCTTATGTCGGCGGGAGCGGGCTGGCCGCACGCTACCTCTACGATACGGTAGAAGCCACGACCGATCCGCTCAGCCCGGATAACCCGCTTATCTTCATGACCGGCCCATTGGTCGGCACGGCCATGCCCTCGGCTGGCCGCTACAGCCTCTGTGCCCTCTCACCCCTCACCCGTCTCTGGGGCGAAGCCTGCAGCGGCGGCTTCTTCGGCCCAGAACTGCGCTTTGCCGGCTACGACGGCATCTTCATCACCGGGGCCTCGGAGAATCCGGTTTGGCTCTCCATCTGCTCCGGCCGGGCCGCGCTGCACGATGCGACCGCTCTCTGGGGGCTGGATACCTATGCCACCCAGGAGCGGGTGCGCGATGCCCTGGGCGAACCCCGGGCCCGTGTGGCCTGCATCGGGCCGGCCGGCGAGCACCCCCCGGGCCTTTAGCGGGATGGCCGTGACCTACGCCCTCTCGCCCCGGGGGGCCTGCCATATGCAGGGGGATATGTACGGCGTGGATACGGGGCAGGGGCCGGCCGTGGAACTGGGCATCGTTCCCGGGGATCGCTTCGATTCGAGCCCGGAGAAGGGGCGCATCGCCGCCCGACAGCAGGCCTGGCGCAGCCTCTACAACGCCCTCGTCCTCTGCCAGTTCCAGAACCCGGGGGTGGAATGCGTCCTCCAGGCCCTCAACGCGGCCACGGGGTGGGGATGGAAAGCCGAGGGCCTCCTGGCGGCCGGCAAGCGCATCCTCACCCTCAAGCGCCGGATCAATTTGCGACGAGGGTTGACTTGCGCCGACGACCGCCTGCCGGACCTGCTCCTGCAACCGCTTATGGGTGGCGTGACGGAAGGAAATGTCCCCAACCTGGAGCGCCTCCTGGAGGGGGCCTACGCCGAACTGGGCTGGGACGGGCAGGCGGGCCAGCCTCTGGAGGACGTTTCACCCTGAGCCGGAGGCCTGTTCGCGCCAGTAGGCTGCCCCCTGGACGATCTCCCGACGGGTGGCTTCCAGCCCGGCCTGGATGGTCTCCAGGGCGTTTTTCGCCCGCCGCAGCCAGTTGCCGATCTCCCGGTCATACCGTTCGGCTGCTTGCCGTCGGGCTTCATCGGTGAGGGCGAGTTCGGAACCTGCCTCTGGTCTCCACTCCAGGCCGTCCACGGCTATACAGTCCACGGCGAAACCGGCCCTCCAGAGAAGCACCGGCCATTCGGCATCTACCGGAGCGCGGCCGGGCGGGCTGTGGGCCAGGAGGAAGAGGACGGCCGGCCGGCTGAAGCCCCGAACGCCGCTCCCCAGGTCCACCCCTTGTCCCAGCAGGGTGGAAAAGATGTTGTTGACGCTCCGCTCCGTCTCCTGAATGGAAAGCGGATAGGTCGCCCAGGCCTGCTTACTCCGGCCGATGATAAGGCAATCGCTTTGAGGGATTTTCTCCAACGTTTCCCACCATTCCTCGGGAAATCGTTCCGCCCAGGGGAGCAGCACCTCCAGAGCCGTATGGTGAAAGTGGTCGCCCGAAAGTTCCAGCGCCTTTTGCAGCGCAGCATGCCGACTGTGGGACCAGTCCATCGGGATGGTCAGGGTGTTGCCAACTTTCTCCTGGATGCGAAGCACCTCCTCAGGGTCAGCCTCGGGCGGGAGGGCCAGGGCGATGCCGCTATAGGCATCCTGTAAGCGAGGAAGGAGCCGGTAGAAGCGTTCCACCCCCCCAAGTTGCCAGGTAGAAGCAAGGATGACGCCCATCTCCGGCCTACCTGACCGCCCGGCAGTCAAACAGGACCGAAGCCTCCGGCCCCCCGGTCGGACGACCGGGCCCCTTTCCGGCCCATTCCCTCCCCGGCACCTCCCGACAGTGCGCACCGATCCAGCGGACCAGAGCCCCCTGCCGGTTTTCCTGCGGAGCGACGTAGAAAAAGCGCACCACGCCGTCGTGGATGTAGGTCTGCAAGTCCTCCACACTCAGGATGGGGTCTCCCCCGGAGAAGCCTCCCATCGCCATCACCGGTTCGCCCGTGGCAAGGATCAGCGGGGCGGCGGTGTTGGCGTTGATGGTGGCGACGATAAAGGTCTCGCCCCTGCGGTGAGCCAGCAGGTAATCGGCCAGAGGCGCTGTAAAAGGAGGGAGATCCCCACTCTGGCGCCCCTGCATGATGCCGCCTCCCGGACGAGGGTCGGCCAGGAGGTCTGGGCCGGCGTAGGGAAGGCCGGCGTGGCCGCCGTAGAGGACGGGGATAAGCGCCCACACCGTGGGGGCAATGAGGAGGGCCAGGATGCCCAGTGCGGCCGCCGGGCCGGCCCAGGCCGGAAAGGAGGGCTCGGAGCCGGTCTGCCGCCGGACCTGGTGGAGAAAGCGGAGTACAACCAGGACAATGGCGGCCAGGAGGGCCAGGCCGATGACCGGGGGGGTCAGCCAGGCGGCCCATGCAGGGAAATCGTCCAGGATTCCGGCCTCTACCATCGCGGTGGCGACGAGCGCCGCCGGGAGCAACCAGCCCCGCCATCCGGGCCGGCGATAGTCTTCCCACATCGCCACCAGGCCGGCACCCGCCAGGGCGGCGATGGCCGGGGAGAGCATCTCCAGGTAGTAGCGGTGGAAAAGGTTGGCGATGCTGAAGAAGATGACCTGCGGCAAGAGCCAGCCGGCCCATGGAAGGAGGGACAGGTGACGCCGGTCGAGAGGACGGCGTAGAGGGGCCTGCCAGAACGCGGCCAGGAACCCCAGGCCGGCCAGCGGCAGAAGCCAGGAGATCTGTCCGCCCAACTGCCGGTTGAACAGGCGCAGCCAGCCCGGCTCGCCGGTTTCGTGGGAGAAGGGGCCTCCGCCCGGAGGACCTCCTGGGGATGGGCCTCCCCCAGCAGCGGGAGGCGGAGGCGGTTTCCCGGAAGGCGCCGGGCCGGGTGGATTTCCACCGGGGATGACGTTGCCTGGAGGCGGCTGAGGTGGCCGGCCACCTCCAAGCAGTCCACGCAGTCCCCCCGGAAGCAGGCGGGCCATTCCGTTGTGCCCGATGATGAGTTCCAGCACCGCGTTGTTCTGGGTGCTGCCGACATAGGGGCGCTCTTCCTCAGGGGTCAGGTCCACGGCGACGGCCCAGGAAAGGGAAACGGCGGCGAGGAGCAACGTCGCCAGGGCCAGGTGGAGCAGCCGTTTCCAGAAGCGGATAGGGGCCAGAAGGTAGAGGAAGTAAAAGGCCGGCAGCACCATGTAGGCCTGGAGCATCTTGACGTTGAAGCCCACTCCCACCAAGACGGCGGTTATCAGGAGCCAGAGCAGGCGGCCCCGTTCGGCAGCCAGGAGGACTGTCCAGGCGGCCAGGAGGAGCACCAGCACCAGGAGGCCGTCCATCGTGTTGTTGCGGTTGGCGGCGATGGTAATGGGAGTTACCGTCAGTGCCAGCGCGGCGATGAGGCCGGCCGTCGGACCCAAGGTCCGCCGCACCAGGTGGAAAAGGAGGAGGACGGAGAGGACGCCGGAGAGCGCCTGGGGGAGGAGGAGGCTGAGCCCACTAAAGCCCAGGAGGGCGGCGCTCCCCACCTGCACCCAGAGGCCCAGCGGGGGTTTATCCACCGTCACAAAACCGCCGGGGTCGAAGGAATTGAAGATAAAGTTGTGTCCGTTGCCGAGTTGGCTTTGCACGGCCGCGGCATAGTACAAGTTGCCGTAGCCCTCCTGCTCCAGACGGAAAAAGTGCAGGAAGACGGCCAGGAGAAGGATGGCGGCCAGGGCAAGCCAATGCCGGCGGCGGAGCGGTTCTTCCCCGGCCAGGCCGGCGGCAGCAGATGGACCGGGCTGGTTTGTCATAGCCGCAGCCCTACAGGCTCGCTCATTTCTTCCGGGCGATGGCCCTGGCGATCCAGAAGGCGCACCAGGCCGTCATCACGATTCCGGCCATGCCCAGGCGGTTCACATCCACGGCCGGTTCGAAGATGACACCGCCGGGCGAGACCTTGATATAGCCCATCGGCCGTACCCGGCCGCCGGCCCCGCCGCCTTCTCCGCCCGTCGGACCCTTTTCCACCCCGGGAGCCCGCCCGGCACCGAGGCCAAAGCCGTAACTAACCTCCGCCACCGGGATGAGGGTGTTTTCTCCAACTTGGATGGGTTGGCCAAAGGCAGCCTCGACCCGAATCTGCTCTACCGTCTGGGCGATGGACCGGAGCATAGATTGGAACTGGGTTTCCTCGGTCATCTTTTCACCTCTTGACAGGACATCGGCAAAATCAATGTTGCCTTTGAAAACGTTCGTGCTTCACCGGGACGCCGTTCTGTCGGCGATTTCCCCACCGGGAAGCCGCAAGACGGGTCCCGGTGATGTTTTTGCCCCACCTGGCGAAATTTGCCGAAATCCATCTCCTAAAAAACGGCTTTCCGGAGCAGGCGAAGGAAAATGTAGCCAAGAGGGGCCAGCAGTGCAACGAGGGCGATAGCCCGCATCGTCTTTGCAGTGGGGTCCACCAGGCTGATGCGGTACTCAGTCCCGTCGCCTTCGCGCACGATGGCCTCGCGGGGAGATATACGCAACCCTACGCCCGTCATACTTCCCCCCTGCGCCTGAAAATTCAGGATGCGGGTGCTGACCCGGGCGACCGGCCGGATAGTGCGCTCCCCCACGACGATGGGTTCGCCGATCATTTCCCTCTCTACTTCGGGTTTGGGATAAACCATGTTCACCTCCTCTAGCACTTCACCGGTGTCGGGAAAGCCCTTTAGCCATCCCGGTCCTCCCTATTCCCCGCGGAAGGCCTGCCGCAAATCCCGAGCATGCTCCCGATCATGTTCTAGAACCGGAAGAAACCAGAAGTATGGGCAGGTTCTTTTTTCCCATACGTCCGGAAAAGCGCGTTCCAGATCGGCCTGGCCCATCCCTCCTAGAACCTTTAGGAGGGCCTGATGCACGCCTTGGAAGTCTGCCCAGACCGTCTCCCAAAGTTGATCCCGACGGGCCTGGGCGTGGGTCTGATTCCAGGCTTCTTCGTCGGGGACGTGTTCGACCCGGGGCGGCCGGCCGGCGGCCATATCGAGCAGGCCGGCAAGGAGGTAGGCCTCCCAATCGGCGATATGCCCGAGGACATCCTTGAGCGTCCAGACGCCGCAGACCGGACGGGAGGCTCGTTCTTCCGGGGAGACGAGTTCCGCGGCGGTCAGGAGTTCCTCGCGGCCGGCCGACAGGGCGGCCATCAGGAGCGCTTTGGGCCCGGCCGTGGCCCCGGCCTGCGCCTTTTTCCATTCCGTCAGGTCGGCCGCATGCCTCTCCTCGTGCCGGACATACACCTCGATCCAGCCGGGCAGGTGCCAATCATACCTTCCGATGGGACGCTGGCGGAAAAAGCCCTCCTCGGGCAAGTCCTTCATCCACTCCACCCAGGCGGTGCGTTCCTCCTGGAGCGCGGCCAGGACCTCCTCCAGGGAACGATCCCGCCACGCGGCCACGGCGACGGCATTGAAGGCATCTTCGTCGGCCACAGCGGAGAGGTCCAGCTCTTCCCCGCCGACCATCCGCCCGACCTCCTCCCGTGCCCAGCGATCCCAGGCGATGATATGGGCCAGGAGGTCCTTCGGCGTCCATTCCCCGACGGCCGGCGTCTCTGTGAGTGCCTTTTCGTCCAGATACAAGAGGGTCTCCAATAACGTGCTGCGTGCTTCCGCCAAACGGGCCAGCAGGAGGCGGCGCTGGAAAGCCAGGACTTCGCGGATCTCGTCCCGATGTTCCGCCTCATGTTCCAGGAAGCGGCGGAGCACCTTACGGGCCGTCCAGGGTTCCTCGGGGTGTTCGGTCCACCAAGTCGGGTGAAACAGGCCGGAACGCTCCTCCTCCCCCAGCCGGCGGAGGCACTCCAGGGCGGTGCGGCGTTCCATTTCCAGAAAGTTGAAGATGGGCATGTTTTCATCGCTTTCCCATTCCGGAGGCAGGCGTTCTGGGGGAAGGAGGCGAGAAACGTACCATTCTTCGGCGTTGCCGATATGGCGCAAAATCTCCCGGATGCTGCGGGAATGGGGAGAGGGATGGAGGTCGAGCGTTTCGTCGGGCAGTTCACCCACCAGGGCCAGGAGGTCGGCCCGGCTGTGTTCCATCAGACGGAAGTACCGTTCCATCTCCTGGGGAGTGATGGGAGGCCGGTCGGGAGGGAAGAGGGCTGCGGCATTTCCGGAGGCAAAGGGGCCGAAGCCGGTACTTTCCCCGGCCACTTCGATCTCGATAGCCTCCGGCGGGGCTGGTTCGCCATGCCGGCGCAGCCACGCCTGGTAGCGGCAGATGGCTTCGGGCACTTTTTGTAGCGCCATTTCACGGGTCGGTGCCCGGACGATGCAGCCGGGCAGGCCAGATACGTGGGCCATCGTAAGGCCGTCGGGGGCAACCTCCAGGTAGACGGAGTAACAAAGCCCGGGGCCCTGATGCTGCTGCAAAGTTCTCCGTCCCCTGGCCTGCTTAGGCCGCGACTCGGCCTCGCCGGCCGGCATACCCTCCTGGGGGGAATCATCCGCAACCATAGAAATCCTCCTCACACTCAGCATTATAGCACGATACCGCGAGACGGGCAAACCGGCTGTGCGCCATTTTTGTAGAGACCTCAGCTACTGCCGGTTCCTCCATCGGGGTTTAGGTCCGAGGTTGCCCTGCCCTCGCTTCTGTGCTAATATGAAAAATGTGCCGGCTCAGCCCGGACGGGCGCAGCACCATCGCGCCCCTACTGCGGCGGCCGGCCGCTCGAGGAACGATGTCCGAAGTGGAAGGTTTGGCCTCGGAAGAACGGATAGAGGCGGCCCAGGGCATCCTCTCCGGAGTGCTTTCCCTGCTGGCCGAGGTGCCCTCTTTTCGTCTTCTCCTCCGGTATCTCCAGGCACCGGCCGGCCCCCTCCTCCTCGCCCCCCTTCTGGAGGCTCCCCGACCGCTCCTGGCCGCCTTCCTCCATGCCCACCAGGACCGGCCGCTCCTTTTCCTGACCGCCGGGGCTGAAGCCGCCCAGCGCTTCTACGAAGCCGTCCGCCTGTACAGCCCGACTCCGGGGGCGGTCTTTCTCTTCCCGGCCGCCGACATCCGCCCCTATGAACGGATGGCTCCCGACATTGGCATCGTGGCCCAGCGCCTAGGCGTGCTTGAGGCTCTGTCCCGATGGGGAGCGGCGGGCGGCACCCCTCCCTTGGTCATCGCCTCTGCCCGCGCCATCCTTCAACCCACCCTCTCCCCGGCCGACTTTGCCGCTTCCTACCAGGTCATCCGCCAAGGCATGCTCCTGCCGCTGGAGGAAACTATCCGGCGCTGGATCGAATGGGGCTATCGGTCGGCCAAGATGGTGGAGAAGCCTGGCGAACTGGCCCGCCGGGGCGGCATCGTGGATGTTTACCCTCTCACCGCCCCTCTGCCGCTTCGCCTCGAATTCCTGGGCGACACCGTGGATAGCATCCGCCAGTTCGACCCCTCCTCCCAGCGTTCCTGCCATCAGGTGGCTTCTTTCTCCATCTGCTCTCCCCTGGAATTCCCCTGGTGGCGGCGCGAACAGGTCTTGGCTTTCCTCCGCCGAATCGGGCGTGAGGGTGGGGTTACCCCGCCCCTACGTCCGGAGGTGCTGGCCGAACTGGAGCGCGACCTGGAGCGCCTGGAGCAAGGCGTCTTCTTCGAGGGCCTTTTCCTTTATGCCCCGCTTTTCCACGAATCGCCGGCTTCTCTCCCTCACCACTTCCCGGACCGGTCTCTTGTCCTCCTTGACGAACCGGACCGCTTCCAGGCGACCGTCCAGGAACTCGAAGCCCAGAGCCTGGCCGTGCGTCAGGAACTCGTCCAGAACGGGGAACTGTCGGCCGATTTCCCCTCCCCGCTCCTCCCATGGTCGGCCCTTTTCCCCCTCCTGGCCGAACATCCCCAGGTACACCTGGCCATTCCGGCCGAGGAGGAATCCCTTTCTCTTCCCCTGGCGCCGCTTCCCCATCACGGCGGCCGGCTGGAGGAAGCACTGGCCGTCGTCGCCGAGGGGCGCGCCCGGGGAGAACGCTTCTTTGTCGTCAGCCACCAGGCGGCCCGATTGCTCGAACTTTTCCGCGAACGGGGGCTTTTTCCCCGGCCGGGCACTTTGGAGGTGTATCCCGGCCGATTGCCTACCGGAGGATGGGCATGCCCGGAGGCCGGTCTCCGGGTCCTGACCGATACCGAACTCTTCGGCTACGCCCCTCCCCGCCGCCGTCCGCTACTGCGCCGTCCCCGCGGGGAAGTCTTCCGTGAGGACCTCCTGGCTCGACTCCAGGTGGGCGATTACGTCGTCCACGAGGACCACGGCATTGCCATCTACGAGGGTCTTACCCGCCTTACCCTGGCCGATGGCGTGGAACGGGAATACCTCTACTTGCGCTATGCCGGCTCCGACCGCCTCTACGTCCCGGTAGACCAGGTCGACCGTGTACGCCGTTACATCGGCGCGGGAGATGCACCGCCGGCTCTCCATCACTTGGGCAGTGGCGAATGGGAACGTACCCGCGCCCGTGTGCAGCGGGCCGTCCAGGAACTGGCCCGCGAACTCCTGGAACTCTATGCCGCTCGCGAAGTGGCCCAGGGCCATGCTTTTTCTCCCGACTCCCCCTGGCAGGAGGAACTGGAGGCTTCCTTTCCCTATGTCGAAACGGAGGACCAGTTGCGTGCCGTCCAGGAGGTCAAGCGGGATATGGAACAGCCCCGTCCGATGGATCGCCTGGTCTGCGGCGATGTCGGCTATGGCAAGACCGAGGTGGCGTTGCGCGCCGCCTTCAAGGCGGTGTTGGACGGGAAACAGGTGGCCGTGCTTGTTCCCACCACCGTCCTGGCTCAGCAGCACTACCGCACCTTCCGCGAACGGATGGATCCCTTCCCGGTGGTGGTGGAGATGCTTTCTCGCTTCCGTCGGCCGGCCGAACAGAAGGAAATCCTGGCCCGCCTGGCCCGGGGCGAGGTGGACATCGTAATCGGCACCCACCGCCTCCTCTCCCGCGATGTCGTCTTCAAAGACCTCGGATTGGTCATCGTGGACGAGGAGCAACGTTTCGGCGTGCGCCACAAGGAGCACCTGAAGAAACTCCGACGCGAGGTGGATGTCCTTACCCTTACGGCTACCCCCATTCCCCGTACCCTCCATATGGCCCTGACCGGCATTCGCGACCTCAGTGTGATCGATACACCGCCGGAGGATCGGGTGCCGATCCGCACCTACGTTGCCCCCTATAACGAAAAGGTTATCCGCCAGGCCATCCTGCGCGAAATGGAGCGCGGCGGGCAGGTCTACTTCGTCCACAACCGGGTGCAGACGATTTACCGCGTCGCCCGCCAGTTGCAACAACTGGTGCCCGAGGCTCGCCTCGGGATAGCCCACGGCCAGATGCCGGAACAGGTCCTGGAAAAGGTGATGCTGAACTTTGTCTCCGGCCGCTACGACGTCCTGGTCTGTACGACCATTATCGAAAGCGGACTGGACATCCCCAACGTCAACACCATCCTCATTGACGACGCCATCTCCCTGGGGCTAGCCCAACTGTATCAACTGCGCGGCCGGGTCGGGCGGGGAGCGGTACGTGCCTATGCGTACCTCCTCTACCACCCCGGCCGGGAACTGGGGGAGGCGGCCCAGAAGCGCCTGCAGGCCATCCTGGAGGCGACGGACCTGGGAGCCGGCTTCCAACTGGCCATGCGGGACCTGGAGATTCGGGGGGCCGGGAACCTCCTGGGGGCTGAGCAGAGCGGCCATATCGCCGCCGTGGGCTTTGACCTGTATACCCGGCTATTGGCCCAGGCAGTGGAAGAACTCCAGGCGGCCGGTGGAGATGCGGAACGGCTGGCCCGCATCCGGGAGGAACGCCGACAGGCCAAACTGATCGGGCCGGCCCCGGTCGCCCTGGACCTGCCTCTGCCGGCCTATCTGCCTCCCGAGTATATCCCCGAACCGGAGGTACGGCTGCAGATGTACCGCCGCATGGCCGAGGTGCGCACTTCCCGCGAGGTGCAGGAAATCGCCCGTGAGTTGCGCGATCGCTTCGGCGAACCGCCCGAACCGGCCCGCGCCCTCCTGGAACTCCTGCGGCTGAGGGTGCTGGCGTTGCGGGCCGGTGTGCGCGAGGTGCGCTGCGAGGACCACCGTATCGTCCTGGCCCTAGCCGAGGGGGCCCGGCCGGCACTGGGCGAACTGCCGCGTTGGCTGCAAGCACGCCTGCACCAGCGTACCCACCTGCTTTGGCTGGATCTGGAGGGCCTGGAGGAACGCTGGCCGGAGGTCTTGAGAACTCTCCTGCTGGCCCTGGCCCGGCCGGCGCAGGACTGATCCCCTGCGCCCTTTACTGGAAAGGCCGACGATGGGCGAACCGCAAGAAGGACACCTGGACCTATTACGCCTCCTGCTTTCCTCTTTGCTCCTCATCCTCCTCTGGGCCGCCTGGCTTTTCCCCCCCTGGCTTGACGATGAGGCCCGCCGGCGCATCGAAGCCACCCGCACCGTTCGCGTGGGGTTGGACCCGGCTTATCCGCCCTTTGAAAACGAGGTCGAAGGGCAACTGGTCGGTTACGACGTGGACCTGGCCCGAGCGCTGGGGGAACGGCTCCACCTCCGGGTCGAGTTCGTGCCGATGGGCTACGACGGCCTCTACGATGCCCTGATCTCCGGTCGGATCGACGTGATCCTCTCTTCCTACCCTTACAGCCCCGAACTGTGCCGGCGCGAACGCTGCACCCGGCCCTACTTCCAGGCCGGCCAGATGCTCGTAGTGCGGGCCGGAAGCCCCATCGCCGGCCTCCACGACCTGGCCGGGCGGAGCGTCGGGGTGGAATGGGGCGGGCCGGGGGATGTGCTGGTGCGTCGTTGGGAGCAATCCGGGCAGATCGGCATCCGCCAGACCTTTATGAGCCCCCAGGAGGCGCTGGAGGCGCTGATCGCCGGCCAGGTGGATGCCGTGGTGGTGGATCGTCTATCGGCTCTGACCTTTTCCGGTCGGAAGGAGATTTCCGTCCTGGAACCACCGCTCCAGGAGGAAGCCTTCGTGGCCGTGGTCGCCGGACGCAGCGTCTGGCTGCACCATCGCCTGGAACAGGGCCTCTACTGGCTGGAACGGGAGGGTTTCCTGGACAAACTGGAGGAACACTGGTGCCGTTCGCCCTGATGTCGCTGGCCACCCGAAGGAGGACAACGCTTTGGCCGAAGACATAGCCGACCGGCGTTACGGCCGGTCGGGGATGGCACAGAATGCCCTCATCGTGATGGCGATGACCGTCCTGAGCGGCCTGCTGGGGCTGCTGCGGGAGAGCGTCATCGCCCACCAGTTCGGCACGGGCGACGACTATGCGGCGTATGTGGCCGCCTTCCGGCTGCCCGATGTGATCTATCTCCTGGTCATCGGAGGAGCGCTGGGTTCGGCCTTTATTCCCGTCTTCACCGCTTACTTGGTCCGGCGGGACGACGCCGGGGCCTGGAGACTGGCCAGCACGGTGCTCAACCTGGCCCTCCTGGTTGCCCTGGTGCTGGCCGGCCTGGTCTTTTTCCTGGCTCCCTATTTGGTGCGCTGGGTGATCGCCCCCGGTTATCCCGAAGATCAGCAAACCCTGACGGTCCGTCTGACCCGCCTCCTCCTTCTTCAGCCGGTCCTGCTGGGGATAGGCGGCCTGGCCATGGCTGTCCTCAACGCCTTTCGGCGCTTTCTCCTCACCTCCCTGGCCCCGCTCGTCTACAACCTGAGCATCATCGCCGGGGCGGCCTTCCTGGGGCCACGCTGGGGCATTGACGGGCTGGTGGCGGGGGTACTCGTCGGGGCAGCCCTTTACCTGCCGGTGCTCCTGCCGGGGCTTGGGCTCTGCCGGGTGCGTTACGTCTTTTCCTGGGACTGGCGGGAAGAAGGGGTGCGCGAGGTGGGCCGGCTACTCCTCCCGCGCATCCTGGGGCAGATGGCCTTTCAGGTGAACTTTGTTGCCATCACCGCCCTGGCCTCTTTCCCGGGCAGCCTGGCCGTTACCGCTATTCATTATGCCTATCGTCTGCTGGGCTTTCCGTTGGCCATCCTGGGCGTGAGTCTGGGAACGGTAGTCTTTCCCACCCTGGCCGCCCTGTCCAACCGGGAAGAGTGGGAGGAGTTCCGCCGGACGCTCTCTCGTATGGTGCGGGTGGTGCTCTTTCTGGCGTTGCCGGCGGCGGCGATCCTTCTGGTGCTTCGCTTTCCCCTGATCCGTTTCCTCTTTGAGCGAGGCGAGTTCGCCCCGGAGAGCACTCTAGCGACGGCGCAGGCCTTTTTCTTCTTTGCCCTGGGTCTGCCGGCCGCCTGTGTGACCGAAATCCTGCTGCGCGCCTTCTACGCCCTGCACGATACCCGCACTCCGGTGGTGGTGGGGATGGCCGTGGTGGCCCTCAACGTGGCCCTGGGGGCGGGGCTTCTACAGGTGATAGGGTTCACCGGCCTGGCCCTCAGTTTCAGTTTCACCAACTCGCTGGAGACGGCGGCCTTGCTCTATCTCCTGCGCCGCCGCTTACGACAGGTGGAAGGAAGGGCCATCCTTCGGAGCGGGTTGCGTTCGCTGGCGGCGGCTTTACTTACGGCCGGAGCCACAGCCTTTTTCCTCTGGGGAAGCGAGCAGATCATCCCGACTACCGGCGTGGCCGGCCAAGCCCTTTCTCTGGGCCTCCTGGCCGGATTGGGGGCCGGCCTCTACCTGGCCCTGGCGACGCTCCTGCGCAGTTCGGAGCCCGACGAAGCCTGGGCCCTTTTGCGCCGGAGGTTCAAGTCCTGAGGCCGATGGTCCTACCTGCTGGGCTCGGACAAATTTCGCCCGATAGATGGGGACAAGTTCAAAACCCGCTCCCTATGTCAGATTTGACAGGATACCATGGCTATGGCATAATATTAATAAAGGCGGTGATGGAGACGAGTAGGTGCGGGGCACCGCTCAGAGAGCCCGCGGCCGGTGAGAGACGGGTGCGGAAGCCGTGCCGAAAATCCCTCCGGAGCCGCTGACCGAACGGCCGTTGGCTCTGGCCCAGTAGGCTCAGCCGGGCTCGTCCTCCGTTACCTGGACGCGGCGATCGCGGGTCGCCGGCCGAGAGGCCCCAAGTTGGGGCAAGAGGGGTGGTACCGCGGGAGGTTCTCCCGTCCCTTCGGGGACGGGTTTTCTTTGTACCGGGCTCAATTTCGCCCGGTGGGGGCGGGTTCAGAACCCGCCTCTACCCCGGGATCTTGGGGAAATCGCCGACAAAATGGCGTTTCAGTGAAGCGCGAACGCCCATCGATGACAACATAAGATAATTTTGCCGGTGTCCGGTTCGGCTGCCCGCCACCCGGCCGGCTTCCGACCCAGAGGTTCGATAGAGAGGAGGTTTCGATGTTCCAACCGGTTCCAGCCAGTGTGGACTTTGTGGCTCAGGAGCATCGGATTCTGGCCTTCTGGAAAGAAAACCGCATCTTCCAGAAATTGCTCGCTCTCCGCGCCGGCAGTCCCCGCTGGTCCTTCATTGACGGCCCCATCACCGCCAACAACCCGATGGGCGTCCACCATGGCTGGGGGCGGACGTATAAGGACCTTTACCATCGCTTCTGGGCGATGAAGGGTTACCAGACCCGCTACCAGAACGGCTTCGACTGCCAGGGGCTCTGGGTAGAGGTGGAAGTGGAGAAGGAACTGGGCTTTCGCTCCAAGCGCGACATCGAGAACTATGGCATCGCCCGCTTCGTCCGCAAGTGCAAGGAACGGGTCCTTCGCTACGCGGCCGTGCAGACCGAGCAGTCCGTTCGCCTGGGCTACTGGATGGACTGGAACGACCCGGAGACCTTGCGCGACCTGGGACGTCGGCTTCTGGAAAATCCGGAGGAAGTTATCACCGTCCAGGGGCCGGCCGGCCCGGTGACCGACACGGTGGAGCAAATCGTGGCCCGGCTGGGTCTGCCCGAACTGGGCGGCTCTTACTTTACCTTCTCCAACGAGAACAACTATATGATCTGGACCTTTCTCAAGCGCTGCTGGGAACGAGGCTGGCTCTATAAGGGCACCGACGTTATGCCCTGGTGTCCGCGTTGCGCCACCGGCATCAGCCAGCATGAGATCGTTACCGAGGGCTACCAGGAGCGCGTTCACCCTGGGGTTACCCTGCGCTTTCCCTTACGCGGCCGGCCCGGGGAAAGCCTCCTGGTCTGGACTACGACGCCCTGGACGCTTACGAGCAACGTCGCCGCGGCTGTGGGGCCGGACCTGACCTATGTCCGGGTCCGGCAGGGCGAAGAGACCTTTTACCTTTCCCGAGGCACTCTCTCTATGCTCCGGGGGAACTACCAGGTGCTGGAAGAGATCCAGGGAACGGCCTTGGAGGGCTGGGAATACGAGGGCCCCTTCGACGAACTTCCGGCCCAGCAAGCCTCCGGCGCCCCCCAGGCCCATCGCGTCATCCTCTGGAACGAGGTGGGTGAAGCAGAAGGCACGGGCATCGTCCACATCGCTCCTGGCTGCGGGGCCGAGGACTTTGCCCTGGGTCAGCAGTACGGCCTGCCGGCCATCGCCCCGTTGGGCGAGGAGGGTGTCTTCCTCGACGGGTTCGGCTTCCTCACCGGGACGCCGGTCGGCGAAAGCGCGCCGAAGATCCTGGAAAACCTCCGGGAGAAGGGTCTCCTCTATCGGGTGGAGGACTATGTCCACCGTTACCCGGTCTGCTGGCGTTGCGGCACCGAACTGGTCTTCCGGCTGGTGGGCGAGTGGTTCATCTCGATGGGCGAACTGCGATACGATATGATGGAGGTCACCCGCCAGATTCGCTGGATTCCGGAGTTCGGGCTAGAACGCGAACTGGACTGGCTGCGCAATATGCGCGATTGGATGATCAGCAAGAAGCGCTACTGGGGGCTGGCCTTGCCCATCTGGGAGTGCCGGCAGTGCGGCCACTTTGAAGTCATCGGCGACGAGCACGAACTGGCCTCCCGGGCAGTGGCCGGCTGGGAGGAGTTCGCCGGCCATACCCCGCATCGTCCCTGGGTGGACGCGGTGCGCATCCGCTGCCCCCGGTGCGGGGCCGAGGTCCCCCGCATCCCCGACGTGGGCAACCCCTGGCTGGACGCCGGCATTGTCAGTTTCAGTACCCTCCAGTACCGCACCAACCGCGACTACTGGCGCCTGTGGTATCCGGCGGATTTCATCACCGAATCCTTCCCCGGTCAGTTCCGCAACTGGTTCTACAGCCTCCTGGCCATGGCTACCGTCCTGGAGGAATCGCCGCCCTTCCGGGTCTGCTTCGGCTACGCCACCCTCCTGGGCGAGGACGGCCGGGAGATGCACAAATCCTGGGGAAATATGATCGAATTCAACGAGGCTGCCGACCGGATGGGCGTGGACGTGATGCGCTGGCTGTATTGCCGCCAAAAGCCGGAATCCGACCTCCTCTTCGGCTACGGCAAGGCCGACGAGGTGCGGCGGCAGTTCCTCCTCCCCCTCTGGAACGCCTATACCTTCCTTGTCTCGTATGCGCGGGTGGACGGCTGGACACCTGACCGTAGCCGGGCGGAAGCAAGGGCTCTCACCCAACTGGACCGCTGGATACTAGCCCGTCTGAACCAGGTGATAGCGGGGGTGACCGAGCGGCTGGACGACTATGATGCCTATGGAGCCACCCTTCTCGTCGAACCTTTCGTAGATGACCTAACCAATTGGTACATCCGCCGCAGCCGCCGGCGGTTTTGGAAGAGCGAACAGGATGCCGACAAGAATGCCGCCTACGCTACCCTCTACCAGGTGCTGACCACCCTCTGCCGGCTGTTGGCCCCCTTTGTCCCCTTTGTGACTGAGGCGATGTACCAGAACCTGGTGCGCGCAGTGGACCCGGCGGCTCCGGAAAGTATCCACCATACCGACTGGCCACAGGCGGACCCGGCGGCGGTGGACGAGGCCCTGCTGGAACGGATGGCACTGGCCCGGAGGATCTCCGCCCTGGGGCATGCCGCCCGGGCCAGCCGGGGACTGAAGGTGCGCCTGCCCCTTTCCCGCGCCCTAGTCTACTTGGCATCTTCGGAAGGGCTGGACGAAGAACTCCTGGCGCTGCTCCGAGAGGAACTGAACGTCAAGGAAGTCGTACGAGTGGAGGATGTGGGCGAGTTGTTCTCCTATCGGGTGCTGCCCGATAATCGGGTGTTGGGGCCGCGCTTTGGGCCGCGTTTCCCGATGGTGCGGGCTGCCCTGGCCGCCCAGGATCCCAAGGCTGTGGTCCGACGGCTGCGCTCCGGCCTGCCGCTTCGTCTGACAGTGGACGGCGGGGAGGTGGAACTGTTGCCGGAGGAGGTGCTGATCCAGGAGGAACCCCAAGAGGGACTGGCGGTGGCCTCGGAACGGGATCTCATCGTTGCCGTAGATACACGGATCACCTCGGAACTTCGGGCGGAGGGGCTGGCGCGGGAGGTAGTCCGCCGCATCCAGAACCTGCGCAAGGAGGCCGGCTTCAACTTGGACGACCGTATCGAAACGGTCTACCAGGCTGAGGGCGAACTGGCAGAAGCGATCGCGGCCTGGCGGGAGTACCTCATGGCGGAGACGTTGAGCGTGATATTGGAACCAGGCGAACCGGAACCGGGAATGTCGGTGGCGGAGGACCGGATAGAAGGGCATCCCCTGCGTCTGGGCGTGCGCCGGCGGTTGACGAGGTGAGAGGTTTATGCTATAGTAGGGGCGTAGCGGTGCTACGCCCTAATGGGGCGTAGCGATGCTACGCCCTAATGGGGCGTAGCGGTGCTACGCCCTGATGGAGCGTAGCGGTGCTACGCCCTGATGGGTCGATCGGGTTGAGGTGTCGCCTTTCCCCTGTGGATCGGCGATGGAGAAGGAATGTAAGGAGGAGCGGAAATCGTCGAGAAGCTACGTGTGAATGCCCAGATTCGGGCGCAGGAGGTCCTCCTGATTGGGCCGGATGGTCGGCGCATCGGGGTAAAACCTTTGCAGGAAGCGCTGAATCTGGCTGCCCAGGAAGGGATGGACCTGGTGGAGGTCGATCCTCTGGCCAATCCGCCGGTATGCCGGATGCTGGACTATGGCAAGTACCGCTACGAGCAGACGAAGCGCGAGCGGGCAGCGCGGAAGCGCCAGCGGATGGTGGAGATCAAGGAGGTGCGTTTACGGCCCAAGATCGGCGAACATGACCTTCAGATCAAAGTGGGAGCGGCGCGCCGCTTTTTGGAGGAAGGCAATCGGGTCAAGGTGACCATGCGCTTTCGGGGACGGGAATGGTCCCACAGCGACATTGCCGAAGCGGTGTTGCAGCAGGTAGCCACGATCCTGGAGGACGTCGCCGAGGTGGAGCAGTCGCCGGCCGGCGGTAGCCGGGAACTGACAATGCTTCTGGCCCCCCGGAAGAAATAAGGCTAGGTCGTAGCCCCCTTGGTTTGTGCAAGCAGATCAAGCGGCGGGGGAAACCCGTCAAGGGGGCGTATGTGCAGAAAACGGGGGGCGCACCTGGTACAGAGATTGAGGAGGTACAGCCTTGCCGAGAGTCAAACGAGGAATGATGGTTCGTCGCCGTCATGGCAAGGTGCGCAAGCAGGCCGAGGGCTTTCGCGGTGGGCGGCATCGCACCTTCAAGACGGCCCATGAGGCGGTGATGCGTTCGATGCATCACGCCTATCGGGATCGGCGCCGGCGCAAGCGCGACATGCGGCGGCTGTGGATCACACGCATCAACGCCGCCGCCCGGCAGTTGGGCACAACCTACGGGCAACTCATTTGCGGACTAAGCCGGGCCGGCATCGAACTAGACCGTAAGGTACTGGCCGACCTGGCCGTGCGGGAGCCGGAGGTCTTCGCCCAGGTAGTGGAGCAGGCCCGGGCCGCCCTGCAGGCTTCGTAGGGAAGCATTTTTCCGGGCATCTTCGCAGGGGCGCAATCCACTGCGCCCCTGTATTATGATCCATGGGACATGACCCGGGACGCCGCCACCGCCGTTCGATCCGGTTGCCTGGATATGATTATGCCCAGGCCGGCACGTATTTTGTTACCATTTGCACCCGGAATCGCGAATATGGGGCGATCGTGGACGACGAGATGGAATTAAAACGCGCTGGGCCGCATTGTCGCTGAATACTGGCAGCACCTGCCACAGCGATTCCCATCCATTGATTGGATGCATTTGTGGTAATGCCCAACCACGTCCATTTCATTGCCCAGACCTTACCCCTTCACCACGC
This sequence comes from Chloroflexia bacterium, assembly GCA_036172265.1. GTDB lineage: Bacteria > Chloroflexota > Chloroflexia > DTKN01 > DTKN01 > JASFBA01. The sequence goes on from JASFBA010000067.1 coordinate 19,767, forward strand.
CCAGCGGCCGCAGGCGCACCACCTTGCGACAGAGGCCGGCCCCGTGCATCACGTCCACGACGTTGGAGACATCCTTGTAGGCGTCGGGCATCTCCTCGGCCAGGATGTCCTTCTCCGTGGACATCACGATGATGCCCTTGGCCTCCAGTTCCTTGCGGATGTTGCGGCCCTGGCCGCGCTTGATGGCCGCCGCCCGGCTGAGGACACGGCCGGCCCCGTGGCAACTGCTGCCCCAGGTCTCCTCCAGCGCCTGCGGCAAACCCACCAGGACGTAGGAGGCCCGGCCCATGTCGCCGGGAACCAGCACCGGCTGGCCCACCTCGCGGTAGGCGCGGGGGAGTTCCGGCCGGCCGGCCGGGAAGGCCCGCGTGGCTCCTTTACGGTGCACGCAAAGCAGCCGTTCCTGGCCGTCCACCTGGTGCCTCTCCATCTTGGCAATGTTATGGGCCACGTCATAGACCAGGCGCAGCCCGAGTTGCTCCGGAGTGCTCTTGAGGGTATGGGCCAGAGCCTGTCGGGCCAGGTGGGTCAGGCACTGGCGGTTGGCCCAGGCATAGTTGGCGGCGCAGGCCATCGAGGAAAAGTAGGCCTGCCCCTCCGGCGAGTTGACCGGCGCGCAGGCCAGTTGCCGGTCGGGGAGGGAGATGTTGTATTTGCGTACCGCTTCACCCAGCACCTTCAGGAAGTCGTCGCAGATCTGATGGCCGAAGCCGCGGGAACCGGAATGGATCTGGAGCACGATCTGCCCCTGGAAGAGGCCAAACGCCTCCGCTGTGGCCGGGTCAAAGACCTCATCCACCACACTGATTTCCAGAAAGTGGTTGCCCGAACCCAGCGTGCCCAACTGGTTGCGGCCCCGTTCAAAAGCCCGGGGGCTGTAGCGCCGGGCCACCTCCGGATCGGCCCCGGGCAAAGCCCCGTTTTCCTCGCAGTGCTCGGCATCCTCGGGCCACCCGTAGCCCTGTTCGATGGCCCACTGCGCCCCTTTGACCAGTGCCCCGCGGGCCCGGGCCAGGTCGGAGATGATGTCGCCCCGGGAGCCCACCCCGGCCGGCACATCCCGATGCAACTGGGCCACCAGGTCGCGTATCTTGCCCTCGACCTCGGCAAGGGTAAGGTTGCTTCGCACCAGGCGGATACCGCAATTAATGTCATAACCCACACCGCCAGGCGAAATCACCCCACCTTTCTCCGGGTCGAACGCCGCAACCCCGCCGATGGGAAAGCCGTAGCCCCAGTGCATGTCGGGCATGGCCAGCGAACGACCGACGATGCCGGGCATGGTGGCCACATTCCGGGCCTGCTCCGGGCTCCTGTCCTGGGCAATCTGTTCCATCAGGCGTCGGTCGGCAAAAATACGCACCGGCACGCGCATATCCCCACTTTTCGGGATATCCCAACGGTAGGGATCTACCTGTACTAGACCGTATTCCTTGATGCCCATCGTTTTCCTCCTGTAAGAACGCCGGGAGTGCTCCTATATTTTTGATTTTACCACAAGAGTCGGCCGGGTCAAGTGAGAGCCAACACATGGGTGGCATATCTAGGGCCGCCCCGCCCCTACGGCTCTATCCAAAACAGGCCTCCCCGACCCGCGATGTCGCCCGGCTTGACGCCTTTTTCTCCCCTGTGGTATAGTAAGGCCGCGGGTCGATCGCCGTTCCGGATGAACTTGGCGGAGGCACGGATGACGGTTATGGTAACTTTTTTGCCGCAAAATAAGGTGGCCGAGGTTCCCGCGGGGACGACCATCTTGGAAGCGGCGTTGAAGGTGGGGCTGGAACTTCCGGCCCCTTGCGGCGGACAGGGACGCTGCGGTCGCTGCCGCATCCAACTTCGGGATGGACAGGTGGATCAGCCGCCCAACGCCCATCTCCCCGAGGAGGACCGGGCCCAGGGCTATGTCCTGGCCTGCCAGGCCCGGCTTCTCGGCCCGACCACCGTCCTCCTGCCGGAGGAACTACGTCTGGAACGGGTCATCTCCGGTGCCGGCGTCGCCGACTACCGGGCGCTGACCCCTTATTGTGATTGGAAACATTCTCCTACCCTGCGCGCCCTGTACGTCGAATGCGCCCCCCCATCCCTCTTGGATAACACCAACGACTTTGACCGCCTGCGGCGTTCCCTCTTGCGCCAGCACGGGGTAACGGAGGTGGAAATCGGCCTCCCCCTTCTCCAGGTCCTCCCTCAGCGCCTGCGGGCCCATGACTGGCGGGTTACCGCCGTCCTGGAACCCCAGGACGGGAGTTATCGCCTGGTGGACGTCCTTCCGGGACAACAGGTAGAACGCATCTACGGAGCGGCGGTGGACATCGGCACGACCACGGTGAAACTCTTCCTAGTGGATATGACCACCGGGGAAGTGCTGGACAGCGAATCGGCCTACAATGCCCAGATCGCCCGGGGGGAAGACATTATTTCGCGCATTATCTATTCCCAAAAGGAAGGAGGCCTGGCCCACCTGCAGCGGTTGGTCCTGAAGACGATCAACGGCCTGCTGGTCGAGGTGGCCCGCCGGCAAAAGGTGGAACTGCGGGAAATCCAGGCCCTTTCGGCGGCAGGGAACACCACGATGACCCAACTCTTCCTGGGCATCAACCCCAAGTATATCCGCGAAGAGCCCTACCTGCCGACGATCACCCGCTTCCCGGTCTTTACCGCCGACGAGATCGGCCTGGTCATCAACCCGAACGCTCCGGTCTACTGTGCCCCAAGTGTGGGAGCCTATGTGGGCGGGGACATCGTCGCCGGCGTGCTCAGTTCGGGGATGTACCGGACCGACCTCCTGACTCTCTTCATTGACGTGGGCACCAATGGCGAAATTGTCTTGGGGAACAGCGACTGGCTTATCGCCTGTGCTTGCTCGGCTGGCCCGGCCTTCGAGGGGGCCGGGGTACGCTGCGGGATGCGTGCCACCGAGGGGGCCATTGACGAGGTCATCATTGACGGCCGCACCCTGGAGCCGACCTGCCGGGTGATCGGGGGCGGGCCGCCCCGGGGCATCTGCGGCTCCGGGCTTATTTCGGCCTTGGCCGAGATGGTGGTGACCGGAGTGGTGGACAAGGCCGGCCGTATCCGCCGTGACCTCTCTACCCCACGCATCCGGCATGGGGAACACGGGGTCGAGTACGTCCTGGCCTGGGGCGAGGACGGCCGGCCGGATATCGTCCTCACCGAGGTGGACATCAACAACCTTATCCGGGCCAAAGGGGCCATCTACGCCGGCTTCTCCATCCTCCTCAAAAGCCTGGAACTCGACTTCTCCATGGTCGAACAGATTCTCATCGCCGGAAGTTTTGGTCAGTACATCAACCTGGAGAAGGCCATCCAGATCGGCCTCCTACCCGACTTGCCCTGGTCCCGTTTCCGTTACCTGGGCAACACCTCTCTCCTGGGGGCCTATCAGACCCTCCTCTGTCGGGAGATGCGGGAGGTGGCCGCCCAGATCGCTTCCAAGATGACCTACCTGGAACTTTCGGCCGATAACCGTTTCATGCACGAATACACCTCGGCCCTCTTCCTGCCCCATACCAACCTGGAAGGTTTTCCCTCGGTCCAGGCGCTTCTGGAGCAGATAGGCATGGCCCGTTAGCGGAGAAAGTGGTGGAGACCCTTCGGAAACCGCCACGGTTTTCCATCCTGGGGGTGGGCATCCACGACGTAACCGAGGAGGAGGCGGCGGTTCTGGTGGAACACTTTATCCGGGAAGGCGGCCCGCACCAGGTGGTCACGGTCAACCCGGAGTTTGTCATGGAGGCCCGGCGCAACCCGGCCTTCCGCCAGGTGTTGAACGAGGCCGACCTGGCCGTGCCGGACGGGGTAGGCATCCTCTGGGCCGGTCGGCTGCTGGGTTGTCCCTTCCGGGGGCGCGTGCCCGGCGTCGAACTGACCCTGCACCTGGCAGAGCGGGCTGCTGAACGGGGCTACCGCCTCTTCCTCCTGGGGGCGGCTCCCGGCGTGGCCGAGGAGGCGGCCGGCCGGCTGAAGGAAAAGTATCCGACCCTGGCCATTGCCGGAACGTATGCCGGCTCACCAGATCCGGCCGAGGAGGAGGAAATCGGGGCGCGCATCCGGGCCGCCTCCCCGCACATCCTGCTTGTAGCCTATGGCGCACCCCGCCAGGACCTGTGGCTGAAGAGAAACCTTCCCCGGCTCGATGTGGCCGTGGGCATCGGCGTCGGAGGAACGCTGGACTATATCTCCGGACGGGTGCGTCGGGCACCGGCCTGGATGCGCCGCTGCGGTCTGGAATGGCTCTATCGCCTCTTCCGCCAGCCCTGGCGCTGGCGAAGGATGCTTTCGCTGCCGGTCTTTGTCCTCCTGGTGCTGGCCGAGGCGCTGGGGAATACTTTTCCGTTCGGTGAGCGAAGAAATTGCATCTATCCGTAGGTCGGTTTGAAACCGACCGGCCCAGGTGAAAATGGAGACCCACGCCTTCCTGGACTATTTGCGACGCCATCCGGCCTACCGGGGGCAGATCGTGCACGTCGAGCGTCTGCCGGCCCGGCCGGCACGTTATAGCCGGCTGGACGTCCCCCTGCACCCGGCGCTGGAGGAGGCCCTGGCCGCCCTGGGCATCGCCAGCCTCTATACCCACCAGGCTGAGGCCATTTCCCTGGCCCGGAACGGCCGGCACGTCGTCGTTTCCACTCCGAGCGCCAGCGGCAAGACGCTTTGCTACAATCTGCCCGTCCTGGATACCCTTCTCTCCGAGCCGGGGGCCCGCGCCCTTTACCTTTTCCCCACCAAGGCTCTGGCCCAGGACCAGATGCGCGCCCTGAGAGAACTGGGGGAAAAATTGCCCGAGCCGATTCGTTTCGGCACTTATGATGGGGACACGCCTTTGCAACTGCGGGGACGGCTGCGACGGCAGGCACAGATTCTCCTGACCAATCCGGATATGCTGCACCTGGGCATCCTGCCCAACCATACCCTCTGGCAGCGCTTCCTGGCCGGGCTGCGCTACGTCGTTGTGGACGAAGCCCACGTCTACCGGGGCATTTTCGGCTCCCATGTGGCCGGCATCCTGCGCCGGCTGCGCCGGCTGTGCGCCTTTTACGGAAGCGCCCCTACCTTCATCGCCGCCTCGGCCACGATGGCCAATCCCGGGGAACACCTGCAGATGCTTACGGGGTTGCCCGTCCAAGTCGTGGATCAGGACGGCGCGCCGGCTGGCAGCCGCGACTTTGTCCTCTGGAACCCGCCGCTCCTTTCGGAAGCCACCGGCGAGCGCCGTTCGGCGACGGCGGAGGCGGCCTTTCTCTTCACCGAACTGGTGCGCTTTGGCATCCGTACCATCGCTTTCTCACGCGCCCGGGCCGTAGCCGAACTTGTCCTGCGCCTGGCCCGGGAGGAACTTGCCCGCAGCGCACCGGAACGGGCCGAACGCGTCCGGGCCTACCGGGCCGGCTACCTGCCGGAGGAGCGTCGGGAGATCGAACAGGCCCTCTTCCATGGGAAACTCCTGGGAGTTACGGCGACGAACGCGCTGGAACTGGGCATTGACGTGGGGGACCTGGATGCCACCGTTCTGAACGGCTATCCGGGGACGATCGCCTCCACCTGGCAGCAGGCCGGCCGGAGCGGGCGCAGTCGGGGTCACGCCCTCACCTTCCTGGTAACCGCCGATAACCCGCTGGACCAGTACTTTGCCCGGCACCCGCACGACCTCTTTGGCCGGCCGCATGAACAGGCCCGCTGCGATCCGGCCAACCCCTATGTCCTGGCCGAGCAGCTGACCTGTGCCGCCTTCGAACTGCCCCTTAGTCCGGAAGACGAAGCCGTCTTCGGCCCGGCTCTGCATCGGACGGCCTGGGAATTGGCCGAGGAGGGCAAACTGGCCCCTCGCGGCGAACGCTGGTACTACACCGGTCGTTCCCGTTATCCAGCCGAGGAAGTGGACATCCGGGCCACCTCTGCCGAGAGCCTGGACCTCCTGGACGAAGAAGGCGGTCTCCTGGAGACGATCGAGGCCGTCACCGCACCCTACCGGGTCCATCCCGGTGCTATCTACCTACACCAGGGGGAAAGTTACCGCGTCGTCCGGTTGAACCTGGCCGGCGGAGTGGCTCATCTGCGCCGGGTGGAGGTGCACTATTACACCCAGCCCCTCGACCGGACCGACCTGCACATCCTCCGTTCGGTGCAGCACCGGCAACTGGGGCGCAGTCGGGCCTATCTGGGGGCGGTGCGGGTGACCCAGCAGGTCATCGCCTACCGGAAGATCGCTCACTCCGGAGAGCGGGTGCTCGAGGAAATTCCGCTGGATATGCCGCCGCAGACCTTTGACACGGTGGGGGTTTGGTTTGATATACCCGAGGAGATCTGTCGGGAGGTTGCGGAGCGAGAGCTGGACTTGGCCGGGGGGTTACACGCGGTAGAGCATGCTGCCATCGGCCTCCTCCCGCTCTTTGCGATGTGCGACCGGCTGGACATCGGCGGGCTTTCCACGCCCCGGCATCCGGACACCGGGCGGGCGCAGGTCTTTATGTACGACGCCGTGCCGGGAGGAGTGGGCATTGCCGAGCGAGGCTTTGGCCTCCTGGACGAGGTCTGGCAGGCGACGCTGGAGGTGGTGCGTGACTGTCCGTGTGAGGACGGTTGTCCCAGTTGCATCCACAGCCCCAAGTGCGGCAGCGGCAACCAGCCGCTGGACAAGGAGGCGGCAGTACTTATTCTGGAGCGCCTGGTTCGGAGGTGAGGGGATTTTCAGCCGATTTGACAAAATGGCGGATGTTGGGTATAATAAAATGTGTAGGCCGAGGTGGCGGAACTTGGCAGACGCGCTAGGTTGAGGGCCTAGTGAGGGGTGTTCCCTCGTGCGGGTTCAAATCCCGCCTTCGGCACTGTTTCTGGGCGAAGAAGAGGGCCGGCCCCTCGGCGCGATGGGCGATTAGCTCAGTTGGAAGAGCGCCTCGCTTACACCGAGGAGGTTCACAGGTTCGAGCCCTGTATCGCCCACCAGAGGATGCCGCGGTAGCTCAGTTGGTAGAGCATGTGACTGAAAATCACAGGGTCGTCGGTTCGATTCCGACCTGCGGCACCTAGGGGCGGAAGTAGCTCAGCCTGGTAGAGCGTCTGCTTGCCAAGCAGATGGTCGCGGGTTCGAATCCCGTCTTCCGCTCCTGGCAGAGGGGGGCCGGTCGGCCCCCCTGTTTTGTTGGGGACAGGGACCGGGCCTTTGTAGGCCGAAGTGGCGGAACCGGCAGACGCCGCGGACTTAAAATCCGCTGGGGGCAACCCCGTGGGGGTTCGAATCCCCCCTTCGGCATTCCAAAACCTGAAATTGTGATAACTATCTACCTGGCGGTGGTTTTGGCCCGCTTTTCCGCCCCGTTGAAGCGGCGGGTTCGGTTGCGTAGGGGTGGGTTCTGAACCGCTCGCCCTAGGCTGCACTCAGCGGCCGGCCGCTCCCTCCGTAACGCACCGCTACCATCTCCGCCACTACCGCCAGGGCAATCTCGGCCGGAGCCCGTCCTCCCAGGTCCAGACCGATGGGCGCATGTACCCGCGCCAGTGCCTCCTCCGAGACACCGGCCTGCCGCAGATGCTCGAAGATGAGGTGCACCTTCCGCCGGCTGCCGATCAGGCCGATGTAGGCGGCCGGCTTTTCCACCACGTAGCGCAGGGCGGCCTCGTCGGCGGCGGCATCGCCGGTCATAATGACGACATAGGTGCCTTCGGAGATGGGCACCTGCTCCACCGACTCCACCGAACGGCGTTTCGGGTCCACGTCCACTACCTCGACCCGGAAGCCCACCATCCGGGCCATCTCTGCCAGCGGCCGGCCCACATGCCCGCCGCCGACCAGAAGGAGGAGGGGGGCCGGCCGATGGACCTCGATGAAGATGCGCACGTCTCCCCCACAAAGCATGCCCACCGCATCCTGACCTTCCTCCCGCAGGGCATAGTGGCAGAGCCGTGAGCGCCCTTCGGCCAGGGCGGCCCGCGCTTCGGATACGGCCCGTTCTTCCAGCGCTCCACCGCCCACCGTGCCAAAAGTTCGGCCGTCCGGCCAGACCAGCATCTTGGCCCCCAGCGGGGCCGGCGAGGCCCCCTTGACCTCTACCACCGTAACCTGGGCGACGCTCTCTTCCTTTTCCAATGCCTCCAGGAGGGCCAGCAGGACTTCCCGGCTCATTTTACCTCCTCGGGCGAAAGGTCCAGGTCCTGGATCGCCCGCTCGATTTCCTCCGGACGCAGCGGCCGGGGGTAGTTGTACATCGTTCCCCCGGGGCGTTCGTTGTAAAAGGGGCGGTTACAACCCGGACAGCCGGAGGTGCGAAAGGCTCGGCCATCGGCCAGGAGCACGGGGAGGTCTGGCCGGCCGAAGGAAATAAGCCGCCCCTCGGAAAAGCGGAACTGTTCGAAGCGCGCCAGTCCCCGTTCGATCAAATAACGGGCCACCTGCATCCGGCGGTACGTCCCCAGAGGCGGCGGCGGATGTCCCTCCAGCCGGGTGCCCCGCACCGGAGTGAAGGCGAAAAGGCTCACCGCGCCGCCCCAATCGTAGACCTGCTGCATCATGGCGCAGCACTCTTCCTCCGTCTCGCCCAGCCCGACCATCAGATGTACCCGTACCCGCCCGGGGAAACGTCGGCAGCCCTCTTCCACCAGCCGGCGCATCGAAAGCCAGCCGGCCCCCTTGACCCGACGGTACACCCGCTCTCCGGCGCAGTCCAGCCCTAACCCCACTACCTCTACCCCGCAGGCCAGGAGTTCTTCCAGTTCTCCCAGGTCGCGGGGCCGGATGGCCACCGAGACGGGCAGGGAGGTAGAGGTTCGGAGGGCCCGGAGGATTTCCCGCACTCGCTTCCCGGCCCCCCGGTGGAGCGTCACCTGGAGACAGATGCGTTCCAGTCCAGAAGGGGATGTCTCCAGCGCCGAGAGCACCTCCTCGAGCGGGTGGGCCGGCCAGACGATGCGGGAGAGGGCGTCGGCACGGGCGTGGCTGTCGCGGGCCTGGGCGCAGAAGGCACAGGCCATAGCGCAGCCGCCACCATCAAGCATGAGGTAGGCCGTGGTGGGGGCGGCTTCCATCGGGCGCCGGCGCAGGCCGAGCACTGCCTCCGTGCCGGCGGAGACCCTCATCCTCACCCCTACCCCCCTGCCCCCCTCCCCCTCTCCTGCTTCGCGGGAGAGGGGGTGAGGGCCAGCACGCAGCACTCCCGGCCGGCCTCCACCCGTAGCCCTAGATGAGAAGCCAATTCCAGGGCAGTAGGGTGGGGCTTGACGATGCGGTTGATGCCGGCCCGTACCGCCAGGGAATCCAGCGCCCGGCGGTAGGCTCCTCCCGGCCGCATACACCCCAGGAGAAGGGGGATGGTGGGAAAGGCCAGGCGGGCCTCGGCCAGCAGGCCGGCCACCTCCCCAAGCGGCGGCGGCGCACAGCCGGCATAGCGCGTTCCCGGGGTGGGGATAAAGACCAGGAAAACGATGGCTTCGGCCCCTTCTTCCTGCAAAAGGTCCAGGGCGGCCCGTTCTCCGGAAAGCCGTCCCCTGCGCAGACCGATGGTGATATGGGGCACGACCAGGAGAGAACGTCGCAACAGGCGGTAGGTCCGCCGGTAATCCTCCACTGTGGCATTCAGGCCGTAGACCTCGGCGATGGTATCGTCATCCCCCACCAGGTCGAAGGAGACGGCATCGGCCACACCCTCCAGGGCCGCCGCTTCCTTTTCTCCCACCAGCCCGACGTGCCAGTTCAACCGCCGGCCTGGACGCAGTGCCCGGATCTCCTCCAGGTGGGGCCGGAAGGGGACACGCCCCTGCCGGTCGCATCCGCCGGAGATGAGCAGACTGGAAGCGCCGTCCAGACGGGGGTCGTGGGGGAAAAGGCCGGCAATGGGCAACATGGCCTCCAGATAGTGCCGGCCGCAGTGAGCGCAGTCCAGCGCACAGTTGTTCCCGGTCAGGCTGATGGCCCGGGTCCTCTGGAGGTCGTCGGCTCCCAGGAGCGGGGGGAAATGGGTTTTCCGAACCTGCCAGGCCTGCTCCAGGAGGTCCTCCAAATTCATCGGGCCACCTCAGGCCGGCTGGACGTAGCCGTCCCGGAAGGCCAGGGGCAACACCTCGTCCATCCGTTCGACCATCACCACGTTCAGGTGGCGCAGGATGTTGCGCGGCACTTCCTCCAGGTCCGGCCGGTTTTTCTTGGGCAAGAGGAAGGTGCGGATGCCGGCGCGGTGGGCGGCCAGCGCCTTCTCCTTTACCCCGCCGATCGGCAGGATACGGCCGCGCAGGGTGATCTCCCCGGTCAGGACGATGTCGCGGCGCACCGGACGCTGGGAGAGGGCCGAGATCAGGGCCGTGGCGATGGCCACTCCGGCCGAGGGGCCGTCCTTGGGCACGGCTCCTTCGGGGATGTGGATGTGGATATCCGTCTGTTCAAAGGTCTTGGGAGAGATGCCCAGGCGGGCGGCGTTGGCCCGGGCATAACTCAGGGCGGCTTGGGCCGATTCCTGCATCACCTCCCCCAGGGAACCGGTCAAAATCAGGTTGCCCTTGCCCTCCATCACGGTGACTTCTATTGACATAATATCACCGCCGGCCTCGGTTACCGCCACTCCGGTAGCCACCCCTACCTGGTCCTCTTCCTCGGCTTGCCCGTAGAAGAAACGCGGGGGGCCCAGGAAGCGGTGCAGGGAGGAGGCACGAATCGTGTGTGGGGGACGACGGCCCTCGGCCGCCATCCGGGCCACCTTGCGGCAGATGGAGCCGATCCCGCGTTCCAAGTTTCGCACGCCGGCCTCGTAGGTATAGAAGCGGATGATGCGCAGGAGGGCCTCTTCGCTGAAAGTAAGTTGCTCCGGCGAAAGGCCGTGTTGCTCCAATTGCTTGGGCACCAGGAAGCGCCGGGCGATCTCCAGTTTTTCGTCTTCCGTGTAGCCGGGGATTTCGATGATCTCCATACGGTCGCGCAGCGCCGGCGGGACGGGGTCCACCAGGTTGCCCGTGGTGATAAAGAGCACGTGGGAGAGGTCGTAGGGCACCTCCAGGTAGTGGTCGGAGAACTCCGAGTTCAACTCCGGGTCGAGCACTTCCAGAAGGGCAGCCGCCGGGTCGCCGCGGAAGTCGCTGCCGATTTTGTCAATTTCGTCCATCATAAAGACGGGGTTGATCGTGCCGGCCTGGCGCATGGTCTGGAGGATGCGCCCGGGCAGAGCGCCGACGTAAGTACGGCGGTGGCCACGGATTTCGGCCTCGTCGTGCACGCCGCCCAGGGAGATGCGCACGAATTTGCGACCCAGCGCCTCGGCGATGGAACGCCCCAGGGAGGTCTTGCCCACGCCAGGCGGCCCGATGAAGCAGAGGATGGGGCTCTTCATCTTCTCCGGGGCCAGTTTGCGCACCGCCATAAATTCGAGGATGCGTTCTTTGACCTTGGGCAGGCCGTAGTGGTTGCGCTCCAGCACCTGGGCCGCCTCGGCCAGGTCGAGATTGTCCTCGGTCATCTCCGTCCAGGGAAGGGCGATAAGCCAGTCCAAGTAGGTGCGGATCACAGCCACCTCGGGCGCGGCGATGGACATGAGGGAGAGGCGGGCCAGTTCCTCCTCGGCTTTCTTCTGGGCGGCCGGCGGCATGTTGCGCTGGGCGATTTTCTCGCGCAGTTCGTTCACTTCCTGGGCCAGGGGGTCTTCCTGCCCCAACTCCCGCTGGATGGCCTTCATCTGTTCCCGCAGGAAATATTCGCGCTGGCTGCGGTCTACTTCCTTCTGTACCTCGGTATGGATCTTGTTCTCCAGTTCCAGGACGTCCAGTTCCTGGGCCAGGAGGATGCTCAGTTTCTGCAGCCGCTCGATCGGGGACATCGCCTCCAGGATGTCCTGGCGTTTTTCCAGTGGGAACTGCACCGTCGAGGCGATAAAGTCGGCCAGGTCTCCGGGCTCGTCAATGTTGAGGGCGGCGACGTAGGCGTCGTCGGGGATGTTGCGGCTGAACTTGACCACCTTTTCAAAGAGGGCCAGGGAGGCCCGCATCAGCGCTTCGGTGGCGAGCGTATCTTCCTCCCCCTCCGGTTCCTCCTCGTAGAGCGGCGTTACCCGGGCCCGGAGGTAAGGCCTCTCTTGGACAAAGTCGAGGATCCTGACCCGCCGCTGGCCCTGCACCAGCATGCTGGTCGAACCATCGGGCATGCGCAGGATACGGCCGATGACCGCCTCTGTACCCACCGGGTAGAGGAGGTCAGGGGTGACATCTTCCTCCACCGGTTCGCGCTGAGCCACCAGGACGATGGCGCGGTCGGTGGACAGGGCCTCCTCCAGGGCCTGTAGCGAGGGTTCTCTCCCGACGAAGAGGGGGGAAACCATATGGGGGAAGATCACCGTGTCCAGGAGCGGCACCACGGGCCGCTCCAGGACGACGCCCTCCTCTTCTTCGCCCTCCGGTTCGAAAAAGTCGTCGTCAAAAGACATCAAAGGAAAGTTTTCCAGATCGCCCTGTTGGGCCATTCTTCAACCTCTTGGCCGTTCGACGGCCGGTGCCAAAGACGCCGGCGAAAGGTATACTTCAACAAACGGATGAATGCCATCCGTATTCCCTTGAGTATTGTACTACACTCCCTTGAGGAGTGCAAGGCACTTCGCTTGCCCAGTTGCCCGCCGGCCCCGACTTCGGTATAATACAGTTATCTGGCGGTGGGGGTTCACAGATGGCTGCGCCGGCCGAACTGGAAGAACGTCTGCGGGCCTTGCCCGACCTTCCCGGCGTCTACCTCTTCCGGGACGCCGCCGGGAAGGTCCTGTATGTCGGAAAATCGGTCAACCTGCGGGATCGGGTGCGCTCCTACTTCGGCGCGCCGGCCGGCCTTCCCCAAAAAACCCGGGAGATGGTCGCCCGCGTCGCCGACTTTGAAGTCCTCCTCACCGACGGCGAACTGGAAGCCCTCATCCTGGAAAATAACCTCATCAAGGAGCATCGCCCTCGCTACAACATCCGCCTGCGCGACGACAAGGGTTACCCTTTCATCAAGGTAACCGTCAACGAGGAATGGCCCCGCGTCCTGAAGACCCGCCGTCTGGAAAACGATGGAGCCCGCTACTTCGGCCCCTTTTCCAGCGCCGGCTCGGTAGATCGTACCCTGCGCCTGCTCAAAAAACTCTTCCCCTACCGGGGTTGCGACGAAAAGATCGACGGCCGGCGCAAACGGCCCTGCCTGGACTATCACATCGGCCGCTGCCTGGCCCCCTGCGTGGGCTATGCCGACCCCCAGGCCTATGGCCGGGCCATCCGCCAGGTCCTCCTCTTTCTGGAGGGACGAGGTGAACAAATTCTCCGTATGGTGCGCCGGGAAATGGAACAGGCCGCCGAACGCCTCCAGTTCGAACGCGCTGCCGCCCTCCGCGACCAATTGCAGGACCTGGAGCGGGTTCTGGAACATCAGAAGGTCGTCTCCCCCCGGATGGAGGACGAGGACGTCATCGCCTTCGCCCGCGATGAGGGCGAAACCTGCGTTCAGGTCTTTTTCATCCGTCGCGGCCGGCTCATCGGCAACGAGCCCTTCTTCCTCCAGGGCACCGGGGAAGAAGATTCCGTCCAGGTAATGACCGCCTTTGTTACCCAGTTCTATGGCCGTGCTCCTCAGATTCCTCCCGTCCTGCTCCTGCAACACCCGGTGGCCGAGCCGAAGGTGATCGCCGAATGGCTGGGGCAAAAGCGCGGGGGGTCGGTGCGGCTGCTCATTCCCCGGCGTGGGGAAAAGCGCCGGCTGGTGGAGATGGTGGCCCGCAACGCCCGCGAGACGCTGGAGCAGATGCGCCTGAAGTGGCTGAGCGAACGGCAACGCCAGGCCGGGGCACTGGCCGAACTGCGCGAGGTTCTTGGGCTTCCCGCCCTGCCCCGACGCATCGAGGGCTATGACATCTCCACCCTCCAGGGGCAGGCAGCGGTGGGCAGCATGGTCGTCTTTGTGGACGGAGCGCCCCGGCGGAGCGACTACCGTCGCTTCCGCATCCGCACCGTCGAAGGGCAGGACGACCCGGCTATGCTCGCCGAGGTGCTGCGCCGGCGCTTCCGGCGGGCCGGCGCTTCGGGGAAAGAGGGGGAAGGTTGGGAAGAACTCCCCGACCTGGTGCTGGTGGACGGAGGCGCGGGGCAAGTAGGGGCGGCGCAGGAGGTCCTGGGCGAAGCCGGGCTGGAAATCCCGCTTATCGGGCTGGCCAAGAAGGAAGAGGCCCTTTACCGGCCCGGCCGGCCGGAGCCGCTCCTCCTCCCCCGCAACTCGGTAGCCCTCTACCTCCTCCAGCGCCTGCGCGACGAGGCCCACCGCTTCGCCATCACCTACCACCGCCGCGAACGACGGAAGGGCCTTCACTCCGCCCTGGAGGACATCCCCGGCATCGGCCCTCGCCGACGGGCCGCCCTTTTGAAAAAGTTTGGCAGCCTGGCCGTCATCCGGGCCGCCTCGGAGGAAGAGGTAGCCGCCGTCCCCGGCATCGGCCGGGCCCTGGCACGGGTCCTCAAAGAGCGGCTCGGTTGAAGACCGCCGCCGACTGTGGTAAAATAGCCTTGGGTGACATAGCCGGGGAGAGGGATGGAAAGTCGGGCCGACCGCCCCCGGGGAGGATTCGATGACGGCAAGAGAACGCTGGCGTTGGCTTTATATGGGGCTGTTCGTCGCCATCGCTCTGGTGATGGTGATCCTCCTGTGGCCTACGGTGCATTACCCGGACCTGGGGACCTTTTTCTTCTTCCTGGCCCTGGCCCTCACGGCCGAATTCCTGACGGTAGAACTGCCGAACGGGGCCTGGATCGTCTACGGTATGGTCGTGGCTGTTCCGGCCGCCGTCCTCTTTACCCCAATGGCTGGCGCCCTCCTCGGCGCCCTGGCCGCCCTCCTCCAGCGGGTGGTCCGCATCGCCCGGCGGGAGTATCCTTTCTCCCCTGGAGTCCTCCCCTTTAGCCTCGCCCAGCGAATCATCGGTTATGCCCTGGCCGGGGAGGTCTACCATACCCTCATTCCCCTATCTCCGCCCATCCCGCCGCCCTGGCCGGCCTTGGGCGCTTACCTCTTCGCCCTCCTGGTTTTCAAAGCCGTCAACGCCATCCTGGTGGACCAACTCTACAACCGCCTGAGCGGTTATTACAGCCGAAAGCGTTTCATCACCACCCTGACTACCGAAACGGCCATTCACCTTCTGACCGCTCCTCTAGGCCTCTTGATGCTCGTGACCTACCCCATCTACGGCCTGGTCGGGGTGGGCCTTTCTTTCGTCCCCGTCCTGATCGCCAGTTACGCCATCCACCGCTACGTCCAGGGGCAGCGTCTGAACCGCCTCCTGGAGCAGCGGGCCGAGCAATTGGCCCAGATCCTGCGCGTCAGTGAGACGTTGCGCACCGATCTGGACCTGGACCTCCTCCTTTCCCGCATTGCCCAGGCCGTGCGGGAAAGCCTGGGCTTTAACGCCGTCCTCCTGAGCCTTTATAACGAGGCCGAAGGGGCCTTTATCCGGCGGGCCTCGGCCGGCCTCCCGACCGAGGTCTTCGCCCGCCTGCGGGAAGAGCACGTCCCTCAGCAGGAGATTTTGCGCTACTTCGACGACCGCTTCCGCGCCGGGCGTTGCTACCTGGTGCGCCACGATAGCGGCCTTCCCTTGCCGCCCCACGGCTACCGTCCCCTCCTCCGCCCCCGCCGCACCGGCCCCGACGCCTGGCACCCCGACGATATCCTCCTGGTGCCGCTCTTCGGCCGGCGCGGCGAACTGATCGGTGTGATTTCGGTGGACGACCCGGCGGACGGCCGCCGGCCACAGCCTGAATCGCTCTATGCTCTGGAAATCTTTGCCCATCAGGCTGCCCAGGCCATTGAGAACGTGCAACTCTACAGCGAACTGCGCCAGCGCCTCCTCTCTTTGGAAGAAGCCCACCGGCGTATCCAGCAGGCCCAGGAGGAATTGGCCCGCTACAGCCGCTCCCTGGAAGAGATGGTCGCCCAGCGCACTCGGGAACTTCAGGAACGCTCCGAACAACTGGAAGTGGCGCTCCGCCGGGCCACCGAGGCCGACCGCCTGAAGAGCGAGTTCCTGGCCAATATGAGCCATGAACTTCGCACCCCGCTGAATTCGATCATCGGTTTTTCCCGCGTCATCCTCAACGGGATTGACGGCCCCCTCACCGAACTTCAGCGTACTGACCTCACCGCCATCCATAACAGCGGCGTGCACCTCCTTCAACTGATCAACGACATCCTGGACCTTTCCAAGATCGAGGCCGGCCATATGGAACTCTGCAAAGAGCCGGTGGAACTCGCCCCGCTGGTGCGCGGCATCCTCGATACCTGCCGGCCGCTCGTGGAGGGCAAGCCGTTGGAACTTGTGGAAAAAGTCCCTCCCGACCTGCCGCCGGCCTATGCCGACCCCACCCGCGTACGCCAGATCATCCTGAACCTGGTCAGCAACGCCATCAAATATACCGACCGGGGTTCCATTACGGTGAGCGCCAGGCCGCAGGAAGACGAAATCGTCATCAGCGTCCGCGACACCGGCATCGGCATCGCCCCCCAGGACCTGCCCAAGGTCTTCGAGCCGTTCCGGCAGGTAGGCAGAGCCCTCGAACGACGGGCCGCCGGAACCGGCCTGGGCCTGACGATCAGCCGGCGCTTTGTCGAGATGCACGGCGGACGCATTTGGGTGGAAAGCGAACCGGGCCAGGGATCGACCTTCTCCTTCACTCTGCCGGCGATGGGCCTTCTCCGTCCCCTCCCGGCCGAGATTGCGGAGGAGCAAGCGGCAGCCCCTCCCGGCCGCACCGTCCTGGTGGTGGACGACGACCCCGATGTGATCTCCCTCTTCCGCCGCTACCTGGAAGATCAGGGCTACCAGGTGATCGGCGCGACCGACGCCGTCGAGGCCCTTCGCCTGGCCTGGGAGGAACACCCCTATGCCATCACCCTGGATATCATCCTCCCCGGCGAGGACGGCTGGACCGTCCTGCGGGCGCTCAAGGAGGATAGCGCCACCCGGGACATCCCGGTGATCATCTGCTCCGTTGTCCAGGACGAGGATACCGGCTTCAGCCTGGGGGCCGCCGATTACCTGACCAAGCCGGTCGACCGGGAGGCGCTCCTTTCGGCCCTGGAGCGCTTGCGCCGGCCGGTGTGCCGCATCGTGCTCATTGATGACGATGCCGAGACACTGGAATGGATGACCCGCCTCCTGGAAAAGGAGGGAGGCTATCAGGTTTTTGCCGCCTCCACCGGCCGGGACGGCCTTCAGGCCATCCAGGAAAACCCGCCCGACCTGATCATCCTGGACCTCCTGATGCCCGAGATGGACGGCTTCGAGGTCCTGGCCCGAATCAAAGGGGACCAACGCACCCGTTCCATCCCGATCATCGTCGTTACGGCCAAGGAGTTGACCCCGGAGGACGAGTTCCGCCTGAACGGGCAGATGGCCCTCCTTCTGCGCAAGGGCCTCTTCCGCACCGAGGACCTCCTGGCCGATGTGGCCCGGGTGTTGCGCGAGGCGCGGTAGAGGTAGGGGTGGAGCGACCGCGTCCCACCCCACCCGATGGGATGCGTTTTCGGCTCCCAGGCCCATCATCCTGGCCCCGGAGCCGAGCAAGTCGAGGTGAAACGATGGCCGAATCGGAGATCGAGGCCATCTGGGATACGGTACAGGAATTCGTCCGTGCTTTGCAGCGCCAGGACCCCACGGTGCAACGCTGGCTGTACCCCCAAAGCGAGGCCCATATCCTTCTGGACCTGTACGGGGAAGAAGCCTTGCTGACGCTCCTCAAAGACTATTTGGAGCGAGATCGTTTCATCCCGCTGCGGAGCAGTCCCGTGCCGGGACAGAAGGGGCCACTTCGCCTGCTGGAGATCGGTTGGGTGAAAGGTGAGGGAGGCCGGCCTGGTGCGGAAGAACGGGTTACCCTACGGCTGCGTCGGGTTCGCCGTCGCTGGCAGGTGGAGGACATTTGGCCTTCGCCCCTGGATGCCCTCCTGACGGTGGAACAGGCCCGGGAACTCCTGAATCGGGAGGAACGGGCCGATCCGGCCGTCCTCTTCATCGCCGGTACTTCGAGGGTGGCGCTGGAAGGCTGCGGCGAACTGGACGATGTGGAGATGCTCTTTGTATTGGGGATGGACCAAGAGGGCTTCAGCCCCCGAGAGATCGTCCGGGCGGTGCGGTTGTGGCGCGACTTCATCCGCCTTGGCCGGCCCGCCTACCGGAAGCCGGCCCTCTACGCCGCTGCCGTGCACTATGCCCTCAGCCTCCTGGGACACTACGGCGACACCCGCAGGAGCATCGCCGACTACTACGGGGTCAGCGCCCGCGGCCTGGGGATGCGCTTTGCCGAGATGGAAAAACGCCTGGGCTTGGTCCATTTCGACCCGCGTTACTCGGTCTTTTCCCCGCCGGAGGCATGGAAGGAAAGTTGGCAGGCTGCCGGCCGGCCCTGGCCGGTCCCCCTGGGAAAGCCTCTGGATATGGGGGACTGATGCTCCTCCGCCTGGCCTGCGGTTTCTTCCTCAGCCTTGGCATCGCCGTCCCGGCCGGCCTCCTGGGCAGCCTGTCTCCCAATGGCGTGCTCGGGGCCGTCCTGGTAGGCACCCTGACCCTGGGCTTCGGTGGGTGGCCCTGGGGAGCGGCCCTGGTGGCCTTTTTCATCTCCTCCAGCCTTCTTACCTGCTACCGTAAAGAACGGAAGCGTCCCCTGGCCGACCTCCAGGCCAAAGGGGGAAGGCGGGATCTGGGGCAGGTCCTGGCCAACGGTGGAGTGGGGGCGCTGTTGGCCGTCTTTTCGGCCCTCTTTCCCCTCCCGGTCTGGCCGGCCGCCTTCGTCGGTGCGCTGGCCGCGGCCACCGCTGACACCTGGGCCACCGAGATCGGCGCGCTCAGCCCACGTCCTCCACGCCTCCTCACTACCGGCCAACCGGTTGCCGTCGGAACCTCGGGCGGCATTACCCGCTGGGGATTGAAGGCGGCGGCCGGCGGGGCCCTCTTCCTGGGGCTGACCTTTTTCCTGGCCGAATGGGGGATGGAAAACGCTCTCTCCTGGACGCATGTCCCTTTGGCTCTGCTTGGAGGGTTGGCCGGCAGCACGGCCGATAGCCTCCTGGGGGCCACCTTGCAGGGCCTCTACCGTTGTCCCTCCTGCGGGAAGGAGACGGAACGGCGGGAGCACTGCGGCCGGCCGACCACGCCGGTGCGCGGTTTCCCCTGGCTGACCAACGACGGGGTGAACCTGCTTGCCACCCTGGTCGGAGCCCTCCTCTCGGGAGGACTGGGCTGGGTGATATAATCTCCGGTTACTTCTCCGGCCGTGCCCCGATGAAAGGACGATCAACGATCCATGCCCGACGGACTCCGCGTGGCGGAGATGCGCGCAAGAAGGCCCAGGATGAAAGAGTTGGTAAGCAGGCTGGAACCGCCGTAACTGATAAAAGGCAGGGTGATGCCGGTGAGCGGGATGAGGGCCAGGTTTCCGGCCGCGATGACGAGCACCTGCACGGCCAGGGCCAGCGACAGCCCCACCCCCAGGAGTTGCAGGAAACCATCCCGGGCTTGCAGGGAAACGGAAAATCCCCGGGCAACGAGCAGAGCATAGAACAGGAGGAGGGCGGTTGTCCCCAGGAGGCCCCATTCCTCCCCGACGGCTGTGAAGATGAGGTCGGTATGGCCGGCCGGAATCAGATGGAGCGTTCCCTGTCCCAGCCCGCGTCCCAAAAGCCCCCCAGCGGCCAGGGCGTACAGCCCCTGCACCACCTGGTAGGCCGCTTCATGTGTCCAAGGGGAAAGCCAGATGGCGATGCGCATACGCACATGGGCCAGGCCGGCTACTCCTTCACTCAGGCGGTAGAGGCCGTAAACGGCGCCGACAAAGGCCGCCCCGCCGACCAGGAGATACCCCGGCCGGGAGCTTGCCACATAAAGCAGGGAGAGGAAGATGCCGAAGGTGAGCATGGCCGCCCCCAGGTCGCGTTGAAAGGCCAGCACCGCCACCGAAAGCCCCAGCATGAGGAGGAGCGGCAGGAGGTAGGGGATGGGCGGCAGGGGGATACGCCCCCAGCGGAAACCACGGAAGTTCACCAGGTCGCGCTTATCTTCCAGATAGGCGGCCAGGAAAATGACCAGCGCCACCTTGAAGACTTCCGAGGGCTGAAATTGGAGGGGGCCCAGGCGCAGCCAGAGGCGGGCTCCGTTGACCTCCACCCCAAAGTACATCGTAGCGACGACCAGGCCCAGGCCTAGGAACAGGACGATGTACCGGTAGCGTTTCAAGAGAAGGTCCCAGGAGATCACCCGGTCGCGCCAGACCCAGCGTCGGGTCAGGAGAAGCGTCAGGAGGTAGACCCCCAACCCCAGGGCGGCCCACTGCCACTGGCGTTGACCGACCGTCCCGTACTCGGCCGGCAGATCCGGCTCCAGCCGGGTAAGGAAGAGGAGGCCGACGGAAGTGAGAAGCGCGGCCAGCGGCAGAAAGGTTTGCTCGCCCCGGAAGCCGAGGAAGGAAAGGAGGAGGCTGCTCCCCAGGAGGAGCACGCCCACGCCCAGAGCCGGAAAGATGTCCTCCCCCAGCACTTGGCCGTGGTCCAGGAGAGCCAGGTGGGCCAGGCCGGAGGCCAGAAGGGCCGGCGTAGCCAGGAGGAGGAGCAACTCCTTCCAGCGGACATAGGGCCGCCAGGTGGGGCCGGGTTTCCTTCCCCCGGCTTCTTCCGGCGAGTCCAACGGAATGGAAGGGGGTTCAGACGGCCGGCCGGCGGCAGAGGCATCGTTTCTTTTTTCTGGCATACCAGGCATATCCTGCTCTCCGGGGGTATGTGGAAAGGCCTCGCCTTCAGCGAGAGGAAGTTGCTGCCGAGCCGAACGCCTTCCACCTCGAAGGTTCAACGCTCCTGAAGCCAAATGCTCTCCACCCCGAACGATCGCGATTAACGAGCAATGCCTAACGCATCGGCAAAAGGGCGAAGTCGTCCGGTCCCAGGAGGTCCAGATTTGTCTCCTGCGAGGGGGTGTAGCGGGCCAGCATTTCCTCCTGGGTAGGGGATTGGTCGGCCGGCCAGGCCACGTCTATGATGCGGGTGTGGTTGGTATCGGCCGGGCCGCCGCCGAAGCGCCACTGCGCTGCCTGGGGCTCCACATCGCGTACCCGCCAGACACCGCTCGAGGGATACCCCTCCTGCCCCAGCACGACCGCCAGATACCGCCATTTCTCCGGGGTATCTCCTAGGACGGCCTTGGGCACCCGGATCGTTACCTTGCGCTGCACCGGATCGGCGATGATGTCGAAGGAGGCATCCACCTGGACGGGTTTCCCGTCAGGGCCGGCCTGGAAGAGGGCCGGGTACCAGCCCTCGGCCCAGATCGCATATTCCCAGCCGTCGCCCTCGGCCAGGGCGGCGTTGCGTCCGGGCAGGAGCAATCGGGCCCCTCCACCGCCGGGTCCATCCTGGTCAATGTAGATGTCAAAGGTCTGCACCGAAAGGCCGTTGGGCGAGTTCCAGACGTTTTCCACCGGACCGCGCATGAAGAAGCGGAAGACGATGTTTTCCTCGTCATAGCCCACGGTAAAGGTCAGGAGGTCGAAGCAGCCGGCCTTGAAGACGCCGTCCAGAGGGTAGGTATAGGAACCGGGGCCGTGGTCGTCGCCCGCGGGGTCCACAACGGCGAGGACGGTGGTCGTCTTCCCCAGGTCGGGGATGACGATACGGGCTACGCCGGTGGTCGGGAGGATCTGGGTGTCGGTGTGGGCGATGGAAACGACGGCTCGGAGGTGAATGACATCGCCGGCATCGAACCGGCCCAGGCGGGCAAAGGGGAGGGCCAGTTCGAGGGTATGGGAGGTATGGGCCGTTGTGGTGATCGGCTGAGGTTCGCCCCACTCGTTCTTGCCCAGGGCTGGGGAAAGGGCGACGTGCACCTGCTCCTCTTCATCGGCCCAGATAAGGAGGGCGTAGGCGGCCCCGAAGCCGAGGACGGTACGCGGTTCCTGAGAGGCGCCGTAGAGGGAAAAGGAGTTGACCTCGGGGGCACCGGGGACGGAGAGGTAGAGGCTCACCAGCGCAGCCTTCATGGCCGTCCATTCCTGGGAGGCCTCCAGGCGCAGGTAAAGGTAGTCGGCGTCCAGGCCGTAGTAGAGGCCCAGGAGGTCGGAGCCGGCTGGGGCCTCATAAAACCCGGCGGCATCCCATTCTCCGGGCGGGGCCAGGCCGTCGATCACCGGCGTCAAGAGGCCCGTCAGCGGGATGCTGGGCGGGGCCGGCCGTTCGGCAATGATGGGGACATAAAGGAAATCGGGGACGGTCTCCCCCAGTACCTCGTAGACGCGCCGGAGCGTGTTGCGGAACTGCCGGTCGAAGGAGGCGTCGTCCCCCGAATCTTGGTCGGCCCCGTACCACCAGAACCAGTCGGAGCCCTCGGCGGCGTAGACGAGGTCCAGGGCCTGGGCGAGGGCGGCCGGGTCGGCCGTTTTCTTGCCGGAGACGTATTCCTGCACCATATCCCGTGCGGCCTTCAGGTATTCCCAGGCCCGGTTCTCCTCCTCTTCACCGATCCAGGTGGCAAAGTCGTGGCTGATCCAGGAGCCGGCCCAGAGGTTTTCCAGGGTGGGCTGGTCGGGGAAGCGGGAAAGGTACTCCGAGGGGGTCACCGTGACCAGTTCAGGATCCTCGGAGAGGAGGCGGTAAAGGGTGTGGAGGAATTCCTTGCCGTCGTTGTCATAGTATTCCCAGGCATTTTCGCCGTCCAGGATAACGCTGACCAGGTGCGGCCCCGGTGCACCTTCTTCTTCCAAGCGGTCCTTGATGGCGTGCAGCCGCCGGATAAAATCCTGGGCGGCGAGTTCGCCCTTGCTGCCGGAGTAGGTGAAACTGACCTTATCGGAGAGGAGGTGGTCGCGGAAGACGATGGCCACGGGCGGGTTACGTCCATCGCTCACATAGTAGGGGCGATAGAGGATGTCGGCCTCCTGGACGGTCTCCTGGGCATTTCGGGTGAAGCCGGGGAGGCCCAGGGAGTAGGCCAGCACCTCCTCATCGGAGGCCATCCATTTCAGGCCGGCCTGGGAAACCATTGTAACGATCTGCTGGGCCACCGCGCCCTCGGCCGGCCACATCCCCCGGGGAGGTTGCCCCAGGTGCTCCTGGTACAGTTGTACCCCCCTCTGCACCTGGGCGATGGCATCCCGACCATAGACAAAGGCCTGCCGCGGGAGGTCCAGGTTCGGACGGGCCACCTTGGCCAGGGAGGTGTCCACAAGGAGGGGCAGGATGGGATGGGCGTAGGGGGTCATGGTAACCTCGATCTGACCGGTCTCTTGCAGGCGGCGGTGAACGGGCACGACCTCTCGTACCAGGCGCAGGTGCTCGTTCAGGACGACGGCCTTATCCTCCTCGCTGTAGGAACGCCCCTTTTGTACCAGGGAAAGGAGCGGTTCCTGGGCCAGCCAGTCGGGATCGGTCCAGGCCAGGTTGAAAAGGACCTGCAGGTCGCGCAAATCCTGGGCCGTCCAGCGGGCCGCCGTGGCCTCCAACCCGGCTTCGGAGAAATCCTCGCCGCGCATCTGGAGGAGTTCCTGGTAACGGGGGAATCGGGCGATCACCTTACGATTGGTGTCAAAGAAGCGCTGCAACAGGAAAACTTTTTGCTCCATAGACAATTTCTCGGCCGGCACCTCGGTCAGAGCCCAGTAGAGGTCTTTGGCCCCAGCGGCGATGTCGTCCAGTTGGCGCAGGAGGCTGGGGGTGAGGTTGAAGGTGACGTGGACTTTGGGGTACTGTTCCACCGTCGTGGCCATATCCACATAGTCTTTGGCTGCATGCACGCGCACCCATGGCTTGGCGTAGAGGCCGGTGGCCGGGTCCTTGTAATAGAGCGGCTGGTGCTGGTGCCAGATCAAGGCGACGTAGAGGACCCCTTCGGCCGGGGGTCGGGTAGAAGTAGGTAGGGGCGAGGCTGGAGGAACGGCGGTCGGGCTGGGAACTGGGCCGCAGCCGGCCAGGAGGATCAGGATCAGGGGAAATAGCAGGAGTTTCCGCACCATTTTCTCCTCCTCAACATAAATTTATTTCAAGTTTAGGGATGGTTCGCCATCGGTTAACACTCTCCGCCGCGGAGGCGGAGCGCCGAGAAATGAAATCTCTGCGTCCTCCGCGTCTCTGCGGTGATAGAGTGTGGGAGATTTTTCGACCCCCAGACAGTTGTAAACCAATTTCCCCAGAAAATTGAACTATCCCCAAATTTACCGGGGCGTGGGCAGCGGGGCGAAGATAGACTCCGGCGTAGGTGTCGGTGGGATAGGCGTCGGCGGCACAGGCGTCGGCGTGGGCGGCGGGTAGCGTTCGACTACGGCCTTTTTCATAAGCCCTCGCAGCCACTCGTCAAAGGCCTGCTGAGCCCGCTGGTTCAGCACCTGCTCGTCTATGGGGTGGTTCATATCGTGTTCGTGGACCCAGATCAGGTGGTAACTGCCCAGGCTGCCCGGAAAGACCTCGCTGAACTGGTGCGGTTCCAGGGAAAAGGCCTGTTCCTCGATCTCGGGATAGGCATCCCGGTTGAACCAGCCCAGGTCGCCCCCCTTGTCCTTGCTGGCCGTGTCGTCCGAGTACTTGAGCGCCATTCCATAGAAGCGCTTTCCCCGCTCTTCCTCACCCTCGGCCTGCATAATGTAGGCGTAGATATCCTGGGCCAGCCTCTCGGCCGACTTGACGAGGATATACCGCAGGTGAAGTTCGGCCGGCCGGCGCTCGACCAGTTGCAGGATGTGAAAGTTGCCCTCTTCGTCCTGGGTCATCGTAATCGGGTTCGTGGTGGTCAGAGCGAAGGCCGCGTCTTCCACTATGGTGGGAAGTCCGCTCTTCCCCCTGGTCACCCAGCCCAGGTCGCCGGCCAGTTGCACCGTCTCCTGGTCGGTGGAATGGTCTACCACCGCCTGAGCAAAGTCCTTGGCCCGCGAGCGGAGAAGGTTCAGCACCTCTTCCGCCTTCGCCCGACCGCTGCGGATGAGGATGTGGCGCAGATGGAGTTGGTCATCCTTACGCTCGACCAGTTGCAGGATGTGGAAATCGCCCGCCTCATCCCGGGTCAGGGTGAGGGGGTTGGTCGTGGTCAGGGCCAGGGCCGCGGCCTCGACCGTGGGGGAGATTTGGCCCTCCCCCGGCGTTATCCATCCCCAGTCGCCGCCCCGGGGGGCGGTGTCCGGGTCTTCGGAACGTTGCCGGGCCACCTGCTCAAAGGTCTCCGGGGTGAGCGTCTTCAGCAACTTTTCGGCCTCCGGCCGGCGGTCCACCGGGAGGACGATGTGGCGCAGGTGGACCTCTTCGCCCCGGCGTTCGACCAGTTGCAGGATGCGGAAGTTTTCCCCATCCTGGGTCAGGGTGAAGGGAGCGGTGGAGGAGAGGGCGAAGGCGGCCGCCTCCACCTGGGGCGGAAGGCGGCCGTCGCCCCGGCGGAACCAGCCGATATCGCCGGCCCGGTCGCGGGTGGCGGTGTCATCCGAGTACTGCACGGCCAGGGAAGCGAAGGGCTGGCCGCGCTTCAGGTCCTGAAAGACCTGGCGGGCCCGGCCGGAGCGGTCTTGGATCCAGATATGGGAGGCGTGGACCTGTTCCTCCGTCTGAGGCAGGCCGGCCTTCAGGTGCTCGATAACCTTCTGGCGGGTCAGGTTCACCCGGGCCTGGCGGCGTTCCATGGCGATATAGTCGGCAACAGAAAAGCCCAGGTCGCCGACGGCGAGCCGTTGCCCCATGCTGCGGAGAAGGTCGTAGACGGTGCTCAGTTGTGCTTCCACCTGGCTGCTTCGCTCCAGGGGCGTCAACGTGGGCGGTGGGGTGGGGGTGGTAGCCGTCGTCGGGAGGGTGGGGCTGAGCGGGAGCGTCCCGGTGGGGGAAGGGGGTGGCTGATCGGGCACAAGCCAGGCGTCCACCTCCTCAGCCGTCGGCTCGATGCCCAGTTCTCGGGCCCCCTGGAGGAGCACCGTGTTCTGGACCATGTTCTGGATGGTAGTCTCGCTGAGGGGATCCCGGCGAACCTGGGTGAGCGAGATCAGCGCATTACGGATATCCTGCGAGAAGGTCTCCCGTTGTTGGTCGGTAAGCGTAATCCCCAGTTGCTGGTAGAGGTTGAGTTGCTGCTGGATCTGCCACCATTGGTTAACCAGTTCCATCCGGCGGGCCGCCCAGTAATCGCGGCGCAGGATTGCCTCCCCGTTGACCCGAGCGATAACCTGGCTCGGATAGTTCATCTCGGCCACAATGCCGTAGACGAGCACGCCGATGGAGAGGAGGCCAACAGCAGCCAGGATGATCAGCAGGTTGCGCTGGATACGGCGCTCCCGTTGCCATCGGGAACGCTCCCTCTTGGTCATCCGGCGAGGCGGCTTGGCCAGCGTTGCCTTCTTCTTGCCCATAGTGGTTCCTTTCCGTCGGACCGGCCTCAGCGAGCCGTATGTACTCGGACAAAGGGTAACAGGGCCATATGTCGGGCGCGCTTGATGGCCACGGCCAGCGCCCGCTGGTGTTTGGCACAGGTTCCGGTGCGTCGTCGGGGCAGAATCTTGGCCCGTTCGGAGATATAGCGCTGCAAGCGCTTGGCATCCTTGTAGTCAATTACCTCGACCCGGTCCACGCAGAAGGCACAGACCTTTGGCCGGCCGGCCGTCCTTCTTCCACGCTGTTCGGTCATCGTTCCTCCTATAACGATTTCAGGTAGCCCATGGCCCGCTTACAGAGATCTTGACGGTTTTCTACTCCTTCGCCCGGTCAAATCCGGTACGAATTTGTGCGGGTACGTACTTGCCCTGTGGGCGGGTTGGGAACCCGTCCCTACTAGAAGGGCAACGGCTCCTCGGGGGGTTCCTCCCCGTACATCCCGATTTCATCGATAAAGGGGAGTTCCACCTCCGCCCGGGCTGCTTCCGGCCTTTCCTCCACCCCTGGAACGGCGGCCGGCGGGCCAAGCAGGATAACGTCCTGAGCCACCACCTCGGTGATGGAACGCCGCGACCCATCGGGAGTATCCCAGGTGCGGGTCTGCAGGCGACCCTCGACGTAGACCTGCCGTCCCTTGGTCAGATAGCGGGCGCAGATCTCGGCCAGTTGGGCCCAGGCGACGACGCGCACCCACTGGGTATCCTGCTGCTGTTCCCCGGTGGAGGGGTCTTTCCAGGTACGGCTCACGGCGATCCGGAAGGTGGTCACTGCCCTGCCGTTGGGGGTATACCGCATTTCAGGGTCTGCCCCCAGATTTCCGATCAACATGACCTTGTTCAATCCCCGCACTGCCATCTTTTCCTCCCTGGGGATTCTACCCCTGCGAGCAGGTTCGAGACCTGCCTACGGCCGGCGGGTCAGCAGGTAGCGGAGGATGCCGTCGCTGAGCTTGAGAACGCGCTCCAGTTCCGCCAGTTTTTCGGCCTCGGCCGAGAAGTGGGTGAGGACGTAGTGGCCTTCCTCAAAGCGCCCGATCGGATAGGCCAGGCGTCGCCGTCCCCAGGGCTCTGTCTGCACCACCTCTTCTACCTTGCCGCCCAACGTCTCGATCGTCTCGTTCACCCGGGCGACGAGGGCCGCCGTGCCCTCCTCGTCCTTCTCCGGGCTGATGATGTACATCAGTTCATAACCTCTCATATGCGTTCTCCTCTCTACGGGTTTGCCCCTTCCCGTGCGGGGCGGCACGGAAAAGGAGCAGAAAGGAAACGAGTTCTTGATGGAAGAATTATATCACCGATGGGGCAGAATGGCAAATAGGGTGGTCTCGGAGTATGTCCCAACCGGGCTCTAGCAGGTTTCGACCAGTAGGGGAAAACATCTTTACCAGGTTCAGCACTTCTTCAAACGTCATAACCTTTTCCATTTTCACCTCTGTTTCTCCAGCCACCCCTTCACCTCTTTGTACTTCGGCGAATCGGGGTGGAGTTTGGCCAGCGCCTCCCGCCACAGGGCGACGGCCTTCTTCTTCTGGCCCTGTTGCTCGTAGAGAAGGCCCATATTCGCCAACATCTGGCCCTCGCCGTGGCGGTCGCCCAGGGCGCGCGCGATGCGCAGGCTTTCCTGGTACATCCCGATGGCCTCTTCCCAGCGGCCCTGCAACTGGTAGACGTTACCCAGGCCCATCAGCGTCTGGCCCTCGCCGTGGCGGTCGCCCAGGGCGCGCGCGATGCGCAGGCTCTCCTCGTACATCCCGATGGCCTCTTCCCAGCGGCCCTGCATCCGGTAGACGTTGCCCAGGCCCAGCAGCGTCTGCCCCTCGCCGTGGCGGTCGC
>JASFBA010000068.1:0-24384 GCA_036172265.1 Chloroflexia bacterium
CGACGGGCTGGGCGACGGGCTGGGCGTTGAAGTAGCGGTCGGCCGGGTGGGAAAGGGGGAAGGGGTCGGCGGGGGGGGCGGTAGGATGGGGGTGGAGGTGGGAGGAAGCGGCGTGGGGGTGGGCAGGTCCAGGTCTTCGAAAATCTCCGGTTCCAAGGGGACGAAGCCGCCCTCGGGGTCGGGGCTGTAGTCGGCCAGGAGGAGAGAGGCCAGGCTGCCCCGGCCGCCCGGGCCGAAGGCGAAGGCCAGTTCCACGGCCAGGGCGACTCCCAAGAGGGCGGTTAGCAGACAGAGCAGGACCAGAAGTCCCCAGAAGAGGTTATCCCTGCGCTTCCTTTGGGTCATCGCTTTCGCTCCTGCCAAGCACGGCGAAGATGCCCACCGCCTCGCTTTTCCCCTTGAGAGTCATTTTCCCCAGATTCCGGATCGCATATCGCTCCCGTTCCGGAAGGGCCTGACAGGTGTATTCGCTGATCAGGATGTCGTACTCGGGGAACTCCTTGTTCAATCCCTGTATCCGGGCGCTCAGGTTGACGGCATCGCCGATGACGGTGTACTCCAGACGGTCGGGCGAACCTACTGTGCCGGCCACCACTTCCCCGGTATTGATGCCGATGCCCATGCGGATAGGCGCTTCTCCCTGCGTCAGCCGTTCGGCATTGATCTGGGCCAGGCGCCGGCGGATCTCCAGGGCCGTCTCCAGAGCCCGCTCGGCATGGTCGGCGTAATGGACGGGGGTGCCGAAGACGATCAGGGTCGAGTCCCCACCGAATTTGTTGACCGTGCCGCCGTGGGTCTGGGCCACTTCCACGACGGCGGTGAAGCATTCGTTGAGGATGCGTACCATCTCCTCGGGGTGGTATTCTTCCGAAAGGCGGGTAAAGTCGCGGATGTCGGCAAAGAGCATGGAAGCGGTGCGCCGCTCGCCCTGCAGGCGGATTTCGCCACGCAGGAGGGCTTCCGAAACTTCCCGGCTGACGAAGCGGCCGAAGGCGTCACGGATATATTCCTTGAGGCGCAGGCCCTGGATCATGCGGTTGAAGGCGTGGGCCAGCAATCCAACTTCGTCCTCGGCGCGGATAAAGACCTTCTGCCGCAGGTCGCCCCGTTCCACCCGATGGGCGGCCTTTACCAAGGTCTGGATGGGTTGGACGATACGAGCGGAGATCCAGAGGCCCAGAAGGATGACGGCAAAGACGGCCAGGCTGAAGAGGAGGGCTAGGGAGGCCTGGATGAAGCCGATCTCGCGCTGGTAGCCTGGAAGGGCCACCGAGAAGACGGCCATATCCTCCTCGCCGTGGCGGGCCTCGAAGATGCCAAAAGCCTCTTCCAACGTTTCGCCGTGGAGGATAAGGCTGCGGCCCGGATAATAGAACTCGGGCCCCGCTTGTCCCCGCCAGACCAGGTGGAAAAAGTCCGGGCTGATTTGGAGGGTGGAGGTGGGGATGTCGCGGAAGGTGGTGGCGAGGACCCGGCCTTGGGGGTCGTAAAGGGTGACCTCGGCCGGCCGGGGGAGGAAAGGAGAAGGAGCAAAAGTCCCCAGGACGGGATCGCCCCGACCGGCCATCCGCTGGGCCAGGCGCTGGAGGGACATCCCCACCAGCACGACACCAACGGTCCGGCCTTCCGAGCGGATCGGGCCGCTGATGTAGAAGGAAGGCCCCCAGGGGGCTTGAACCAGGCCGGCAAATTTATTGCCGATGTCGTCGAGGCCAATGGTGAAGATTTTTTGGAAGGGAATCCAATCGCTATAGGAGGCTAGGCCGGTGGAATAGACATAATTCAACGGCGTGGTGATCGTTTCCTGGCGGTGGAGAGAATAGAGGCCTCGGCCGTTTATGGCGACGATCTCGACAAAATCGCATCCGGCGTTGGCGGCGATGGGGTAGATAAGGCGGTGGAGGCGGGCCGGGTCATTGGCGAATACGGCGGCGGCCACCCCTTCCGTGCGGGCGACGGCTCGCAGGGTGGCTAGAAGTTCCCGCTCGACATAGACCACCTCGTCGGTGGCCTGGTGGCCGGCCTCCCACAACTGGCTCAAGAGGCGTTCGTGGAGGCGTTCGGCAAAGACGCGGGCCAGGAAGAAAGAGCCGGCAACGGCCAGGATGAGGGCGAGGAGGAGGTAGGGGGCGATGATCTTGAAGCGCAGGCGGGCCCAAAAAGAAGGCGGTGAGGGCGGGGTGCCGGCCACGCCCTTCTCCGGCGGCTTGGGTGTGGACCTTTCTGCTTCTGTGTCGGTCGTCGGGGAAGACCTCTCGTTGGCCATTTGTAGTCTCTAGTCAGGAATTGGGTTCTACTTGAATCCTCGTTAGGTAGGCGAAGGCACTGCTTGGCTATATCCTATAAACTCGTCGGATAAGAGTCCGGGCAGGGGAAGAGGAGTGAGGGAAAACCCCGGACTCGGGACGCATCCCACTGCCTTCGTTTGCCTACTTGGAACATTTGCAGTGTTAATAAGCCGATACCTCCAGAGCCAGCCAGAGCAGGAAACCCAGCAGGGCCGTGGAGAGGATGCTGGTAAGCGTCTTGGTCCAGAAGTCCGCTGCCTGTTGGGGGTCCTGCCAGATGCGTCGCTGGGCCAGGATGCGCGGCAAAAAGGCCAGCGGGACCAGCCACACGGCCGGGGAAAAGCAGCCCATCGGCCCCCCCACGTAGAGAAGGGCCAGGGCCAGGAGGCGCTCGCCTCCGCCCCAGAGGCGGTCCCGGAGAGAAGCGGCGGGGCCGTTGATAGCGTTGTTCCGGTTGGCCGTCAGGCGAGCCACCTTGTGCACCGCGTGGGCTTCCAGGAGCGGGACGACGGAAAAGGCCACCAAGGCCGAAAGCAGGAAAAGCAAGTTACGGTTGGCTTCCGGAGAACCTCCGCCAACAGCCTCTTCCAGGGTGGCATAAGGCCAGGAGCCCTTGGGTAGGGAAATGAGAAGGGCGATCACGCCCAGATGTACGGCCTGGTCCAGGAAGAAGGTGCTCAATTTGCGCTGGGGCCAGCGGCGGCCCAGGGCGACCTTGCCCCAGTCGGCCAGGAAGTGGGTGGCAAAGAGAGGAATCAGCCAGAGCCCCCAGGCCGGCAGATTTTCCCAGAGGAGAAGGGCGGTGCTGGCAGTTACGATGGCGGCGTGAAGCACCAGCCCTTTCCAGGAACGGGCCTTGAAGCGCACCAAGCCAATCGTCTGGAGGACAAAGTCGCCCACCAGATGGCCCAGAAGGAAGCGAAACAGGATAGACATCGCTGCCGAAGCCGCCGTTTGAGGCCGGGTATTGTCACAGGATCGGCCGGATAAAAGTTGGCCGGCCGTTTCGGCTATTCGGTACCCGACCGGCAAAGGCCCAAGAAATCCACGCCCATATTACCACTTTTCGGCAAGTTGGGCAAGTCTTTCGTCTTACAGGGCGATTACGGAAGCCGTCCTTCGACCTCTTTCAGCGCCTGCTCCAGTTTCCGCTGGCGCAGGGCCAGCGTCAGGTCGGCCCGGGTGTTTTCCAGGACGCGGCGGACCGTGTCGGTGGTCCGACGCAGCCCGCCGGTCAACGCCTCCGGAAAATCCACGGTGGTCAGAAAGTCATAAATCTGCTGCATGGCTTCCAGACGCGCCTCGCAGGGGAAGAGGGCATCCTGACGCAGGGCATCCAGGATGGAGCGGCGCAGTTCGCCTACCGCTTCACCCAGGGCGTTCAGGTAGGAGGCGACGGAGACGGAGAGTTCCTCCGGGCGGGGGATAGGCCGGTCGCGGATGAGCGCGTAGGTCAGGCCGGCCTCGGCATACTCCCTTTCAGCATCGGCGATATAGCCGAGGCCGGCGAAGAGGGGGCAGTCGGCCACGATCTCATGAAGGCGCTGAAGGTGCTGGCGGGCTTCGGAGAAGAGTTTTTCCGCTTCGGCAAAGTCCTGACGGTGGGTGGCTCGGATAGACAGGGCGGCGGCGCGCACAACCTGTCGGGAAAGGACCAGGGCTTCCTCGCGCAGGCGATCCTGGCGGGTGAGTTCGGCACGGATTCCTTCGGCAATTTCCTCGAACGAGGTCAGGGCAGAAACCTTCTCGGTCACGTCGGTCCTCTGGGCCGGAGTACGGCGATCAACTTTCCCGCCGCCGGCGATAACGCAGGAAGGGCGGAATGTCGATCTCGTCCTCCTGGGCCAGAATCGAGGGTATATCTTCTCCTCTTTCCTCACGTGGCGGGGGCAGGATTTCCCTGGCCTTGACGGGACGGACGGTGCGCCGCTGGGGGGTCGCCGGATGGTCGAAGCCGGTGGCGATCAGGGTAATTTTGACCTCATCCCGCATATTTTCGTCGATTACCGCGCCGAAGATAATGTTGGCGTCCGGGTCGGCAGCGCGGGCGATGATCTCGGCCGCCTCGTTGACCTCCCACATGGTCAGTTCGGGCCCGCCGGTAACGTTGAAGAGCACTCCCTTAGCACC
Source organism: Chloroflexia bacterium (assembly GCA_036172265.1). Classification (GTDB taxonomy): domain Bacteria; phylum Chloroflexota; class Chloroflexia; order DTKN01; family DTKN01; genus JASFBA01. The sequence continues at coordinate 4,419 of JASFBA010000068.1, forward strand.
GTCAATGGAGATTTCCAGGAGGGGGCTGGAGATGGCGGCCTGGGCGGCTTCTACCATGCGCTTTTCCCCGGTACCGTACCCGATGGCCATGAGGGCGGAGCCGGCATCGGCCATAACGGCTTTGACATCGGCAAAGTCCAGGTTAATGAGCCCGCGGACGGTGATGAGGTCGGAGATGCCCTGGATGCCCTGGCGCAGCACGTCGTCGGCGATTCGGAAGGCCTCCAGCATCGAGGTGTTCCGGTCGGTAATCTGCAGGAGACGGTCGTTGGGAATGACGATGAGGGTGTCCACGTTGGGCTTGAGTTGGGCGATGCCCTCCTCGGCCACGGCTCGGCGGCGGTTGCCCTCGAAGGTGAAGGGTTTGGTGACCACCGCCACGGTGAGGGCACCGAGGTTGCGAGCGATCTGGGCGATCACCGGGCTGGCACCCGTGCCGGTTCCGCCGCCCATGCCGGCGGTGATAAAGACCATGTCGGCGCCGCGCAGGGCCTCGGTGAGTTCCTCGCTCGATTCCTCGGCTGCCTTCTGGCCGATGACCGGGTTGCCTCCGGAGCCCAGCCCCTTGGTCAGTTTGTCGCCGATGCGGATACGGTGAGGGGCCGAGGAGTGGAGAAGGGCCTGGGCATCGGTGTTGATGGCGATGAATTCCACGCCTTTGACACCGGCCTCGATCATCCGATCTACGGCGTTGCTCCCGCCGCCCCCGACACCCAATACCTTCAGTTGAGCAAAGTTTTCGGTAACGACTGCCAAAAGATCCTCCGTGGCCATCGTTTTGCCTCCTTGCCGCCCGTTCCCGGCGGGCGGCCCCGGCATGTTCAGGGCAAGAACTCCCGCAACCAGCTCTTGAAGCGATTGTAGACGCGAGCCCACCCCTGCTCCTGGGGAACCAGGAAGGGGGGAGTGCTGCCTCGTTTGAAGCCCCAGCGAAGCAGGCCGACGCCGGTGGCATAGGCCGGGCTGTCAATGGTATCGGAGAGCCCACCCAGATGGGTGGGGACGCCGATGCGCACCGGCAGGTTGAGGACATCGCGGGCCACCTCCTCGATGCCCGGCAGGAGGGCCGTGCCGCCGGTGAGGACGACGCCGGCCGGAAGCAATCCCTCGTAGCCAACCCGACGAACTTCGGCCCGCAGCATCTGGAAGATTTCCTCCACCCGGGCTTCGATGACCTGGTGGAGCAGCATGCGCGAGACCTGGCGTTTCCGACCCCCGGAGAACGATTCGACTTCGATCTGATCGTCCTCGGCATCTCTCCCGTCGTCCGAGGCCGGCCGAGCCTGGCCATGCCGAATCTTCAGGTACTCGGCCACGTCGAAGGGGGTGCGCAGGACGATGGCGATGTCGTTGGAGATGTGGTTCCCTCCAACCGGCAGGACGACGGTATGCCAGATGCTTCCGTCTATGAAGATGGCCACATCGGTCGTCCCGCCGCCGCAATCCACCAGGATGACCCCCATCTCCTTTTCCGCCTCGCTCAAGACGGCCTCGCTGCTGGCCAGCGGCTGCAAGACCAAGTCGTCAATCTCCACGCCGGCCCGCTGGATGCATTTGATCAAGTTCTGGATGGCCGTCACCGCCCCGGTGACGATATGGGCTTCTACCTCCAGCCGGAAGCCGGAGAGGCCTATGGGATCGCGGATGCCCTCCTGCCCGTCCACGATGTAGGAGCGGGGGATGACATGGATGATCTCACGCTGGGTAGGGACGGCGATCGCCCGGGCCGCATCCAGGGCGCGGGCCAGGTCCGCCGCGGTGATCTCCCGGTCGGCCCGGGGGATGGCCACGACGCCCCGGCTGTTGAGCGACTGGATGTGCCCGCCGGCCACGCCCACATAGGCCGAGCCGATACGGTAGCCGCTCAGCCGTTCGGCCTTTTCCACCGAGGCCACGATCGAGGTCACCGCCTCTTCCACGTTGACGACGATGCCCTTTTTGATCCCCTTGGAAGGCGTCAATCCCACGCCCAGGATGTTGATCTGGCCGTCCGGGCCCTGTTCTCCGACCAGGGTAACGACTTTGGTGGTCCCAACATCAATTCCCACGACGGTGCGTGTTGCCATCTTTTGTCCAACCTCTCTGAAAGGCCCATTATAGCCGAAACGGGACAGGGACGCAAACACCTCAGCGAAAACGGATTTGATCCGGAAAACGCAGGTCGATTTCGGTAAATTCCGACGGCGGATTCCGGAGAAAGGCTACCAGAAAAAGGACTTTGCGCTCCAGATCGGCGCTATCGCCGAAGCAGGCTCTCCAGCCGGCCTGGGAGACGGCGATGAGGCCGCGTTCCTTTTCGTACTCGAACGGCAGCAGGGGGAGGTGCAGGTCATAGTACAGACGGGAAAAGACCTGCTGGGCGGCACGCACGGCCTCGCCGTCCACCTGCCCGCCGGGCTGGAGGGGCGGGGCTTCTTCATCCGTGTTAATGATATAAATAAGTTGGCTCATTCCCGGCGGTTCTGCCTCCAAAATCCGCCCCGCGTCGTCCACAAGAAAGCGCCGCGCCTGGTCTTTTTTGTTGCACCAACTGACTGAGGGCAGATGTTCCACGACCGTCAGGATGACCCGGTTGGGCAGGTCGCGCCCCACCCGCACGTCCTGGATATAGGGGACTTTTTTCAGACGTGCTTCGATCTCGCCCGGGTTCAGGAGGAAGAGGTTGGTCGTCAGCACCTGGCTGTAATGGACAGCCTCTTCCGAAGGGATGACGCGGTTGCCCCGTACTTCTACGATGCTTACCCGGAAGGTTGGGGAGAAGTAGAAGTAGCCCAGGAGAGAAGCACATCCCAGGGTCAGCAGGGCCCCCAGCAGCCGGGCATCGGCTGCCCACCGGAGCAGCGCCCGCCCCAGGCGTGGCCGGGCATTGGAGCGTATCCGTTTTCTCTGGCGTTTTTCTAAACCGTTCCGGCGTTCCGGTTCCATTTCTGTCTCCTTCACCGGATCACGCGGTCCCGGGAGCGTTCGGCGAAGCGTTCCAGCGCCAGTTCGATCAGGCGGTCCAGCAGGCGGGGGTAGGGCAGCCCGCTGGCCTCCCAAAGTTTGGGATACATGCTGATGGCGGTGAAGCCGGGAATGGTGTTGAGTTCGTTCACATAGGGACGCATCGTCCGACGGTCCAGGAGAAAGTCTACTCGGGCCATTCCGGCAACGTCGAGGGCGCGGTAGGCCCGCAGGGCCAGCGTGCGAATCTCCTCGGCCAGGGCTTCCGGCAGCGGAGCCGGGATGAGGAGTTCGGAACGGCCGTCCAGGTACTTGGCGGCATAATCGTAGAACTCGCGGGAGGGGATGATTTCCCCGGGGATAGAGGCCTCCGCCTCTTCGTTGCCCAGGACGCTCACCTCGATCTCGCGGGCGTCAATAGCCCGTTCGATGAGCAGACGACGATCGTACTGGGCGGCCAGGTTCAGGCCGGCCTCCAGTTCCTCACGGTTGTGGGCCTTGGTGACCCCTACGCTGGAGCCCAGGTTGGCCGGTTTGACGAAGCAGGGGTAGCCGAAACGTTTTTCGGCCTCGGCGATGATGGCGCCGGGCCTGCCGGCCCATTCCCGACGGGTGACGGTGAAAAAGTCGGCCACAGGCAGACCCTCGGCCTTCAGAATCATCTTGGTGGCCACCTTGTCCATACCCAGGGCGGAGCCCAGCACACCGGCTCCTACATAGGGACGGCCGGCCATCTCCAGGAGGCCCTGGAGGGTGCCGTCCTCGCCGTACGGCCCGTGCAGGACCGGGAAGAAGACGTCCACGTGGGGGAAACCCTGGGGGCCCAGGCCGGGGATGAGCGGGGTGTAGCCGGCCGGCATCTCCTCGACCGGGCCCGGGTCCTCCTGGCCGGCGGCCATGGCCTCCAAACGGGCCATGGGATCGCCCCGGACGAGCCAGCGCCCGTCGCGGGCAATGCCGATGGGGACGACCTCGTATTTGCTGCGGTCCAGGGCCGCCATAATCGAGCGAGCCGAGACCAGCGAGACTTCGTGCTCGCCGGAACGCCCGCCGAAGATGACCCCGACTACCAGTTTTCCCGCCATGCCTTCAAACTCCAGCCCTCTATCGTATTCTCAGGTCCTTTTCTTCTCAAGGGCTTGTGGTTACAGTTCGGTGAAGAGGCATGTTTCATATCGTGTATTCATGGCGTTTTTTTGTGAAGGCGGCTGTAGACCCAGAGGGCCAGGCTCAGGACGAGGAGGAAGACGGCGCGGGCGGCGATGACCAGGTAGTTTTCGTCTACCAGGCAGAGGGCGACGATGGCGGCGAGGCCCAGGTAAGCCGGCCAAGGGAGGGCGGGTTGCCGGGCGGCCATGGGCGGTTTGTCGAGGAGAGGCAGCGGGGCCGGCAGGGCAGTTGCCGTTTCGGTCGTAGGAAGGCCGGCCGGCCGCTCGGCCTGGGCCAGGAGGACCGTCCGAGCGAGAGCGATGCTCCGGTCGGCCCGTTCCAGGTCATAGCCCCATTGGGTCAGGGCCTCGTCCAGACGTTTGCCGTACCAGATAAAGAGGCCCTGCTCATATTGACATAATTCTGAAGCGATCTGGCGATACAAGTAGGTGCTGCTGCGCAGGAGGTTATGGCGGCGGTTGAGGAGAGCCGCCTTACGAGCCGCCGTCTGGCAAATGCGGCGCAGGGAGTTCTCCCCCGTGGGAGAAAGGCCCGCCTCCACTTCCTCCAGCGATGCCCAAAAGTCGGCGCGTTCTTTGGGCCCGTACTGGCGCAGGATGTACAGGGCGCGGTGGAGGTAGAGTTCCACGCGCAGAAGGGCGGCCTTTTCACCCCACCAGAGCGCTTCAGCCTCCTGACGGCTGCCTTCGCGGGGGGAATGGAGCCAGACGTAGACGGCGGCGCTATTGCCCTCGGCCGTCATGGCCGGCGGAATGCCCAGCCAGAGCCTTCCCGTCGGGAGAGCGGCCATCGGGCGGGAGAGCATCTCCGGCAGGGCCAGCGCCTCCCGAAGGAGTTGCGGCTCCTCGTGCAAGCCTGTCACCGACCCCGCCAGGTAGATGCGGCTGCTTCCCCAGGGCCGGCCGGGCGGGTTGTCCCAGGCCGTTCCCAGCCAGCGTTCCATCTCCCCCGCCAGTTCCAGCCAGGCAGAAGTATCCCATTGCCCATCGCGTTCGAGGGAGACCTGCACGATGCCGGCTCCGTCGGTCCCGAATCGTCTCCGGCGCGGATGGCTCTTTTTCCCCGGCGGAGGGGTCTGGACAAGTTGCCAGAGGAGTTCGATGCCCTCGTCTCCGGCAGGGTAGAAGTAGGCGACGCTCAAGGCCGGGTCATACAGTTCCATCGTCTTTCTCCTTCCCGGCCAAGCGACCGAGGAGACGCGGGCCGAGCGTGGTGATGTCGCCGGCGCCCAGCGTCAGGAGGACGTCGCCCGGCCGCAGGTGTCCTTCCAGCCAGAGGAGGGCTTCCTCCAGAGTGGCCGCGTAGCCGGCCGGCGGCGAGAGCAGGGCGGCGATTTCCCGGCCCGAGACATCCCCCGGGTCGCTTTCGCGGGCGGCATAGACCCCGGTGACCAGCACCAGGTCGGCCGGGGACAGGGCGGCGGCAAAGTTCCGGGCAAAGGCTCGGGTGCGGCTGTAGGTGTGGGGCTGGAAGACGGCCACCAGACGCCGCCCGGGGAAGCGCTGGCGGGCGGCGGCCAGGGTGGAGGCGACCTCGCTGGGATGGTGGGCGTAGTCGTCCACCACCGTTACGCCGCCGGCCGTGCCTATCTCCTGGAAACGCCGTTTCACCCCGGCGAAGGAGGGCAGCACCTCTTCGGCCGTCTCCAGGGGCACTCCTTCCCAGGAGGCCACGGCCAAGGCGGCCAGGGCGTTGCGCACGTTATGCTCGCCGGGGATGCGCAGCCGGAAGCGGCCCACCCGGCAGCCGGCGTGGAGGAGGGTGAAGGTGCTCTCGGTCGGCCTCAAAGCGACTTCGTCGGCCCGCCAGAGGGCTTCCGGGGCCAGGCCGTAGGTGAAGGCAGGAGCGGCCGGCCGGGGGAGTTCCCGGGCGCCGGGGTCATCGTGGCAGAGGAAGACGGCCCCTTCAGCCGGGACGCGGGCGACGAAGGCGGCAAAGGCCTCCCGAATCGATGTCGGGTCGGGGTAACAGTCCACGTGTTCCCATTCCACGTTGGTCACCACGGCTACGGCCGGCTCCAGGGCCAGGAAGGTGCGGTCGTATTCGTCGGCTTCCAGGATCAGGTGCGGCCCGTTTCCGGCGTGGCCGTTTCCGCCCAGTGCGGGCACCTCGCCGCCGATGATAAAAGAGGGGTCTTTTCCGGTGGCGCGCAGGAGGAGGGCGAGGAGGGCGGTGGTGGTCGTTTTGCCGTGGATGCCGGCTACGGCCAGGCAGCGCCGGCCGGTGCAGAGGCGGCGAAGGATCTCGGCACGGGACCACACCGCTAGTCCCCGCCGGCGGGCCTCCAACACCTCGGGGTTATCCGGCGACGCAGCCGAGGTGACCACAACGACGCCCTTTTCCGGGACATGCTCTGGGGCATGCCCCAGGTAGATATGCGCTCCTCGGGCGGCCAGTTCGCGCAACATCGGGCTGTCGCGCAGGTCGGAGCCGGAGACCGCATGGCCGCGCTCCAGGAGCAGCCGGGCGATGGCACTCATCCCGGCCCCGCCGATGCCGACCAGGTGAAAGTTTCCACGCAGTCCTTCGTCCTGAGACATCGTTCACTCCCGGGCCCGCCGGCGGTTGAGCCAGGCGATCAGGAGGAGGAGGGCGATGCCTATGCCGATGGCGGCCCAGGTGATGTTGCCGAGCGTGCTGGAGGGAAACTCCTCGATCGTAATGTCGGGCGGGGCGAGATGGGTCTCTTCCTCCAGCGGCCGAAAAAGTTCCAGGAGGCGGGCCAGGATCAAGATGCCGTTCAGGATGCCGAAGAGGCCGCCGCCGATGTGCCCCAGCAGTCCCACCCCGCGCCTTCGCCCCAGGATCGTGCCGGCCCGGTAGGCGACCAGGACCATCAGGGCGAAGGCGCCGGTCTGGGCCCACAGGTTATCTGCCGGAATCAGGTCGGGGCCGGGGGAAGGTGGTGGCTGGCCGATGACGATGGCGGCCCCGATGCGGAAGGCGTCAACAATGCGGTTGACCAGGAAGATCAGGAATTCCCCAAAGCGATAGCCCAAAGTGGTGATAATGAGGCCCAGGCCGACGGCTGTGAAGCCTTCCTCCTGCCAGCCGCGCCGGAGCCCGATGATGCAAGTGGGCAGGGCGCACAGGGCCAGAAGTCCCCAGTTGGTGATGACCAGTTCCCCATCCAGAAGCCGGAAGAAAGTGCTCATCTTCCAACCTCGACGGCCGGCCGGGTTTGGGCCAGCGCCTGCAATACCTCCACGATGGCACAGGCCGCCTGTGGGCGGGCCAGGCGACGAGCCGATTCGGCCATCCGGGCCAGTCGGGAGGGGCTTTCCAGAACTTCGTCCAGGGCCTGGAGGAGGGCCGTGGGGTCGGGCCGGCCGGCGCGATCCCGCAGCCGGGCATTGGGCACCTGGATGGCCGCACCGTGGCGCACCAGGAAGTCGGCGTTTTCCTCCTGGTGGACGTAGGGGTAGGGCACCAGGATGGCCGGCAGTCCCACGGCCGGGAGTTCGCCCAAGGTAGAGGCACCGGCCCGGCAGATGGCCAGGTCGGCGGCGGCCAAGGCCTCCGGCATCTCCTGGTGCAGGTAGGGGTAGAGACGGTAGCGGGTGCGGAGGGCCTCCGGCAGGATGGAGGCGCGTTCTCGCAGCACGGCCTCGTCCCCGGCCTGGCCGCAGATGTGGATAAGGGAGGCACGCCGGAGGAATTCCGGGAGGCCCTGAGCCACGGCCAGGTTGATGGGGCGGGCGCCGCGGCTTCCGCCGTAGATGAGGAGCACCCGTTCTTCCTCGGAAAAGCCGAAGCGGGCGCGGGCCGACCGGCGGTCGGCGGCGAAGAGGGCCGGCCGCACCGGATAGCCAGTGACCACCATTTTGTCTCGAGGCAGGTAACGGGCAGAATCAGGCGTGGAAGTGGCCACCCGGTTGGCCAGCCGGGCCAGGAAGCGGACGGCCAGCCCCGGCACCACATCGGGCAGATAGACCAGGAGAGGCACCCGTTTTCTCCAGGCGGCCAACCCCACGGGGATGCTGACGTAACCGCCGGTGACCAGGGCGACGTCGGGGGCGAACTCCCCCACCAGGCGAAGGGCCAGGCGCGTGCCTCGGGCCAGGACGGCCAGGTTGCGGAGCATCGTCCAGGGGGCCCGGCCGCGCAGCGCTGCCGCCGGGACGGTGGCAAAGGAGACTTGGGCCTCCGTTTCCCGGAGGAGGTGTTTTTCCATGCCGCTTTCGCTGCCGGTGAAAAGCACCTGGCTATGGCTAGGCAGGGCGGCGATGACGGCCAAGGCGGGATAGACGTGACCACCAGTCCCGCCGCCAGAGATCCACACGCGCATCGGCTTTTTTCCCTTGACAGGAGATGTTGAGCAATATTCCCACGGCCGTGAGGCAGGAAGCCAGCGAAGATCCGCCGTAACTTACAAAGGGCAGCGTCATGCCGCTAAAGGGCAGGAGGCTGGCCGTCGAGGCCATGTTGATCAGTCCCTGGAAGGAGATCCAGGTGGTGATGCCCACGGCCAAGAGCATCCCGTGGCGGTCGGGGGCGTGGATGGCGATGGTATAGCCCCGGTAGGCCAGCCAGAGGAAGAGGCCGGCGATCAGGAGGCAGCCCAGCAGTCCCATTTCTTCCCCGACCACGGCAAAGATGCTATCGGTGTAGGCCGAGGGCAGCCAGAAGAACTTTTGTCGTCCCTGGCCCAGCCCGACGCCGAGAAGTCCCCCCGAACCGAGGGCCATCAGGTTGTGGCTCAGGTGATAGTCTTGGCTGGGGTTCAGGAAGGCCACCAGGCGGGCCCAGCGGTAGGGGGCGATGCGGGCCAGAAGGAGGAAGGTACCCCCGGCCAGCAGGCCGGCCGCTGCAAAATGCTTCCACTCGGCACCGGCCACCAGGAAGACCACGGCTCCGACCAAGACCAGGACGGTGGCCGTGCCCATATCCGGCTCCAGGACGATCAGGCCGGACAAGAGTCCCAGGATGATGGCAAAGGGCACCAGGCCGTAGGTCACGTGACGCAGTTTCTGGCCGCGTTTGGAAAGCCAGTCGGCGATGTAGACGGTAAAGATCAGGAAAGCCATTTGACTGGGTTGGGCGTTGATCGGGCCCAATCGGAACCAGCGCTTGGCCCCGTTTACTTCTTCCACGAGCGGGCCGGGCAGTACCAGGAGGGCGATGAGGAACAGGATGATGACAACCATCCCCGGGACGCTGTAGCGGCGCCAGAAGCGATAGTCCAGGCGCATCGCGATCGCTCCACCGGCCAGCCCGATCAGAAGCCAGAGGAGTTGTTTCCCCAGGTAGGTGGCCGGGTTGCCGGTTTCCTGGGTGGAGGCCACAAAACTGGCGCTGTAGAGCACCACCAGCCCCAGGAGGGTGAGCGCCCCTACGATGACCGGCAGCCAGCGATCCGGTGGGCCGGCCCGGGGCGTACGCAGGGCTTCTCGCCAGGAAGTCAGGTTGGGCCAGACGCCCTGAAGTTCCTCCGGCGGGGAGGCGTTGCGGCGACCGTCGGTTTCTCCCGTGTCCCCGGCCGGGGGAAGGAGTTCCTCTCGCAGCCTTCCGGCCGGCCGGGGCGAGGAGGTTTTTTTGACACCTTTTCCTGCGGGGCGACGGTAGGGCATGCTAGGTCTCCTGCGTACCGGGTGTCGCGTGTTGCACAAGTTCGTAAACGGCCTCGCGGAAGCGTTCGCCGCGTTCGAATTCATGGCGGAAGAGGCCGAAGGAGGCGCATCCCGGCGAAAGGAGCACGCGATCGCCGGGGTGGGCCAACTCCTGGGCACGGCGCACGGCAGCCTTGAGGTCGTCAAAGCGTCCCGCGAGGAGCGGGCCGGCCCCGGTCCGTCGTAGGGCCTCTTCCACTTTGTCGGTGGCCGAACCCTCCAGGAGGAGGACAGCCCGGGCGCGGGCGGCGACGGCGGCGGCCATCTCTGTATAGTCCAGGCCCTTGTCGGCGCCGCCGGCGATCAGGATCAGGGGGCCCTCCAAGGCTTCCAGGGCAGCGATGGTAGAGGCCGGGGCGGTGCTGGTGGTATCGTTGATGTAGGTCACGCCGTCGAGCACGCGCACCACCTCCAGCCGGTCGGGGAGGCCCGAGAAGGCGGCGAGGGCGTCGGCTACTTCTCGGGGCGAAAGGCCGTAGGCACAGGCCGCCGCCGTCGCCGCCAGGACGTTCTCCCGGTTGTGCCGGCCGACCAGGCGGATGGAGGCCAGGGGAAAGATTCGACAGATTTCACCGTTCGGGCGTACCCAGCAGACTTTGCGCCAGTTGATCAGGGCGGCACCGGCGCCGAGGGGGAGAAACTTCCCATCCGTGGTGAGCAGAACACGTCCGCGCCGGCGCAATCCCACCCCGAACCAGGCCACCCGGGAGGGCGCATCTCGGGCAAAGTCGCGCACCGTCGGATCGTTGGCATTGAGGACGAGGAGGTCGCCCGGACGCTGGAAACGGTAAATGGCCCGCTTAGCTTCGACATAGTCTTCCCAGGAGCGGTAGCGGTTCATATGGTCCGGGTGCAGATTGGTCACGACGGCCACCTGGGGCGACATGCCTTTTTCCCCCAACCCCTCCAGTTGCCAGGAGGAAAGTTCCAAAACCACCGGTGTCTCCGGCCCGATCTGAGACAGCGCCTCCAGCGCCGAGACCCGGATGTTGCCGGCCACCGCCGTCTGGGGAAAACGCCGGCGCAGCATCTCCCCCAGGAGGGCGGTGGTGGTGCTTTTCCCCTTGGTGCCGGTTACTCCTAGGATGGGGCCGGGACAGCGGGCGAAGAAGAGGGTCATCTCCATCTCCACCGGTACCCCATGTCTCCTGGCCTCTTCCAGGTAGGGAGATTCGCGAGGTACGGCCGGGTTACGCACGACCAGGTCGGCCCGGACAAAATCTTCCCACCGGTGTTTTCCAAGGACATATTCCACCGGCTCCCCGGCCAGTTCGCGCAGGGACGGGGCCAGTTCTTCGGCCGAACGGAGGTCGGTTACGGTGACGTGGGCTCCCTGGCGGAGGAGGAACCGCACCACTCCAACTCCGCCGCCATGCAGGCCCAACCCCATGACCAGCACCTTTTTCCCTTTCAGGTCCACCATAACTTCCTCCGGCTTCTTAGAACCCATCCGAAAACTCTTGTTGAGGTGTTTGCGGGTGGGCGAAGGCACTGCCTTCGCCTACCCGTCGGGGGTCTTCGGATAGGCTCTTAGCGCGTCCGCATCAGTCGGCTGACACGTCGGAGCAGGTCTTTTTTGAAGCCTTCGCTCTGTTCCACCGCCAGGTCCTCCAGGACCTCCTGCAACTCTACCTGACGGGAACCTTTCCTGGAGGCCAGTTCCTTCCAGGGGTCCTTGTGCAGCGTCTTCGCAGCCATCTTTTTTCTCCATCGCTTCAACGTAGCAACGTGCCTAGGCCAGGGCCAGGGCAATCCCCACCATGGCCGCCACCATGCCGATGATGGTGAAACGGGCAACGATCTGCGTCTCCGACCAGCCGGCCAGTTCAAAGTGGTGGTGGAGCGGGCTCATGAGGAAGAGACGCCGGCCTTCGCCGAAGCGTCGTTTCGTATATTGAAAATAAATGACCTGAAAGATAACAGAAACCGTCTCGGCCACAAAGACGATGCCGATGAGCAGGAGCAGGATCCATTGCCAGGACATGAGCGCCACGACGGCCAGGGTGGCTCCCAGAGCCAGGCTCCCGGTATCGCCCATAAATACCCGGGCCGGCGGGGCGTTGTACCAGAGAAAGGCCAGGAGCGTGCCGACGATGGTGAAGCAGAAGGGGAAAAGGTAATCCTGTCCCTGGAGGTAGGCGATGGCGCCGTAGGCGGCAAAGGCCAGGCCGGCCGTGCTTCCGGCCAGGCCGTCCAGACCGTCGGTCAAGTTGACGGCGTTGGCAAAGCCCAGGATAAGGAACGTGGCGATGGGGATGTAGATATAGGGCTGGCCCAGCCATGGCTCCAGATTCCCCAGGAAAGGAAGATAGGTCGGAGTAGGGCCCAGGTAATCGGATGACCAGAGCATAAAAGCGGCGGCCAGGGAGATGCCGAAGAGCCAGGCGAACTTGACCCGGGCCCGCAGCCCACGGCCGGCCCGGCCCACCAGGTTGAAGAGGTCGTCGGCCGCGCCCAGGAGGCCGCAGCCCAGCATTACCCCAACCGGAAGGAGCATCGAAGGCCGCAAGTTGAGGGCCAGGGTGACCACAGCCACCGTCAGGGTGATCATCAGTCCGCCCATTGTGGGCGTGCCGGCCTTGCGCTGATGCTCCTTGGGGCCGTCCTCCCGTATCTTCTTGCCGATGCCCCGCCGGCGCAGAAAACGCACGAGCCACCCTCCCCAGATCACCGTGATCAGGAAAGCGACGGCCGCTTGGACCAGCGCCCTAGACATCTCCATAGCCAGCATCGGCCGTAAAGGCATCTAGCCCTCCTTCTGCCGCAGTGCGGCGACGATATGCTCCATCTCTATCGCCCGGGAACCTTTGACCAGAACCACATCGCCGGGCTGGAGGTGTTCGCGGAGCATCCGGATCACCTCTTCGCGCTCCTGGGCCAGATGCACCCGGCTGGCCGGCATTCCCCGTTCCAAGGCGGATTCGGCGATCCAGCGGGCGCGTTTGCCCAGGAGGAAGAGTTCTTCCACCACTTCGGCGGCCCAGCGGCCTACCTGTCGGTGCCCTTCTTCCTCGTAGGAGCCCAGTTCCAGCATATCGCCCAGCACGGCCACTTTCCTTCCAGGGAGTTCGGCCAGGAGGTCCAGGGCCGCCCGGCAGGAGGTGGGGCTGGCGTTGTAGGTATCGTCCAGGAGGGTGGCCCCGTTTGCAGCCTGAACCGGAAGGAGACGAATCTGGGCGGAGGTATCCAGGAGGCCCGTCTCGATCTCATCCCAGGGGAGGCCCAGGTGTCGTCCCACGGCGACGGCGGCCAGGGCGGTGTAGACGCTATGCCGGCCGGGAAGGGCACAATGCAGGCGCTTTCGTCCGCCTCCGGCCTGCAGGGTGAAGGAGATGCCCTCCAACCCACGACTTTCGACGGCTTCGGCCCGGTAATGGCAGTCCCGGCCCAGGCCGTAGAAAAGGACCGTCGCCCGGGTAACTTCAGCCATGCCCCGGATGAGCACTTCGTCGCCGTTGAGGACGGCCAGGCCGTCAGGTGGGAGGGCGGCCGGCAGTTCCGATTTGGCCCGGGCAATCGTCTCCAGCGTCTTCATGCGTTCCAGGTGGGAATGGGAGACGTTGGTCACCACACCGATGTGGGGAAGGGCGATCTCGGCCAGGTGGGCGATTTCCCCCGGGCCGTAAGTGCCCATCTCCAGGACGACGGCCCGGTGTTCCGGACGTAGCCCCAGCAGGGCCAGAGGCAGGCCGATTTCGTTATTATAACTTTTCTCACTCTTGAGGGTAGGCCACCCCCGGCTCAGGACGGCGGCGATCATTTCTTTCGTAGTGCTTTTGCCCACACTTCCGGTGACCCCGATGACGGTGGGGGAAAACCGCCTCCGCCAGCGGGCGGCCAGACGTTGCAGGGCTTCCAGGGCGTCAGGGACGAGCACCAGGACGGCGTGGGCCTCCTCCGGGCCGGAGCGCAGCCACTTTTCCCCGTCCCATTCGTACAGGTGCGCCGAGAAGCCGGCCCGCCGCTCGGCCGGCAGGCGATCCCGACGGCCCAGAGCGCCCCGGCACCCCTGTTCCAGGGCTTCGGCGATGAAGTCGTGCCCGTCGTGGTGTTCTCCTGGCAGGGCGACGAAGAGCCCTCCGGGGATGCTTTGCCGCGAGTCAATGGTGACCCCGGAGAAGGCGATATTCTCCTCTCCAGAGGGCTCGAACGGGCCATAAGTAGCCAGGAGGTCGGCCAGTGTCCACATCGTCAACCTCAGGGCATCCCGCCTGTCCCGGTGGAGGGCGGGATATGCAGGTAGGTGATCAGGAATTCGGCCAGACTGGCCGCCACAGGTATGGCAGCCTCCTCGCCCCAGAGGGTGCCGGCGTTCGATTCGATGCGTACCAGGATCAAAAAGCGGGGATCATCGGCCGGCGCGTAAAGGACGGCCGAAGCGATGGTTCGGTACTCCTCGTATCGTCCAAGTTCGGGGATGGGGATTTTGGACGTCCCCGTTTTGACGGCCACCCGATAGCCCGGAATGAGCGGACCGCCATCCGGACCCTTGGTATCGCCGACGGCTGCCAGCATCTCCGTTACATTCCGGCAGGTTTCCGGGTGGAAGATACGTTCCCGCAGGACAGGTACGGTGGGGGTGATCACGCCGTTCCTCCCGATGGCCTGGACAATGTGAGGTTGCATAAGATTTCCCCCATTGGCCACCGCGCCGATGGCGCTGGCCAGTTGCAGGGGAGTGACGGCGATGCCCTGTCCGTAGGAATTGGCCACCTGGTCGGCGCAGGTCCACCTAGGCCCGCCGGTGTCGCTTTCCCCATTTTCGCTCGGTCGGCGGAAGGGGCGCTCTTCCTCGCCGGTCAGTTCCACCCCTGTCGGCCGGCCTAACCCCAGGCGCTCTAGGTAACGGTAGTAAATCTTGGGGGGGATGCGCGAACCCACGAGGGCCGCGCCGATGTTGGAGGAATGCAGAAGGATCTCGGATAACGACTCTTCCGGATAGAACTGGTAGTTCCAGTTGCTCACCGGGATGCCGCATAGGGTCGTTGTAGTGTAGGTCAGCACGGTGTCCGGCCCGACGACGTGTTCCTCCAAGGCGATGGCGATGGTTAGAATCTTCATCGTCGAACCCGGTTCGTAATACAGCGTAACCGGCGGATTTCCGTAGAGGGCCATCTGACAGGCGGCGCCGGCACAATCTTCTGGGTGGTTGGGGTCGGCGGAAGGGTAGACGGCCAGAGCCAGAATGGCAGCGGTTTTTGGGGTCAGAATGACGATGTCTCCCCGGCGGGCATCCCAGCGCTGGACGGCTTCGACCAGCCGGTTATAGGCCACATACTGGATGTTGAGGTCCAAGGTCAACGTAATGTCGGCCCCGTCCGTTGGGGGGTGTTCTTCCCTTTCCCCAATTGGGATGGGGTCCCCCCAGGGATCCCTTTCCCCGCTGACCCAGCCATCTTCCCCATACAGCCAGCGGTCGCAGGAGGCTTCGATGCCCGAGACCCCGTGGAACTCGCCGCTCAGGTTGGTTTGGGGAGAGTTGGACCTCTGCACAAAGCCCACTGTTGAGGCGACCAGTTCGCCGTAGGGGTAGTAGCGTTTCGGTTCAACCAGCAAGGTGACCCCGGTCAGTTCACGGTTTTCGATGGCTTTTTGCAGACCCTCGACAGTAGTTGGATCCAGAAAGTAGGCGCAGCAGTAGGTGCCGGTGATGGGCTTCCGGGCCATGATTTCAGCCAGGATTTCACGGGGCTGGGCGGTGCAGAGCCGGCCGACCTCGGCGATGGCGGCGGGGGTGCCGTCGAAGGTTGGACCGTCCACCCAGAGGGTATAGCTCTTTTTGCTCAGGGCGAGGGGGCGGCCTTGGGCATCGTAAATATGTCCCCGGCGGGCACGGATGGGGAATTTTTCCAGGCCCCTGATCTCTGCCTCGGCCCGGGCAATCAATTCTCCCTGACGCAGGATTTGGATCTCCAGCAGCCGGCCGAAGAGGGCCAGGGCCAGGAGGGAAAGGAGGACGATGATCGCCAAGGTTCGACGGCGGGCCTGTAGGCTAAATTCCAGCACAGTTATCTCCTCTTACGGTTTCCCGGCCAGGGAGGAACCGCTCTCCTTATCCTGGGAAAGTCCCTCCGAAGGGAGCGGGATGAAGATGAGTTCCTCCGGTTTTACCGGCTCCAGGCCGTGTTCCTGTGCCCAGCGCTCCAGTTCAGCCGGACTGGCGGCCTCGGCGATCTGGCGAAGGAGTTCTTCCCGTTCCCAGAGCAATTCCTGTTCCTTCTTTTCCAGTTCCCGAAGTTGCCAACCGGCCGCGACCACCCGGCCGGTCTGGGCCAGGGCCATCAGGGCCAGGAGCGATGCCGCCAGGACGATAAGCAGGAAGAAGGCTTTCCCGCTCAGGCGGAAGTAACGGGGCAGGACGGCTCGCCGAATTTTCGCCTGCCAGATCGGTCGAAGGTGTCGGGTTTGGACGGCCATATTTCCTCCTTCGGGCGGGGCTGCAGGCCCCGATCCCGATGGTCCACCCCGTAGGGAGCGACCCTGGTGCTCGCCCGTTCGGGGCAACCACGGGGATTGCCCCTACAGGCGTTCGGCCACGCGCAATCGGGCACTGCGGGCGCGAGGGTTGCGGGCGATTTCCTCGGCCTCTGGGCGGATGAGTCGGCCGATGGTCTGCAACCGGGCCGGCCGGGCGCAGGAGAAGCCCCGGCGGGCCCGGCAGGGCCGGGGGAGGCCGGCTGGCCGCAGGTGCGGGCAGGCCTCCACCGGCATCTCCGCCGGCCAGTCGCACCGCCCCTCTTCGCGCCGAAATAAATCTTTGACGATACGGTCCTCCAAGGAATGGAAGGAAATCACCACCAGGCGTCCCCCGGAAGACAGAATCTCCACTGCCTGGGCCAGCCCTGCCGGCAGCCGTTCCAGTTCCCGGTTGACGGCGATGCGCAAGGCCTGGAAGGTTCGGGTGGCCGGATGGATGCGCATCTTTCCCCGTCCGACGACTTCCTCGACCAGCCGGGCCAGTTCTCCGGTGCGGAGAATCGGCCGGCCGGCCTTCCGGGCCTGGACGATGGACCGGGCGATGCGCCGGGCCTGGCGTTCTTCGCCGTAGCGCCGGAGGATCTCGGCCAATTCCTCCTCCTCCAGCCGCGCCAAAAGTTCGGCGGCGCTTTCGCCGGAGGTCGGGTCGAAGCGCATGTCCAGCGGTCCGTCGGCCTGGAAAGAAAAACCCCGTTCCGGCCGGTCCAGTTGCAGCGAAGAGACCCCCAGGTCGAAAAGCACTCCCTGAGCCGGGGCGAAGCCGTGGCGACGGGCCAGTTCTGCCAGTTCGGCATAATCGCCCCGGTGAAGGAGGACGCGCTTCCCCAAGGAGGCCAGACGCCGGCCGGCGACTTCCAGGGCCTCGGGATCCAGGTCCAGTCCCAGCAGGCGGCCGTCGGGGGCGCTGCGTTCCAGGATGCCGACGGCGTGCCCTCCGGTGCCGACGGTAGCGTCCACATATCGGCCCCCGGGGCGTGGGTTCAGGGCTTCCAGGACGGCCTGGTAAAGCACCGGTATATGTTCGTAAAGTGCGGGCACGGAGGGTGATCCTCGGCTCAGAAAACGATGCCCAGGTTGGACAATTGCTCGGCCAGGGAACTGGCCCCGGCCTCGAAGCGCGGGAGTTCCTGTTCCCAGCGTATGGCGGACCAGACTTCGATGTAGGTATTGAGGCCGGCGATGACGACGTCGCCATCGAGGCCGGCGTACTGGCGCAGGGCGGGCGGAATCAGAACGCGGCCCTGTTTATCCATTTCGCAGGCAAAGGCACCGGTGAAAAAGTTGCGGCGGAGGGCTCGCACGGCCGGTTCACTCACCGGCAGATGGCTCAACTTCTCGGCCAGCGGCTCCCACTGCTCTTTGGGGTAAATGTGCAGGCAAGGGTCCAGTCCGCGGGTAATCACCAGCCCCTTTTCCAGTTCAGCACGGAAACGGGCCGGGATGGCCAGCCGGCCCTTGGCGTCGATGCTATGGCGGTATTCGCCCAGAAACATATCGCCATCCTTTCTGATCTGCCACCGCGCCCTCTCGGCCGCGGTCACCGAATGTTTCCCCACTTTTCCCCACTTTTCACCTATGGTTACCATTATACACCGTTTTTGGGAAAAATCAAGAGGGTACGAGGGCAATTTTGGGACGAATTTATAAAACTAGCCCCTGTAGTAAGCGGAATTCCCCACTTTGAAACAAATGTTCGCCAAAATTTGAAACGGTTGCCCCACTTGATAAAAATTGGTATTTTTGCCCATGAGTCTTTCCACTCCTTACAGGAAGCTCAGATCGAAGAGGCGAATGGGGAAGATTTTTGGACCCGGTCTAATGTTTCCCAAGATGTACGCCTTGCTGCAATCTGCGCTACGGAGGTAGAAGCCTTCGATTTCGAACTTGCACTGCCTTTAAGATACTCTGCAGAGTTTGTGAAAGAAGAGCGACAGGAGCAAGGACTATACGCCAGCCGGCTGGACTACTATGGGGGCAATCCTTTTGCACCAGGCTCGTATTATATACCAACCCCTTTAGACGAGCATTACTAGGAGGTTCTTATGCTCCGACACCCAGTTTGGAAACTGCTCTTGGCACAACTATTTATCCTGATCTTTACCTGTGGTTGCATCCAGCGGGAATTATCCCCCTGGGAGAGTGAGAAATTTCTGCTAACCGAGAGCACGGTCATGGCAGGCGAGAAAGTGGACTATAAGGAGTTCATATACCGCTCTAAGGAGCGTTTTGTTGACCGAAGCAATGAACTCTCTTTACAACTCGTTCTAGAAAAGGAAACTTTCCAGTATGGTGAACCTATCACGGGACAACTCGTGATTACCAACGAAAGTGGCCGGGTACTCATCTTTGCTCGGCCCCGGATTTTCTACTTTGAGGAGCGATGTTCCAATTGGCCTCTCATCGGCCACGGGTGTGTGGAGATGACCGATTTTGCCGGGAGAAGGATATTTTGGAGGGGTCACTTCCGTGGTCAACAGGCAAGACGAGAAGATTTCACTATCCTCCCTCCTGGAGGAAGCTGTACGGTCAACTGGAGGTTAGGGTGGGAATGGGGTGAAGATGTTCTCCCACTGCACTCCCTTCCTCCTCCTCCAGGAGAGTATCAAATAGCCATCTCTTTGGGAACAGGGTCTATTGGTCCAGAAATCGGGGACGACTATTACGATGTGGGGGCATGGGTAGGAGTTACTAAGCCTTCCAACGTTGTCACCCTGACAATTCTCCCGGCCGATAACCGGTAATGGGATGAGAATCGGATCTGCCTTGACGTGACCGTCTCCTCGCTACCCAGAGAGAGGTATCTCCCCCGCGGACTCCGACTAAACTGCACCGACGACAGGCGAATCTGAGCATACGCTGGGTCTTACCCCATCCTTCCGGAGAGTAGATCTCGCCGGGCGGCCCGTCCCGCCGGCCGAAGCCCTCACCCCCTGGGGGAACCCTCGGCCCGGCCGGGGCCGCGCCCGCCCCGGACCGGGGATGAGGACGGATGCCCACCGAAGCCCGGCCGGGCCACGGAGACACTTTGCCGCCGGCGGCAGCGCCTTTCTGCGGGGGGAGTTTGAGGGGGACGGCGAGTCCCCCTCAACGGGGGGTGTGGGGGCAGGAGCCCCCCACAAAACGGGCCGGCCGGCGCTTCGGGACACGCCTTAGGCCGAGCGGCCCGGCCCGCCGGCCGAAAGCGAGGCCGGCCTATCCGACCCCACTCGGGCCCTCCCCGCAAGCGGGGACCCCCACCCTGGCCCTCCCCCACACGGGGGGAGGGGACTTGCAGGGATGCCCTCCGGCGAGCGGCCCATCCCGCCGGCCGGAAGCCCTCACCCCCTGTCCCCCTCTCCCAAGGGGAGATGGGGAACACTCGGCCCGGCCGGCGCCTCGCCCGCTCAGGGGCGGAGATGAGGACGGATGCCCACCGGGTTCGGCCGGGCCACGGGGACACTTTGACGCCGGCGGCAGCGCCTTTCTGCGGGGGGAGTTTGAGGGGGACGGCGAGTCCCCCTCAACGGGGGGTGTGGGGGCAGGAGCCCCCCACAAAACGGGCCGGCCGGCGCTTCGGGACACGCCTTGGGCCGAGCGGCCTGGCCCGCCGGCCGAAAGCGAGGCCGGCCTATCCGACCCCACTCGGGCCCTCCCCGCAAGCGGGGAACCCCCCACCCTGGCCCTCCCCCACACGGGGGGAGGGGACTTGCAGGGATGCCCTCCGGCGAGCGGCCCATCCCGCCGGCCGGAAGCCCTCACCCCCTGTCCCCCTCTCCCAAGGGGAGATG
>JASFBA010000069.1:0-30550 GCA_036172265.1 Chloroflexia bacterium
GCCTCCGGCCCGGCCGGAGGCTCGCCTGTCCAGGAATAATGCCTTCGCTTCCCCGTTCAGCGCAGGCGCAGAAGGTCGAAGTAAGAAACCAGGACCGCAAGGCCCAGGAGCAGGAGCAGCCCGATCAGATGCACCAGAGCCTCCCGACGGGGAGGAATCCGCCGGCCACCACGCAGCCACTCCAGGAGGACAAAGACCAGCCGTCCCCCATCCAAGGCCGGCAGCGGCAGGAGGTTCACCACAAAGAGGTTGGCGCTCAAAATGCCTACCAGCCGGAACACGCGGTCGGCTTGGCCGGTGCGAATCACCTCAACCGTCGCCTGGACCATGCCCAGCGGCCCGGAAACCTCCTGCAGGGGGACGGAGCCACGTACCATGGCCGCTATAACTCGCGGCACCAGGAGGAGCGCTTCCCAGGTTTCCCGTATTCCTTGGACAAGGGCCTCCGGAAAGGAGCGCCAGCGTTC
This sequence comes from Chloroflexia bacterium, assembly GCA_036172265.1. Lineage (GTDB taxonomy): Bacteria > Chloroflexota > Chloroflexia > DTKN01 > DTKN01 > JASFBA01. Next base: position 468 of record JASFBA010000069.1, read on the forward strand.
CTCCTTCGGCGGGTCCCAGCACAGCCCCAGACTCTGGTTTTCCTCTTCCGGCGAAGGAGGATAGACCGTGATCGGTTCCAGGAGGCGGCCGGCCCGACGAACGGTGAAAACGAGCGGCCCGCCTTCCCGTCGCCGGCGTTCCAGCGTGCTCCAGAAGTCGAGCGTGCTGGTAATGGCCTCTCCATCCAGGCCGACGATGACATCCCCCGAGCGCAGCCCGGCCTGGTAAGCCGGCCGGCCCGCCAGAACCTCCGTCAGCACGGCTTCCGGGTAATCGTAGGTGTAGCGGAGGACGCCCAGGCGATCATCGTGGTGCAGCGGCTCCACGCTGGGGATCACCGTCAGTGTCAGCAGGGTATGGCCTCGCTGTACCAGGAAAGGCGTCGGCTGTCCCCCGTTCAGGAGGAGTTCCAGGAGCAACCCCTCGTCCTGAACCGGCCGGCCGCCGACCGAGAGGATCACGTCGCCGCTGCGCAGGCCGGCCCGTTCCGCCGGCCCCCCAGGGATGATTCCCAGCACACCTACGCGCCGAAGCACCACTTCCTGGTAAGGGAACAGGGCCGCCCCCACAAAAAGGAACAGGGCCAGCATCAGGTTCATTGCCGCTCCCGCTACGAGGACCACGACCCGCTGTCCGGGCCTCTTCCCGGCCAAGCCTCCCGGAACCGTCGGGTCATCCTCGCCGGCCAGGCGTACAAAGCCGCCCAAGGGAAGGAGGTTCAAGGTATAGCGGATACCCCTCCACACCCCTAACGTCAGGAGACGTGGCGGAAGCCCCAGCCCGAACTCCGCAACCCGTACTCCCATCCAGCGGGCAGCCAGGAGATGCCCGATTTCATGGGCCAGCACCATTACCCCTACCAAGGGGATGGCCAGAAGCCAGTAGACCATGGCCGATCCTCATACGCGTTGGGGCAGCCTTGTACTGTGCATTCGCCTGCCTCGGTGTCCTGCCAGCGCCGTTCCTGCCCTCAATATAGCCGGCTTCTCGACGCTTTGGGCGTTCCAGGTGGCTCCAGAACCATTATACCACCGTTTTGCCCGCTACAAGCAGATTTTGGCCCTTTGAACCGGGCGTGCTATAATAAGCCGGAAAAAGGAAAGACGATGCGTGTCGCTCTGGTGCATGACTATCTCAATCAGTATGGCGGGGCCGAGCGCGTTTTAGAGGCGCTGCACGCGCTCTATCCTGAGGCCCCTGTCTACACCTCCCTCTACGATCCCCGGTCTATGCCGGGGGCCTTTCGGCGCTGGGACATCCGCACTTCTTTTCTCCAGCACCTGCCCCGACGGGTTTCCCTAGCCCGGCTCTACCTGACCTGGTATCCTTATGCCTTTGAGTCGTTCGATCTGCGCGGCTATGACCTGATCCTGAGTTCCAGCAGTGCCTTTGCCAAGGGGGTGATTCCACCGGCCGGAGCCCGGCATATTTGCTATTGCCACAATCCGGCCCGTTTTCTTTGGGACGCTGGTTCTTACCTGAAGTATGAGCCATTAGGCTGGCTGGCCGGTTGGCTTCTGGCCGGCGTTTTCCACCGCCTGCGCCTCTGGGACGTGGCGGTAAATCTGCGCGTGGACACCTTCATCGCCAACTCTCGCACTGTGGCCGCCCGCATCGCCCGCTACTACCGTCGGGAAAGCACCATCATCCATCCGCCGGTGGACGTCTCCTCTTTCCCTGTTGCCCGCGGGGAGGGACACTACTTCCTGGCCGGTGGACGGCTGGTGCCGCACAAGCGGCTGGACCTCGCCGTGGCCGCCTGTACTCGGCTAGGGTTGCCCCTGGTGGTCTTTGGCGAGGGGCGCGACCGCGCCCGCCTGGAACGCTTGGCCGGCCCGACGGTGCGCTTTGTCGGGCGGGTCTCGGAGGCAGAACTGCGCCGGCTCTACCTGGATTGCCGGGCGTTGCTTTTCCCCGGCGAGGAAGACTTTGGCATCGCTCCCCTGGAAGCCATGGCCTGCGGCCGGCCGGTCATCGCCTACGGTGCCGGCGGGGCCCTGGAGACAGTCGTCGCCGGCCAGACGGGCCTCCTGTTCTCCCCCCAGGAGGAAGAGGCTCTGGTGGAGGTGCTGACCTCTTTCCGCGACGGCGATTTCGACCCGGCCCGACTTCGCCGGCACGCCGAGCAGTTCGATGTGCCTCGTTTTCAGGAAAAGATCCGAGACCTGGTTCAGCAGGTCCAGAATCCCGGGAGGGAACGATGACCGCTTCCGAAATCTGGCAGGTGCTTCGCCGCCGCTGGTGGGTGATCGTCTTCATGGCTGTGGTGGCGGCCGGGGCCGCGCTGGTCTATAGCCTCCTCCAGACCCCTCTTTACCGGGCCCGGACCGAACTGGTCGTGCTGCCCAACCGGGCCGACTGGGGACTTTGGATGTACCTGGAGGCCCAGATGCGCACCTTCCCGGCCGTCCTCCGCGCTTTTCCTCAGGAGGGGAAGGCCGGCCTGCCGCCTGACTTGGGCGAGCGGATGTACGTGCGGACGGTGACGGAAGAAGGCCGTGTGGTCATCGAGGTGGACGACGGCGACCCGGTTCGGGCGGCGGAGTATGCCAACACCTTGGGGCGATTGCTGGCCCAATGGGTGCAGGAGCATACTCCTCAACTGGGACGGGAGTATATCTACGTGAGCATGCTCCTGCCGGCCGAACCTCCCGGGGCTCCCTTCAGCCCGCGTTACAAGGTCAACACCGCCGCCGGGGCGGTGCTGGGGCTGGTGCTGGGCCTGCCGCTGGCCTTTCTCTGGGATTTTCTGGACGACACTATCGCCGACCCCCGCCGGGCCTCGGCCCGACTGGGGGTGGAGGTCTGGCCGGCCATCGCTCTCCCTCGCGACGGTCTGGCGGTGCTGCACGAACCGGCCGGGGAAGCGGCCGTCGCCTTCCAGCGGCTTTACACCCGGCTGCGTCTGGCCGGGGCCGTGGTGCCGGAGCGGCCTACCCTCGCCGTATCCGGCATCGGACAGGAAGGCCTGCCCCCGTCCTTCCTTTCTAACCTGGGGGTGGCCATCGCTCAGGAGGGCGGTCCGGTGCTGCTCCTGGATGCCGATCTCCTGCATCCGGCCCTGCATGAGGTGTTCGGCCTGCCCATCTCCCCCGGCCTGGGGGAACTGGCAGGTCAGGAGGGACTCCCGCCCCATCAGGAAACGGCCCAGGCCGGCCTGCACCTTATCCCGGCCGGAAAGACGTCTTCTCCGGCCGCCCGGGCACCGGCCCTGCGCCGCCTTGCCGGGATGCTGCCCGAGATGGGCCGGACGGCTATGGGACTCCTGGTGCGGCTGCCAGACCTCGCCGATGCCCCCGAGGGACTGTTCGTGGCTGAAGCGGCGGGAAACGTGCTCCTGGTGGCCCAGGCCGGTCGCGCCCACCTGCGGAAGGCGCACCGGGTCCTGGAGGCCCTGGCCGGACGGGCTCGGGTGGTGGGCATCGCCCTGTGGTCTGTTGGGCGTTGATCGTTCCTTGTGGGTTGTTTCGTCGAGGAGGAAAGATGAAAGGCGTTTCTCCGGAAGCCTTGGAATTGCATCGCCGGGCCATCGTCTGCGATGCCCACTGCGACACCATCCTGGAACTGGACCGTCGGGGGCGCACGCTGGGAGAGCGTTCTAACCTGGGCCACGTTGACCTTCCTCGCCTGCTGGAGGGAGGGGTCACCGCCCAGGTCTTTGCCCTCTATGTGGAGGACGTTTACCTGCCGGCCCATGCCGTTCGCCGGACGCTGCAACTTTTGGACCGTTTTTACTGTGAACTGGCAGCGAACGGAGACCGGATGCTCCTGGCCACCTGTGCCGCCGACATCCGTCGGGCCAAGGAGGAGGGAAAAGTGGCGGCGATCCTGGGCCTGGAGGGAGGCGAGGCGCTGGACGGCACATTGGCCTCCCTACGTATGTACCACCGCCTGGGCGTGCGTCTCCTCACCCTCACCTGGAACCGCCGCAACGCCCTGGCCGACGGCCTGGACGAGGCCCGCACCGAAGGCGGCCTGACTCGCTTCGGAGTGGAGGTCGTGAAGGAGATGAACCGCCTGGGGATGCTTGTTGACCTGGCCCATCTGAGTCCGGCCGGCCTGGCCGATGTGCTTCAGGTCACCACTTCCCCGGTGATCGTCTCCCATGCCAATGCCCAGGCCCTCTGCAACCACTGCCGTAACCTGAGCGACGAGCAACTTCGGGCCGTCGCCCTGACCGGCGGGTGGATCGGGGCAACCTTCGTGCCCCACTTTATTGCCCCCCAGAACGCCACCCTGGACCACCTCCTGGAACACATCGTCCACATGGTGCGCGTGGCCGGAGAGGACCATGTCGGTCTGGGAAGCGATCACGACGGTTTCAACTTTCAGGAGACCCTTGCCGACTTGCCCGATGTGTCCTATCTGCCGCGCCTGACCGATGGGCTGCTTCGGCGAGGGCTTTCCGAACGGGTAGTGGATAAGGTGCTGGGAGGAAACTTTCTTCGGGTATTTGAGGAAGCGGTCGGGTAAAAGATGGTTGACGAGCCTCTGGAAAATCGCTTGAGACATCATCTGGCCGTCCTCTGCGAGGAGATCGGTCCGCGGAGCATTTTGGACTCCGGAGCGTTGGAGCAGGCCGGCGATTACATCGAGGAAACGCTGGCCGGCCTGGGCTATGCCGTCCAGGAGCAAGAATACGACTGGCTGGGGCGCACTTTCCGTAACCTGGCGGTGCAATTGTCCGGAGACAAGTCCCCGGACGAGGTGGTGGTGATCGGAGCGCACTATGACACCGTGCCCGGCACGCCTGGGGCAGACGATAACGGCAGCGGGGTGGCCGCCCTCCTGGAACTGGCCCGGCTGTGTCGGGAAATCCGTCCGGAGCGCACGCTCCATCTGGTAGCCTTTACTTTGGAGGAGCCGCCGGCCTTTTTCACCCCCTGGCAGGGGAGTCGGGTCTACGCCCGGTCCCTGTGCCAGAATCGGGAACGGGTGGTGACCATGCTCTCGCTGGAGATGCTTGGCTACTATTCCGACCGGCCGCGCAGCCAGCGCTTTCCCTTTTTCCCCATGCGCTGGATGTACCCGAACACAGGCAACTTTATCGGTGTCGTGGGCAATCTGCGCTCCCGAAACCTGGTGCGCCGGGTTCGGGAAGCCTTTGGGCGAGGTTCTCCGCTTCCTGTGGAAACGCTCTCTACCAGCCCCCTTTTGCCCGGTGTGGCCCTCTCCGACCATGCTTCCTTCTGGCGCTATGGCTACCCGGCGGTTATGGTCACCGACACCGCCTTTTATCGCAACCCGCACTACCACAGGCCTTCCGACCGACCGGAAACGCTCGACCTGGCCCGTCTGGCCTGGTGTGTGCGTGGGTTGGCCCAGGTGGTTATCGAACTGGTTCATGGGGCTTTTCCCCTCTCGAGGTCCTGATGCGTCGTCTTCAGACAACTCTGCTCGTCATCGCCCTCAGCAACATGCTTTGGACCCTGGGCTTCCGTCTCTGGGAGGCCGTCTTCACCAACTTTGCCGTGCAAGAACTGCACTTTCGGGCCGATCAGATCGGCTGGATCCAATCCATCCGCGAAATCCCCGGCCTGCTGGGAGTTCTCTCCGGGGTGGTGGCGCTGGCGCTGGGGGAGATGCGCGCCTCCGGCCTCTCCGTCATCCTGATGGGGGCCGGCATCGCCCTGACCGCTCCCACCCGGGAACTCGGCGGGGTGATTGCGGCCACCCTGGTGATGAGCATGGGCTTTCACTTCTTCTATGCCGGAAACGCCTCGGCCGTGCTTCTGGTCGTCGGGCCGAACGAGGCCCCTAAGGTGTTGGGCCGGCTGAACAGCCTGGGAGCACTGGCCTCGCTTTTGGGCACCCTCTTCATCCTGGCCACGCTGGAGGCCTGGGGCTTTCGCACCCTTTTCCTGGTGACCGGGCTGACCGTTCTGGCGATCGGGATAGCCCTCCTGCCCTGGACCCGGCTGCGGGTCCGGGCCGAGGGGGTGGCCCGCCCCCGCCCCCGGCTGCGTCGGCGCTATGCCCTCTACTATGCCCTGCAATTTCTCCTGGGCAGCCGCCGACATATCTTCACCACTTTCGCCGTCTTCCTGATGGTACGCCAGTACGGCGTCCCCACCCAGGTAATGGCACTTCTCTACCTGGCCAACTACCTCCTGGGCACCTACTTTCACCAGGCCTTCGGCCGGCTGGTGGCCCGCTTCGGGGAACGGCCGACGCTCACGGCCAACTTTATCCTCCTGGCGCTCATCTTCCTGGGCTATGCCTTTCTTCCCCTCTGGCCGGTGCTGGGGGAACCCTCCTGGCCGCTGCCGGCCATGGGCCTGGGAGGATGGATCCTGGTTCCGTCCTTCAGCGTCACGCCGGTGCTTCTGATCCTGATGTTCCTCTTTGTGGCCGATAACATCCTCTTCGGCTTCTCCATCGCCCTGGAATGCTACTTTCAGAAGATCGCCCTGGGCCCCGAAGAGATCACCCCGAACATCGCTATGGGCCAGACGATGAACCATGTGGCGGCGGTGATCATTCCGGTGGTGGGAGGGATGGTGTGGGAGACGGTAGGGCCGCAGTACACCTTCCTGGCCGGCGTAGCCATTGCGCTGCTGGCCCTGGGGCTGACCCAGCGTATGCGGGCGGTCCAACCGGCTCCTGGATGCCCGGTGGTTGAAACCCGTTGATCGGGCACTGGCGAGTTTTGCCCGATGGGGGAAAGGACGACACCGGAGGGATTTTCACCCCCTCCTGACCTTCCCCATCCAGGGGCAGGGACTCCCCAGCAGGGCGCGGCGCGCTATGCCCCCGCTTCGGGTGAGGGGTCATCGGATGGAATAGGCCGGGGAAAAGGGGAAACGTAGCCGTTCGCAGGGGCTTTCCCACTTTAAGGCAACCGGTCGAGTCATCCCGGCGCCGTGGTGTGCCACCCCAGCACGGCAAGATATGGGTAATGGCGAGGGTTTCGAGCCCGCCCCCTACATCCAGAAACCAGGCGCGATCAGGCGGCGCAGGAGCACATCGGCTACCAGTCCCAGGATGAACCACCGGCCGAAGGCCCGGTTGTTGACAAAGGCGTGGGGAGCGAAGTAGAGGGGCCAGCCGCCCTGCCCTTCCGGGAAGCCTTCGGGACGGCTCTCCGGCTTGGGCTTGAGGAAGGGCGGATAAAGTTTTAGAAATTGCGGGATGGCCAGGAAAACCAGGAGCATCACCGGGGTAAAATAACGAGCGGCGATCAGGCAAATGACCAGGGGATAAGGGACGATCATCAACGCCAGGGTCACATAGCGGGCCGCCTTTTCGCCGATGACAACCGGCAGGGTATGGATTCCCCTGGCCCGGTCCAGAGCGCATTTATCAATGTGTTTGCCGAAGAGGACCGTCGTCACCCCCAGGGCATAGGGCAGGCCGGCCAGGACGGCCTGCCAGTTCCAGACGCCGGTTAGCACATAATAGCCACCACCGATCATAAGCGGCCCCCAGACGATCAGCACGGCCGTTTCCCCCAGCGCCCACCCCTTCATCGGCCAGGTGTAAAAGAGCACAAAGATCGCCCCCAGGCCGATCAGGAGCCAGATCACCGGGTCGTTTCGGTAGGTCAGGATGAGGGACAGGCCGCAGGCTAGAGCCAGCAGGCCCGTGACGGCAAAGTACGCCAGGTGCTGGCGTCGGGAGAGCAGCCCGTGTGCGACCGGCTGAGGGCCGTACATCGTGCGGAAGTAGTTGTCCCGGTCCACACCACGGACATAATCCACAAAGTCGTTGAAGATGTTGTTGCTCGCATGGGCCAGGACCAGACCCAGGGCTAGGACGAACCAGGCGACCGGGTTGACCGGGAAGCCGTCATGGAGGGCCAGGAGGCCGGCCAGAAGGGCTGAAAACAGGGTCATCACCAGCACGGCTGCCCGGGTGGCGATCAACCATCGGGAGATCGGGTCGAGCCGATCCCATTCTTCCTTGGATACGTCCGGAATGATCGTCAGGGCCTTTTTCCACATAGAGAGATTCATAGCCTCTACCTCCGCCGGTAACCGGTGTTGGTTCCAACATGGTTAGTTGCAATTCTTAAACAGTTGCAGTATAATAACTTGTAGCCGACAATAATTCGTATAGTATCATGCCTTGGGGTTTGCGTCAAACGCTCTGGAGGCGGGGGATGTATGCGGTGGAATTCCAAGCCACGATCAAGGACGGAGTGATCGAAATTCCTCAGAAATATCTTCAAAATCCCCCCAGTATTGATGGCCGCGTCGCGATTACGCCTCCAGTACTCTCTACCTTTCTGAGATAGCCTTATCGTGGCAAGCGCACTGTATGGTGGGGTCTCTGTCCTGTATTCCGAAGAACTGCACCATGGGCTGCTTCTCGAGGAGCAACTCCGGATATGTAATCCATTTATCCAAACTCGGCGGGCTCCCGCAAGATACCCCGAAGTCGGGGGAAGGGATCCGGGGCCGGTTACAAACATCCGGTCCGTCAAACGCCGTTTCCTTTGAGAATTCCGATGGTTTCCGACCTCCTCCCTAGCGACTTGGGACGCGGCATGGCCCTCTATATCAGCAGTCTGGAAAACCCCAAGGTCAAGGAACTCCGTTCGCTGCACCGCCGCAGCATACGCTATCGTCAGCGGGCTTTTCTCATCGAAGGGGTGCGCTTGGTCGAGGAGGCACTTGCGGCCGGCCTACCCCTGCGACTGGCGCTCTATGTGCCCGAACAACTCCGGAAACTTCCCCGAGGGACAGCCCTCCTGGAGCGCCTGGCCGGCTGCCGGGACGCTTTCCCCACCACCCCTCAGGTCCTTCGCAACGTGTCCGACACGGTGACGCCCCAGGGCGTCGTGGCGGCCGTGCCTTTTCCCGAACGGCCCCCCCAAGGGGAAGGCCTCCTCCTCATCTTGGACCGGCTGCGCGACCCGGGCAATTGCGGGACGATCCTTCGCACCGCCGAGGCGGCCGGGGTGCGGGCCGTTTACCTCTCCCCGGGCAGCGTGGACCCCTTCAGCCCCAAGGTGGTGCGGGCCGGGATGGGGGCCCACTTCCGGCTGGCCCTGCGGGTGGCTTCCTGGGCGGAGATCGCCGCCGAAGTCAAGGGGCATCAGGTACTTTTGGCCGAGGCCCATGCCGGCCGGCCCTACGACCAGGTGGACTTTGGTCTTCCTACCGCCCTGATCCTCGGTGGAGAAGCGGAAGGGGCCGGAGCGGAGGCCCGTGCCCTGGCCACAGAGCTCGTTTCCATCCCCATGGCCGGCGCGGCCGAATCGCTCAATGTAGCCGTGGCCGCCGGTATCCTGCTCTTTGAGGCCCTGCGGCAGCGGCGGACGGCCCGGCCGGCCGATTTCATCCCAGCCTGATTCGGCACCACCCTCAGTCCATCCCCAACTCGCTCCGATCGGCCGAAGAGAGAGGGAAGTCCTCCTTTCGACAAGCCGGTGTGTTCTGGAGCCGAGCCGCGTTTTCTTCGACCCTGTCCCGCACCTCCAGAGTAAGCCGCCCCAGGCGGTAGAGGCCATAGAGAAATGCCCCGGCCACTGGGGGACAGCGGGCCGGACCGATGCGGGCCCGGGGCGCTACCCGGCGGACCGCATCGGTAAACCGGGATAGAAAGAGGCCTCCTGAGCGGAAGACGCCGCCGATCCACCCCAGAGGAAAATCCTCCCCCTCCATCTGCAACTTCTGAACGACGGCGTTCGCCATACGGGCTATTTCCTCGGCGGCCTCGATCACGATCCTCTGGGAAAGGGGATCTCCCTCCGCAGCACAGCGGGTGACCGCCTGGGCAAAGGTGGCGATCTCGGCCTTGTGAAAATGTCCGGAGTAGGCCAGCCGCACCATATCCAGCGGGTCGGCCAGGCGGTAGTGCCGGAGCATCGCCTCCAGGAGGGCGGTGGGTTCCCCCCGCCCATCGTAGGCCCGCATGGCAGCACGCACTCCTTCCAGACCGATCCAGTAGGCGCTCCCCTCGTCGGCCAAAAGGTAATCCCAACCCCCGGCCTTCCAGACTTCTCCCCGGCGGTTCATCCCGTAGGCGCTGCAACCTGTCCCGGCGATGACACCCAGGCCAGGGAGGACCAGGGTGGCCCCCGCCCAGGCGATGACCACATCGCCCACAACCTCAAAGGGGATGCCCAGGCCGGCGGCTTCCATAATCTCCTGGTAGGCCTGGCCGTCCTGGTGAGGGTGATCCAGGCCGGCCACCCCAACCAGGAGCAGACAGACCTGCTCCGGCCGTGCCTGGGCTTCGGAAAGCGCCCGGCGAACCGCCTCCTCCAGAGCCCGACGCGAGGCCTCCCGGCCGACGGTGTGATAGTTGGCCGGGCCGGCCGCTCCCAGTCCCAGGATTCGCCCCTCCAGGTTGCCTACCAGGGCCACCGTGCCGGTGGCCCCGCCGTCCACCCCCACGATCAAGGTCTGCTCAGCCATACTTTTCCTCACCAGCATTTCGTCATACCGGCTAGTTCAGGGACCGGCTCCTGAAAAAGCCTCCTTCCTCCGGCCAGGTCGGCCAGCAGTTCGGACAACGCCGCACGGGCCTGCTCCACCACGGCCGGCGGCATCGTCCGAACCACCTCTTCCGCGAACTCTTCCTCGTCCAGCACCAGGTATTCCTGCCTTTCCGGCCAGACCCACAGGTCCAGTTCCAGGTCGGTGTAACGGACCGTCCGGCCGTCAAAAGAGATGGGCGTGCAGATGTTGGCATACCAGCCTTTCAACCGGCCGTCCGAGCCGTAGAGGGAGAAGATATTATACCACCGGCCGAACCAGTAGCGTTCCAGGAAAGTATCTTCAGGGGAACAGACGACATAGCCCAGGTCGGCCGGGTGTTGAAGGGGAGCGCGCAGAATCAGCACCTCCGGCGAACGGTAGATCGGCCTTCCCCACCAGCCCTTCTTCGGCCGGCCGGAGGCACTCCGAGGGCGGACCCAAACGACCTCCTCCATTCCCTATCGCCTCCGCCACAACGCCCATAGCCGTTCCAGCGCTTCTCCGTAGCGCCTGTCCAGTACCTGGGGGTCGGTGCTTTCCACCTCGTTGTCCATCGTCACATAGGGGACGCTTATCTCGCCCACTCTCAGGTAGCCGGCCGGCTCGGGGGCCAGTTCCGGCCAGTCGTCGCTCCCGTAGATGCGTTGCATGGCTTCATAGGGCACCATATGGGTGAGGATGCCGCCCTGACGACGTTCATCGTAGCGGGCGAGGTTGCGTCGCCACGATTCGGCAAAGGAGACAGCGATGTAGAGGATGGCGCCGCGTTCCAGGATGGCCGGGTCCAGTTGCTCCAGCGCCTCCCGGTAGCCCTGCTCCCGCCCCCGGGAGAACTCGACGACTACGGTGTGCTCCCGATAGAGTTCTGGGTAGGCCAGGCATTCCTGCCGTACCCGACGGTTCAGGCGGTCGGTCAGCACAGGCCAGATTCCCGGATCGGTGCTGACGTAGCCGCCGGGTTGGGTACGGCAGGAGCAAAGGCGAGGAAAGCCATACCGCTCACGGATATCGTCGTCCAGGAAGAACTCCCAGAGGATAGGGAAATCGTCCACTACCACGAGCCGGCCCAGATGGTAGCGTTCTGCCCGGCGGCCGTCGGGCCGGTGCAGCATAAAGTCAATGAACTCGGATTTTCCCCCGGCCGGCCGGCCCAGAACCAGAAGGTGCTCAAAGATCCCCATCCCGGTCCCCCCTAGGCCAGATAGAGGATGCGCCCGCAATGTTCACACTGCACCAGTCCCTCTCCCAGGGCTGCCTTGCGGGTGAGCAGCGGCACCTCCAGGTGGCAGCCGCTGCAGGCGTTGTTCACCACCCGGGCCACGGCCAGCCCGCCCCGGGTGCTTCGCAACCGCTCATAGAGCACCAGGGCCTGGGGGGAAACCTCCGCCGCCAATTGCTGGCGGCTGGCCCGCAGCGGCTCCATCTCCTGCCGGAGAAGGGCCTCCTGCCGGGTCGATTCCTGGGCCCAGGCCTCATACTCTTGGGCAAGGCGCTCCTCTTCAGCGGCCAGTTCCTCCAGTTGGGCGCGTTGGGTATCCAGGTTGAGCATAATCTGGAGTGCCTCGACTTCCAGGGCATCCTTCTGCCGGCGAATCTGCTCGATTTCGCTCTGCATGGCCCTGACCTCCCTTTCCGAACGGACGGCATCGCTATAGAGGCGGCTTTCCAGTTCTTTCAGGCGGCTTTCCTGTTCCCAGAGGGCTCCTTCAGTCTGTCGTAGGCGGAGTTCCTGGCTGTGCAATATCTTGGTACTTTCCTGGCGGGAGCGCCGGATTCGCTCCAGCCCTTCTTGAAGCCGTTTTCGCTGGCCGGCTATCTCCTGAACCTTGCGCTCGCATAAGGCCAGGCCTTGGTCCAGTTCCTGCAAACGGTAGAGCCGTTCGACCTCGCGCATCGCTCTATCTCCTCCGAAATCCGGCCTCGATCCGGGTGGGAGACCCCTTTATCCCCAACCGGACTCGGGCGAATTTCCCGATGGGCAGGGGGCGAGTTCTGACCCCGCCCCTTTTGGGAAATCGCCGACAAAACGGCGTCCCCGGCGCACCGATCGCCAGTATCCGCTCCCCAGCAAAGCCGTTGAAAATCGGCCCCGGCATACCGGCGAATACAGCGGTGGTTCCCCGGCAATCCGGACGACCGGGAAACCGGCAACGCTAGGGGGTGATGGCCGTCACCTACCTTCGGGCCGCTCGCCGGCCGAGGACGAACATCGCCAGAAACGCGACAGCGAAAACGGCAAGGAGGGCGAGGGCAATCCAGGCAGCGAGGGACCATCTCCCGGGCACGATCAGGTGCCGGAGGAGGCCAGCACAGGCCAGGAGGGAGGCGATGGCCTCCATCTCCACCACAAAGGCCGCTTCCCGCCATCCTCCTGCTAGAAGCCCCCGGAAAGAACCCCAGGCCAGGGCCACCAGGGTTGCCCCCAGAAGCCGGCTGGTAATGGGAGCACCGGTTTCCCAGTTCACCCAAGGCGGGACCCGTCCAGGGATAATAAGGAGCAGAAGGCCGACCACCCCGGCGACGATCATATGGAGCAGGAAGACGTACCGAAACCCCTGGGGCATCGATGCACCTCCTTTGGATTCGCGGGAACCGAAAATATCAGATCCCACAGTTCCCGCCCGCTGTGGGCGAACACTAGTTTAGCATGGCCTGGGGTGGGCGTCAAGGGCGTCGAGCGACCGTTACGCACTGGTAGGACAACTCCGCAGGAGTTGCCCTACAAATTCTGGTGATTTGACATCCGGCCCGACTGTGGTATACTATGCGTGTTATGGAATTTTTAGGAGGAAGACGATGGGCAGGCATAGACCCAGAAAGTTGACCAAAGCCAACCACGGCAAGCGGCCGGCCTGCCGGAAGAAGATTCGCCGCTGGCGGCACTAAAGTTCGGCGCTTGGGCCGGAACAGGCCGAAAGTTATTTCAAGGGGGTAGTGGTGCCACCACTACCCCCTTGGCCATGTGGAAGGTGTTCAGGGCACCTTGTGTTTGAAGGTGATCGGCAGAAAGATCAGCGAGCGAGGCCCGATCGTAGACTGGAAATAGGGCCCGCAGTTATTGTCCTGGTCGCACATACACACGCGCCAGTAGTAATTTCCCGGTCTGTAAGACCTGGTAGCCACAAAACGGGTAGCATCGGTGGAGACCGTCTCCACGCAGTTGGTGAAATAGGGGTCGCGGCACACCTGCACTTTGTAATAGGCTGCCCCGTCCAGCGGTGCCCAGGTCAGGTCAGGGGAGGGGTCGAAGGAAGCGGCTAGGAGGGTCGGCGAGTAGTAGGTTTTATAGAAGAATCCCCCGCTTTCCTGATAAGGACCATAGTTCCCCGCCCCATCTATCATAGCCACCTTCCAGTAATAGGTCCCATCGGGAAGCCCCAGAATGTTGCTCCACGGCGTTACGGAGATCGTATCTATGGTATCGCTCTGGCCCCAGACGGGCGAGGAGAAGTTGGGGTCGTTATCCAGAAGCAGGCGATAACGCGTCGCGCCCACTACCGGCTCGCCGGAAGGATACAAAAGGGCTTCCCACCGAAAGGTCGGCAAACCGTGCACCCATACCCCCATCGTAGGGCTGATGAGCGTAGTCAGCGGGGAAGTCTTGGTAAAGGCCTGTACGGCCGACCACGAACTGGTCCGTCCGGAGCCATCGTACACCTGCACTCGCCAGTACCAGGTGCCGTCGGCCAGGGCCTCCGAGCCTATATACGGCGTATAACTGGGGCCGTCCGGGGTCTGGTTGACCTTGAAGGTGGCAAAGCCGCTCTCGCTGGAGACCTGGAGACGGTAGTAGGAAGCCCCTTCGACCCGATCCCAGCGGAAAGAAGGAGTTGCATAGGGGTACTCCAGAGACAGGTTCTGCGGCACATAGTTTCTTTTGGTAAACCGTACCGGCTGCGACCAGGGGCCGCAGGAGGGGTTGTTGGGGTTGTCGTGGCAGATCCGCACCCGCCAGTAAAGGGTATTGTTCTCCTCAAAGGTCTCCGTCCAGGTCCAGCGGGTCCCCAGAAACCAGTACTGCGGCGGGGTGTTGGAATTCCATGAGGCAGATCCCCCCGGCAGAACCAGGTCGGTGAAGCCGATATCCCGGGCCACCTGAATCCTGTACCCGCTGACGTAGGAACGCGGCAGCGGCTTGGCAAAACTCAGCGGGAGGTTCTGAACCTGGATAAAGGGGTTGCTGAAGGGGTTATCCCATGGATGAAGGGGGTTCAACTTGTCCGCTGCGGCGGTGAAGTTGGTCAGATTTCCTGTGGGAGAAGTGCTTTCCGAAGGCGTGGTATCCTGGGCCTGTCCCCCGGCAGAAGCCGTAAAGACCTCCAACGACACGGTGCCCAGCCAGTTCTCGCTGATGTCAAAAGCGGTCAGCGGGACACGCAGTTCCAGGTAATGTCCGCGCCAGTAGGCATATTGTCCACCGATAGATGTCAGGTCCTGGGGAGGTCCCCAAGAGGAGCCTTGCCAGGTGTACAATTTCACCTCGTCGAGCGTTCCGGCCGTCGTGTGATGGGCATAGAGGACGCGCTCCGGGTAGTAGATCGGATCGGCCTGTACGGCCATCCCCAGGGGATCGGTGTTACCGCCGGAATAGGCCTGGTGGTTTAGGTCCACATAGAACACAAAGTACATATCGGTTGTGTTCGTCGGGGGAAGGAGGATGGTCAGATACCAATAGGTATTGTCCTGGGC
Organism: Chloroflexia bacterium; assembly: GCA_036172265.1. Lineage (GTDB taxonomy): Bacteria > Chloroflexota > Chloroflexia > DTKN01 > DTKN01 > JASFBA01. Next base: position 15,585 of record JASFBA010000069.1, read on the forward strand.
CAGGTAGAGGTTGGTGAGGTCGTAGGGGGAAGAAACGTCGCCCGAAGGGTCCTGGCCGACGAGGGCGGTGGCGTCCTGGGAGATCGGGGTAACCAGGGGATAGGTGTTATCCCCACGGCGCAACGGATACGTGATCGCCACTCGCCGGGTCTCGCTCCAGGTGCCGATGTAGCCTCCGCCGGCATCTTGGGCGGCTACCCGCCAGTAGTAGGTTTCGGGGGCCAGGTAATCCTGAGGGGTGTAAAAGGGGTAAAGCGGGTGGGCCTCATCGGCCAAGGAAGCGAAATCGGGCGAGGTGCTCAGTTGGAAATGGTAGCGGGCTGCCCCCTGGACTGGAGACCAACCGAAGAGAGGGGCGTCGTAGACGCTGTCGGTGCCGTCGGCAGGGAAATAGAGGGCAATCGTGGTCGTTGGCGTCTGGAGGGAGGGGTCGAAACGGGCCGGCCAGACTTCGCTGTACTCTCCCATCGGACTTCCCTCTCGGTAAGCACGTACTCTCCAGTAGTAGACCGTGCCGGGCACCGGGGAGAAGGGGGATTCCAGCGTGGGGACGATGCTCAGGTTATGGGTCGTCGCCGTCCAGTCCACGCTGGTAAAGGCCGGGTTATCGTCCACCTCGATGACGTAGGTATCGGCAGCCGTTTCCCACGTTCCCGAGTGGTGCACAACCCGATCCCACATAAAGACAGGCACGGGAACCGTCGGGTCGGTGCGGATGTCGAGGTACTGCGTGGAAGATATAGCGGCCGGGTCGTAGTAATAGGGTGGGTAGACCAGGGTCGGACCGGGCGTCCAACTGAAGTTGAAGGCAAAGGTTTGTCCCCACCAGGCCGTGTTCCCTTGCCGGTCCTCGGCCCGTACCCTCCAGTAATAGGGCGAGCCTACATCGATGATTCCCCAGTTCAGATGGTCGTATCGGGGATCGATCAGCGTTACATCAAATTTCAGAGGGGGAACAAAGGAATTCTCGGTATCTCCCTCAATGTTATACCTCCACGCTCCGGCGACGGGAGTCCACTGGAAGACGGGAAACGGGGCATAGATATAGTTGTTGTTAGGGCTCAACATCGCAGGAGCCAGGTGCCATGCCATCACGAAGGAACGCACCTCGCTCCAGGGGCCTTCGGTGTTAGTGGTATCCCGGGCGGCCACCCGCCAGTAATATTCCCGGTCGTTATCCAGGTTTGCCGGGGGGGTGTAGCGCGTGTTGTAGGTATAGATGTTGATCACCAGACTGGTAAAGTTCGGTGCGGTACTGATCTGGAGATGATAATCTTTCGCCCCCTTCACCGCCGTCCAGCGGAAGTTGGGGGTAAAGGTATGGGTCGTGTCGGTATACGGGCTCAGCAGTGTGGGCACCTGGAGGTACTCCATATAGAAGGGCCGGCACTCGCTCGAATCGCCCAGGTGGTCCCGATGATCGACCGGCGTGACCTTCCAGTAATACTGTCCCCGGGCGATGCGGCTCATCGGGGAGTAGGTATTCTTCATCGCATTTTTGGGATAGCCGGAAAGGGGCGTATTGCAGAACGAATCGGAGGCAATGGTCAGGCGATAGTAGGCCGCGCCGACGACGGGAGACCAGGAAAAGATGGGGTACTCGAAGAACTCGACGGTCTCATTAGGGGCAGGAGCCAGAAGGGTGGGAGCCAGCGCACCATCGGCCAGCCACGATTTGGTAAATTGCCGGGGGGCGCTATAGGCTCCCCAGCCGTCGGCGTTATGGGCGCGGACTCGCCAGAACCAGGTGCCGTCGGCCAGGGCCTAGAAGGGGGTGAAACGGGTGGAGTAGGTCTCCTGGGAGACCACGGTGGTCGCACACTCGGCCGAGGGGCAAACCTGGATATGGTATCTATCGGCTCCGGAGACCGGGCTCCAGACGAAGGTGGGAGTGCCTGTAGGCGGGTAATTGGCGGCGGTGGTTGTCTGGCCATCGGAAGGCTGGAGCAGGGTGGGGGGAGGGGGTGGGGCGGCACCGGCTGGTGGAACCGGCAAGCCGCCGAGGAGAAAGACGATCAGTGCCAGGACAAGTACTAGCAATCGGCGGAGAAGTCGGGCCATTTTTATACCTCCTGCCTTGCTCAAACGGGCACTTCGTAGCCAACCTGTAGCGCTCAGCCTCACATCGGATTCACCGCAGAGACACGGAGAATGCCGAGGTTTTTGATGCTTTTTCCTAGACAAGGCGGCTTTTCGCTAAAAAGCAAGTCAGCCTCTGCCGTCTCTGCGGCGAATGGTTACGCCAACTTTACTATATCATACCGTCCCCGGAAGGTCAATCTTTGATCTGGAGCGTGTCTGTTTCAATTTAGAGCCCATCCCCAAACCCCCGATGGATAGGCGAAGGCAGTGCCTTTGCCCACCCGCAAACGGAGAGGTCGGGGGAAAGAGCGACGCCGGCGGCCCTTCTCCCCCTCCTGACCTCCCCCATCAGGAGGAGAGGCGCGGCAGGCCGCGTCCCTCCTGGTCTCCTGCCTTCGGGTAGGATGGTCATTGGGCGAGATAGGCAAAGGGGAAACAGGACAGGTTCGCCGGGGCGTACCATCGCCGCGCTTTGCTTATCCCGCTCCGCTTGATACCTATGGGGCGGGGTTACCCTGCCCCTACGGGCTCCGACCGGCCGGGCATACGGCCATACAGAGGCCGCAAACCGGCTGGCCGAGGGAGCGACGAAACACCTCCAGTCGGGCGGCGCAACGGGCCACATCGAGGACCAGGCTGCGTTCGGGATAGCCCTCATAGGGGGAAAGATGGAGCGCGCCGACCGGGCAGGCCTGGATGCAAGCCTGACAGGAGCCGCAATCGCCGGGGAGGGGGTTTCCTGCCGGCAGAAGGGCATCGGTGAGGATGGTGCTCAGGCGCACGCGGGGGCCGGCGCCTGGAACGATCAGAAGGAGGTGTCGGCCGATCCAACCCAGGCCGGCCTGCCGGGCCACGGCCTTGTGGGGTAGAGCCCCACTGTAGGCGAAGAGTGTCTCACTGGCCGGGATGGCCTCTGCTCGCTGTCCGCGCCCACGGAGGAAGCGGGCGACGGCCTGGGCCATCTCGTCCAGGCGCCGGTTGGTTTCGGCGTAGAGGCGGGCGTAGGCCGGCGTGGGTTCGCCGGGGTGAGGGTTCGAGGGGGCCAGCAGGCCGTCTATGATACCATCGTCCAGGCGGACGGCCAGGGAGATGCCCCGGCGATAGGGGAAGAGCAGGTCATCCGGCTGTGTGGGCAGGCCGGCCAGGGCAACGAGGTCGGCGATGCCGAAGCGAAAGGGTCCCAGGGCGGAGATCAGGGAAAGAAGGTCGGCGTAGAGCAAGGCCGGGGCAACCACGGGCTATATCCTCCAGATGTGGACCCGCCGCTTTCGGCTGGCGAAAAGAAGTCCGGCACATGCGCTCAGCACCAGCGCATGGTCCAAGGCCGAAAGCCATATCCAACGGCCATCGTAAATGGAACCGGGGCGCCGTTCCCAATGCCAGGGAAAGACCTCCCAGGTGGGCAGATGCCAGTAGAAGATGTGGTTCAACAAAGGTGTCTCCACCAAGTCGGGCAGTAGGGCTCTCCAAAAGGATAATGACAGAAGCAGGCGATACCGCCCAATTGACGGTTGAGACGACGGGAACAAGTGCGACCTCCAAAAGGATAATGACAGAAGCAGGCGATACCGCCTCCTGATTGCGGCCAGAGTCAAGGCGAGAAGCAGCAGGGTCAGGGGGATGTCGTTCCACCATGGGAAAGGATAGGTAGAGGGCAGGATGTCCAGGACGCCGTGGAGGAAGATGAGGGAAAGGCCGGCGAGGAGCAAAGGCATGTCTTCTCGCTTAACCCAGGCGGGAGAATCCTGAGCGGGGAGGGCCTTTGCCAAGGCAGCCCCCACAGCGATGCCCATCCCAGCGTGAAAGACGGCGTTCATGCGGCCTTCCCGCCGAGGCTCCCGGAGTTTCCGGAGGGCCCGCAGATCTTCCAGGTCCTAAAGCCCTCTACCCCACCCACCGCACGCTGTTGGAACGACAGGAAGGGCACATCCGCTCGTCGCGCCAGGGGTCGTATTCCTGTTCCCAGGTCTGGCCGCAGCGCAGGCAACAGAAAGAGGCCGGAGTACGGCCCTCCTTCCAGGCCTTGGGAACGGGCACCTTTGCCTCGGCCAGTACCTCGCGGGTTCGAGCGATTTCCTCCGGTGTCACCGTGGCCCGTAGCGTTTCCAGGGCGGCCACCACCTGGGCCCACTTCTGCCCTTCGGCGGCGCTGACCCATTCCAGTTGCAGCCGTTCGGGGCGAAGGCCGGCCTTCTCCATCGCTTCCCAGAGGGCATCCACCCGACGCACCGTCTGGCGGTTGGCGTGGATGTAGTGGCAGTCGGCATAGTGGCAGCCGGAAACGAGCACGACAGGGGCGCCCAACCTAAAGGCCTGCCAGACAAAGTGCGGGCTAATGCGGCCGCTGCACATCGTCCGCACCAGGCGGGCGGTGGGGGGATATTGCAGGCGCATGGTGCCGGCCAGGTCTGCCCCGGCATAGGAGCACCAGTTGCAGCCAAAGGCGACGACGACTTCCTCGGGGTGCTCTACATCCAGCATCGCCTCGACCTGGGCCAGGATGGCCCCATCGCCGAAGTGGCGCATCTCGATGGCTCCGAAGCGGCATTCGGCGGCACAGGTGCCGCAGCCGGCGCAGGCCGCCTCGATCACCCGGACCGGCTGCTTCTTCTCCCAAACGATGGCGGAAAAGGGGCAAACCCGGGCACACAGCCCGCAGGAGGTGCACTTCTCGGGATGGACCAGGGCAGTGATCGCCTCCAGGGTGATGTACTCCTGGTTGAGGAGAATCTGGGCCCGGGCGGCGGCTGCGCCGGCTTGGGTGACGCTATCTTTGATGTCTTTGGGGCTTTCGGCGCAGCCGGCGAAAAAGACCCCCTTGGTGGGCGCATCCACCGGCCGCAATTTCGGATGGGCTTCCATGAAGAAGCCGTCTGGAGAACGGGAGAGGGAGAGGAGTTGGCGAATCGGTTCGCTCTCCTGGCGGGGGATGCCGCCTACGGAGAGGATCACCAGATCGGCCTCGTGGACCTCGATCCGGCCGGCCGTGGTGTTTTCCACTGTGAGAAGAAGCGTGCCGTCCTTCCGACGCTCCACTTCCCCAGGGAGGCCGCGGATGAAGCGCACCCCTGCCTCCCGGCAGCGCCGGTACATCTCCTCGAAGCCTTTGCCAAAGGCCCGGATGTCCAGGTAGAATACGGTGATCTCGACCTCTGGATAGTGATCCTTGAGAAGAAGGCTATCCTTGATCGTGTTCATACAGCAGATATTGGAGCAGTAGGGATTGCCCCGAACGGGGGAACGGGAGCCGACACACTGGATAAAGGCGATGCGCTCGGGATGCCGGCGGTCGCTGGGGCGGATGAGTTCGCCCCCGGTGGGCCCGCCGGCCGAGATCAGCCGCTCGAATTCCAGGCTGGTAATCACGTCCTCGAAGCGGGTGTAGCCGTATTCGTCGAGCGGCGTCGGGTCATAGATATCCATCCCCGTGGCCACGATGATGGCTCCGACATCGAACTCGACCCGGCGGTCCTGCTGGTCAAAGTCTATACAGTGTTTGTCGCAGCGGTCTACGCATTTGCCGCAGGCGATGGGATTGTTGCCCAGGCAATGGGCGATGTCCACCAGATAGGCCGAAGGGACGGCCTGGGGAAAGGGTTTGTAGATGGCCCGGCGGGTGGAGAGGCCCATCTGGAACTCATCGGGAACCAGGACAGGGCAGACCTTGGCGCACTCCCCGCAGGAGGTACACTCTTTCTCGTCCACGAAGCGGGCTTTCTGACGCACGCGGACGTGGAAATTGCCCACATAGCCGCCGATTTCTTCGATCTCGCTGTAGGTGAGGAGGTGGATTTTCGGATGTCGACCGACATCCATCATCTTGGGGCCGAGGATTCATATCGAGCAGTCCATCGTGGGGTAAGTTTTATCCAGCATAGCCATGATGCCGCCGATGGAGGGCTTTTGCTCCACCAGGTAGACCTCGTGGCCGGCGTCGGCCAGGTCCAGGGCGGCTTGGATGCCGGCCACTCCTCCGCCGATGACCAGGGCGGCCCGGGTCACCGGGATGCGGATCTCCTGCTGGGGGTGGAGCCGGCCGGCCTGGGCCACCGCCACCCGCACGATGTCCTGGGCCTTGCGCGTCGCCGCCTCGCGGTCGTAGAGGTGCACCCAGGAGCACTGCTCCCGGATGTTGGCCATGGTGAGGAGGTAGGGGTTCAGCCCCGCTTCGGCCACGCACTTCCGGAAGGTCGGTTCGTGCAGGCGGGGAGAGCAGGAGGCAACGACGACACGGTTGAGGTTGCACTCCCGAATCTGGCGGCGAATTTCCTGCTGGCCGGGGTCGGAACAGGTGTAGGTGTTGCGCACGGCCACGATCACGCCGGGGAGGGCCTCGGCATAGGCCCGCACCGCCTCGCAGTCCACCGAACCGGCGATGTTCAGCCCGCACTCGCAGACGAAAACCCCGATGCGCAGTCCGTCTTCGCTCAAGGTGGCCTCCTTGCCGCAAAAGGCGGCCGCCCCCCGCCCGGTTCAGGCCGCCGGAAGAAGCAGGGGCACCATCTCCCTTCCGCCCCCGTCCCGGGGTCAGGCTACGACAATGGGCCGGCTGCTTTGCCAGAAGCCGTGAATGTTGCAATAACTGGCGGCGTAGAGCGTGCCGGACTTGCCCAGTTTGACCCAAAAGGTGGCCTGGTGGTGGGTATAGGCCGGCCCCTGGTTGGCTCCGGCCACCGCCTCGCCATGGGCGGTGAACTCGACGTGGCCGAGTTGATAGGGGAACTTATCATCCTCGCCCTGGAAGTAGAGGGAAATCCAGCGGATATGGTGTTCGGTCGTGTTGGGATGGGAGATTTCCTTGCCCACGGTAAGGGTGACGGCGAAGGGTTCGCCGGCTTTGACCTCCTCGGGGGCTTCGATCACCGGGACGTGCTTTTCGGCCTTCCAGTCGGCCGTCTGGAAAAGTTCGGCGAAGGTTTTCATCGGTGCACCTCCTTTGGGTTTGAACAGGGGACGTTCGGACTTATATATTTTATCACAGACCGATACGGTGTCAACCGGACTATCCTTGACGGGGGGCCTGTGTTCCTGTATAATATTACTTGGGCGGAACGGCTGGCCGGGCTACCGAAGGTTTCTCTCGACTCGGCCAAAGTTTGAAAACCGGGCTCTGGCGAATTTCGTCCGGTGGGGCCAAAACATCTTGCCAGGGTCCAGTTTGAAAACCAAGGAGGTGGAAAAGGGCAAGTCTGGAACGGTGTCCGGATGTCGCACAAAGGAGGAGAAACGATGACAGGCCAACGTGTGCTTCTGGGGCTGCTTCTTTTAGCGATGATGGGGACCTTTGCTGCCTGTGGCCCGACGGAGACCAAGCCGCCGGAAACCCCAGCCGGCCCAGCCGACCTCCTGGACCAGGTTCTGGCGGCCGGTAAGATCGTCGTCTCCACCGACCCCAACTACGCCCCCCAGAGTTTCCTCAACGAGCAGGGCGAACTGGACGGCTTTGACGTGGATGTGGCCAAGGAGGTGGCCAAGCGCCTGGGCGTAAAACTGGAGTTTGTTACCCCCGACTGGGACCTTATCACCGCCGGCAACTGGGGCGGCCGCTGGGACCTGAGCATCGGCTCGATGACCATCACCGAGGATCGCCAGGCCGTCCTCTGGTTCACCGACCCCTACTATTATACTCCCGCCTCCTTCGCCGTACACAAAGATAACACCACCGTTACCAAGCCGGAAGACCTTGCGGGCAAGACCATCGGCTTCGGCACGGCCACGACCTATGAGGCCTATCTGAACGGTCAACTCCGGATCGTCGGCGAAAAACAGATGTATGATCCACCCAAGAACGTCAAACTCAAGCCCTACTCCACCGACGCCGAGGCCATCCAGGACCTGGCCCTGGGCGACGGCGTCCGGCTGGATGCGGTGATGTCGGCCCAGCCGACGCTCCAGGAGGCCATCAACAAGGGCGTGCCGATCAAGATCATCGGCACGCCGGCCTTCTACGAGCCGCTGGCCTTTGCCCTGGACAAGAGCCGGGGCCCTTCTTCCAAGATGCTGGCCAAATTGAACGAGATCGTCGCCGCCATGCACGCCGACGGCACTTTGACCAAACTCTCGCTGAAATGGTACGGCATCGACATCACCAAGAAGATCACGCCCTAAGGGCCCGCCGGGAGTCTGGATAACCGTGGTTCGGGGTGGGGGTAACTCTGGGCCGTTGCCCCCACCCCCGGTGTTCGTGATGCCATACGTGCTTGGGCTCAAAATCCTAGACCGGCAGGTTGTCCTAAACTGACGGGAAGGATGGCGCATTCGAGTGGAGGATTATCGGGTCATTTATGAGATCGACGATGAACGAAAAACCGTGTCCATTTTGCATTGGACACCGGCCTGATGTTTATCGTTAGGTTCAGGATACGGCAACCCACTTCTGTTTTGGACAGGAGGAAAGGCCTTTTGGACAAGGTGAGTTGCCCCGATAAACCGACCGAAGGAAATCGCTTGCCCGGCCTGGAGATGCTTTCTGCCCTCCCGAAAACGGTCCGCTTCCCCCTGGCCATGGTCGCCCTCACCGCTCTCCTGAGCCTCCTCTACGCCGTTTCCTATTTCGCCGGCAGCCCCCTCCGCCTCCAGGTAACCAGTGCAGTGCAGGACATTGCCGTCCATCCAGGCGCTTCCCTCCTGGCTGCCGCCGTCCAAGATGGGACGGTACGTCTGTGGGATACGGACGACTGGACGATGCGAACGCTGGCTGGCCCGGGCAACCCGGTGCTGCGGGTGGAATTTACCCCTGACGGCCGGACGCTCGTGGGGGTGTGCACCGACGGGACGATTTTCCTCTGGGATGTGCCAACTGGGCGGATAATCCAGACGCTTCCGGAAGGCGAACCGGTCCGGGACGCCTCTCTGAGCGCCGACGGCACGCTTCTGGCCGTGCTGGGCGAAAGCGGGGTTATCCGGCTATGGGATGTGGAACTGGGAGCGGTGTTTCGGGAGGTTCCGGCCGGGGAATCGCCCCGGAGGGCGGTGGCCTTGAACGCCGAGGGTACGCTTCTGGCCGTAGGGGAAGGGAAGCGCATCCTGATCCGGGAAGTGGAGGGCAGCCGGCCGCCGCGCGTGCTCCAGGGCTACTGGCGCAACGCGGCGGCGCAGGAAGGATGGGAGGGACACACGGGCGAGGTGATCGCCCTGGCCTTTAGCCCGGACGGCCGCTTGTTGGCCTCGGGGGGAAGCGATACGCTCCTGATCTTCTGGGACCTGGAAGACGGTATGGTGGCTGGGACCACGGAGGCCCACTGGGCGCCGGTGGTAAGGGTTACCTTCAACCAGGACGGCACTTCCTTCCTCTCCGGCAGCCAGGATGCCAAGGCGCTCAACGGCCGGCCGGCCAGCCAGAACGTCATCAACTATGAGGGTCACCTGGGCACGGTAACCGGCGTGGCTTTTGGCCGCGAACCTACCGTGCTCTACACCGCCGGGGACGACGGGACGGTGCGCTCCTGGGAGACGGTAAACCGCTCCCAGACCCATATGGTGTGGACGCGGGTGGGACTGGCTCCTCTGTGGGGGGAAATCTTTGCCTGGTGGATGTTGGGAAGCGGTCTCCTGGGCCTCTTTTTCCTCTGGGCGATGTGCCGGATGCGCGGATGGGGGCACCTCCTGGCGATGAGCCTGTACCTCCTGGGCATCCTCCTCCTGCTCGTGCCTATCCTCACCGCTTTTCTCCTGCCCCTGGTCGGCGTCCGTTCATATACTCTGCCCTGGGAGTTGGGGTTGCGGGTGACCTGGCCGCTCATCGTGGCGACGGTCTGGTACGGCGGACTGATCGCGCTCCTCACCCGGGAATCGGTGGCGCTCTGTTACGAGGCCCCCCAGGGCCTGCCGCTGGCCGAGCAACTCATGGCTGTCCGTCGGACGCATCGGGTACGCTTTGGCATCTTCGTTGCCGCCGTCTGGCTGACCATCCTCCTGGTGCTGTACTCGGTCCTGAAGGGCTTTAACCTCAACGTCCCCTTTATGGGGCACTTTTTCGAGTTCATTATGACCGGGGCCGGCATCACCCTCTGGCTCTCGGCCGCCTCCATCAGCCTGGCTGTGGTGCTGGCGCTCATTGGGGCGTTGGGGCGGCTTTCCAACAACCCTGTCCTCAACGGCATTGCCGGCTTCTACGTCTCCCTGATTCGGGGCACCCCCCTCCTGGTGCAATTGTACATCTGGTATCTGGGCCTGCCCCGACTCAACATCACGCTGCCGGCCGAACTGGCCGGAGTACTGGCCTTGGGGGTCAACTACGGGGCCTATATGACCGAGATCTTCCGCGCTGGCATCCAGGCCATCGGCAAAGGGCAGCATGAGGCGGCCCAAGCCCTGGGCATGACGGCGGCCCAGACCTTTCGCCGCATCGTCCTGCCCCAGGCCTTTCGTATCGTCATCCCGCCCATCGGCAACGAGTTCATCGCCATGATGAAGGACTCGGCGCTGGTCTCGGTCTTTAGCGTCTGGGAACTGACCTATCGGGCGCAGAAGATCGGGCGGCAGTACTTCCGTTCCATCGAGACCTTCCTTATCGCCGCCGCCTTCTACTGGGTATTGACCGTTGTTTTCCAGTTCCTTCAGGGCAAACTGGAAGAATACATGGCCCGCAGCGAGAGGAGATAGATGGCCGAACCGATCATCAAGGTACGGGGGTTGCACAAGTACTTTGGCCCCCTGCACGTTATCCGGGGGGTGGACCTGGAGGTGATGCCGGGCGAGGTAGTGGTCATTATCGGGCCTTCCGGCGGGGGCAAGAGCACCTTTCTTCGGTGTCTGAACCTTCTGGAGCAGCCCTCGGCCGGCACCATCGAGATCGAGGAGATCCGTATCGATGCCGACCGCCCTCCTTCCGCCTACCGCCACTACATCCGGCCGCTCCGGATGCGGGTGGGAATGGTCTTTCAGCACTTCAACCTTTTCCCCCATATGACGGCTCTGGAAAACATCATCGAGGCTCCCATCACCGTCAAGAAGATGCCCCGGGAGGAAGCCATCGCCAAGGCGGAGCAACTCCTGGAGTGGGTAGGCCTTTCGGCCAAGCGGGATGAATATCCCTCCCGCCTTTCCGGCGGCCAACAACAGCGCGTGGCCATCGCCCGGGCCCTGGCCATGGAGCCCAAGATCATGCTCTTTGACGAGCCCACCTCCGCCCTGGACCCCGAACTCATTGCCGAGGTGATCGAGGTGATGGAACGGCTGGCCAACGAGGGGATGACCATGGTCGTGGTCACCCACGAGATTCACTTTGCTCGCGACGTGGCCGACCGGGTCATCTTTATGGACAGCGGCCAGTGGGCCGAAATGGGGCCGCCGGAGGAGATTTTTACTCGCCCGAAAGAGGAGCGTACTCGGCAGTTTCTATCCCACATCCTGCGCGGGGGGCAGGCCGCCCGGCGATAGGGCCGGCCTTGGGGAAAACGAGAGCGAGGGGCAAGTAGGAGGGGCTGGGGGAAGGGAGGAACGATGCCGGCAGCCCTTTACCCCTTCCCGATTTCCTCCATCAAGGGGTAGGGGCACGGCACGCTTGCCCCTCCGCCTCCTGCCTTCGGGCAAGATGGTCATCGGGCGAGATGGGCAAAGGGAAATAGGGAGTTGCGATTTTTCCAGGACCAACTGCCCGGAAACCGGCCGGACTCACCGAAAGCCCAGGAGGGGATGGCGGGAAGCGGCCAGGTACACCCCTTATTCTAACACACCTTCGTTCACATAACGGGTTAGTTCGCTTACGCTCAACCCCTCTACGCCCAGTTTCTCCAGCGTGCGCCCGCGGCGCCAGTAGTCGGTGCGATGGATGATACAGGCCAGCCGGATGATGCTATCCATCCCGCGCACCGAGACGCCATAGTGCTGCCCGAAGGAGGCAATGGGCACCAGGCTCATCGGCACATCCTCGAAGATGTAGCGGTGGTTCAGCGTGGGCGGGGCCTTGATGCCGTAGTAGCCGGGCTGGTTATGGATGGCCTGGTGGAGGTCCTCGCCGGTGGCGTCATAGGCCATCTTCAGCCATTCCAACGCCGTGCGGGCGCGGATGCCCAGCGCTGCCGCCACGGTCACCCGTTCCCGGTCCAGCACCTCCAGGACGCGGGCCACGGCGGGGGTCACCCCCTCGATATAAAACTGAAAGTCGCCGTTGGTGGATTCGATACGGCCAGCGTTGAGGAGGGTCAGGGCGGGGTGGAAGATAGCCCCCATGTTGTTGAGGCCGGTGTGGAGCACGTTGATGCCGTCGATGAACTGGGGGTAGGCCGGGGCCAGGGTCTCCAACACCCGGGGGGTATGTTGGGCCGGCAGCGCGGCCACCGGCACGGCTTCCTTGATGCTGAAGATGCGGACCTGGGCCGGCCCCTCGGATCGGCTGGCGTAGATAAAGGTCTCGGCCTCGGCCACGATCACCTCGGCCTGACAGCCGCAATCCCGAAGCACCTTGGCAAACTCCAGCGCTCCGCCGGTGCGGCCAGGGTTGAGCATGACGATCTGCCCGTTGCGCAGATACGGGGCGGCGGCGCGGGCGATGTCGGCATGGGCCGAGGAAGGCACCACGACCATCACCACCTCGGCCCGGGCCAGGGCTTCCCGTATATCCGAGGTGACCATGTTCAATCGAGCAAAGCCCCGTGGCCCTCCCTCAAAACTCTCCAGGTCAATGCCACCACGGGCGCGGATGGCAGCCACATTCTCCGGCGTGCGGTTGTAGAGGGTGACGGGAAAGCCCATCAGGGACAGGTGGGCGGCCATGGCCTTGCCGCCGTGGCCGGCGCCGATCACCGTATAGCGTGTCTTCCGTTCCATCGCTTTTCCTCCTCCTTCAAAGTCGGATGCCCAGGCTGGCCACCCGTTCTTCCTCCGAAAGCGCTTGCCCCGTCATCGGATCTACAGCCACACAGGCCCCCCGGGCATCTATGCGGGTGACGACCTGCCCTCGGGCAAAGGGGTTGTTGCGCAGGTGCGGGGCATCCAGCACCCCCGAAGTCACCGCCCGAGCCAGCGGGGCCGGGTCCACCAGGGGGTCGAGGACATCCGGGCCGGCCAGGGCGCGAACGGCGGCTAACGTGACCTGCACCTCGCGGACAAGTTCTTCCTTCCGCTCCTGGACGAGGGGGTCGGCGGCCATATCCGGCTGGCCGCGCAGGGCGTTCTCGATGGTGCGACGGGCCAGTTTACAGGCCTCGATGACCTCCTCGGCCGTGGCCGCGTGGTGCGCCTCGGTGTGGCCGACGACGTGGACGATGTGCGGCCGGAGCGCCATCTGCAGGTAGATGCTGGCGGCCAGGTGGGCACGGGCCGCATCGAGGTCGAGCGGGTAACTCAGCAGGCCGGTGCGGGTCTGCCGCCAGATGCGGAAGCCCGGCCCTGCCAGCGGTTCAACGAGTTCCAGAATCGCCAGCATCTTGGCCAGGTCCATCACCTCGGAAAGTCCCGGCGGGCTGTTGAACATCAATTGGGCGATGTAATCGCGCACGCCCAAGGCGCGGGCGTTATAGGCCGAAAGGTAGGCCGAGGCGACGAAAACGGTGTCCGGCGCGTCGCGCATGCCCCAGTGGTGCGGCTCGTTCAACTCCACCGGGATATTCCGTTCGCCGTACCAGGCCATCACCTTCTGGTGCTCGCGGATGGAGCCCTCCAGGTCCCAGGGGCCGCGTCCGTCCATCCGGTTGAACCAGAAGATGGGGATGGCGCACCAGGCGATGTGGATCGTCTCCACGTACATCTCGGCGAGGCGGATAAAGTCGTCCGTGCCGGAGTAGGTGCGCATCAGCGGGTAGTTTCCCCGGCGGCTGGCAGCGTATAGAGAGCGGTAATCGTCGGGCGTGCGAACGGGAACGCCGCCTGCCCCCCGCCGGCGGGGGTCCTGTCGTTCGGGGTGAAAAAAGTTCTCCTGCGCGTCCTGGTCGATGCCCAGGGAGATCACATCCAGCACGCGGGATTCGGCGATGGCGGCGACGCCCTCCTGAGTGGCCTCCAGGGTGGGCAGGCCGAAGTGGTGACGGAGGATGGGATAGGGCTGCTTCCAGAGGATGCGCTCGACGGTGGTCTGGGGGTAGTCTTCTTCCAGGAGGCTCTCGGGACGCCCGCCCTTGAGGTAGGCCAGCACCTCCTCGGCCGGCTCCCCACCCTCGAAGACGCGCTCGAAAAAGCCCAGGGCACGGGCCCGTTCGGCCACCGGCGGTGTCCCCCCGAAGACAAAACGCACCCCCTCCCGGCGCAGTTCGTCCATCTCCTCGGCAAACTCGGCCAGCAGGCGCGCCCCCGTCTCTGGCGTCAGGCGGTAAGAGACGCCCACCAGGTCGGCATGCTCTCGGCGGGCTGCCTTCAACACCTCCTCGACCGGCACGGCCGGCCCGAGGAAGACCGTCCGCCAGCCGGCCGCTTCGGCCAAGCGCAAAAAGTTCATGATCCCGGCCACATGCACGCATTCGCCCAGCGCCGCAGCCACCACCGTTTTCATCCTTTAACCTCCGCCTCGCTCCATTTCCCTGGGGGCAAACAGGCGCATCACCGGCTCCACAAGTTCTGCCAATCTCTTGGGTATTTCCATCCCGTACTTCCGCATCGCCTGGTACGGGATAAAGGCGATGATCGAATCGTACTCCAGCCCTAGCGTGTAGGCCGCGGTGGTTAGGTAACTGAAGCGGTTCTTGCCCGGATTGGCGTTCACTTCGAGATAATACAGGGTGGTCGTGTCGCCCCGCAGGTCCACCCGAACCATGTCCCGGCAGCCCATCGCCTGAATTATCCTCCTGACATCGGCATAGACTTTTGCAGCGGCTTCGGGAGAAAGGCCGGCCGGTATCCGGAGGTAGTACTTTTCGTCCTTGACGGCATGGTCCAGAAACCTGAACCGGCCTTGGGCCGCCGGAATCTGCAAAAGGTCTATTTCAGCGATCGGCAGTTCGGCCGTCCTT
>JASFBA010000070.1:0-20510 GCA_036172265.1 Chloroflexia bacterium
GGGGGGGGGGGGGAAGGGGGGGTGGGGGTGAGGGCCTGGGCATCTTCCTCTGCCGCTGTGGGAAGGGGTTGGCCGGCACGCTTCCACTGGAGGAATTACAGGCCCGGGCGGCGGCCCTGCCGGAAGTTGTCCGTGTGGAGCAGGTGCCCTTTGCCTGTCTTCCGGAAGGGCAGGCCTTCCTGCGCCAGGCAGCCTCCGACCTGAGAGGGGCCGTGCTGGCGGCCTGCTCCTGCTGTAACCTGGCCCAGATTTGCGCTGCCTGCACTACCCAGCGAGTGCGCTGCCGGACCGGGCTGGGGCTGTGGGAGAAAGACGAAGCCTCCCCCATCCCAACCTGGGAATTCGTCAACCTGCGGGAGCACTGCATTGGGCTCTACGGAGCGGAGGCGAGGGCAGAGGTGGCGTGGGAAATGGTGGCCGCAGCGGCCGCACGGCTGCGCGCCGCCCCTCCCGATCCTCTGCCGGCCCGGGTGGAGGAGCGGCTTTGCCGGGCCTGTGGCACCTGTCAGACCCTCTGCCGGGCCGAAGCCATTCGCCTGGAAGAAGACGAACAGGGCCGGGTGCGCGCCATCGTGCTGGAGGAGCGCTGCCAGGCCTGCGGCACCTGCGCGGCCCACTGCCCCACCGGAGCGGTAGTAGCCGGCCGCATAAGCGATCGGCAGATCGAGGCCACCTTGGAGGTCTTGCTTCCGACCGGCTCGGATGGAAGGGTGCTTGCTTTCACCTGTAACTGGGGCGGACACGGCGGGGCCGAGGCGGCCGGGATGGAGAGCCGGACCCTTCCTTCCGAAGTACGCCTCCTGCGCCTGCCCTGTCTGGGTCGGCTTTCTCCGGGCCTGCTCCTGCGCGCACTGGAACGAGGTGCTGCTGGCGTTCTCCTGCAGGGTTGCCCCGAGGGAGCATGCCACCATAACTTTGGCCGGGAAATGGCTGCCCAGGCGTTCTCCCAGGCCCAGGCCTTGGCCGAACTCCTGGGGTTGGGCGCTGAGCGGCTGGCCCTGGGCGGGAGTGCGCCAGGAGATGGGAAGGCCTTTGCCCAAACGGTACGCGATTTCGTCGAACGGGTGCGGGCCATGGGGGATGAGCCGTGGATACGCTGACGACGCTGATCGCCCGAACCTACGCCGCGGCCTGTCTGGAATGCGGCAAGTGCACCGCCCTATGTCCGCTGGCCCGCCAGGATGGGACCTTTTCCCCACGCCGCCTGGTGGAAGAACTGGTCCAGGGCCAGCCGGAGGAGACCCTGCACAGTCCCCGGCTCTGGTCCTGCCTGACCTGTCGGGCCTGTCAGGAGCGATGTCCCCAGGGCGTGGACTATTGCACCCTGATTCGCGGAGCACGTGCCCTAGCCCGGCGGGAAGGAGAACGGGCCCCCTGCTCCCACGGCGGACTGCTACAAACGGTTATGCGGCTGCAGACGGATCCGGCCCACACACCGCGGCGGCTAGGGTGGCTTCAGGACGGTCTGGAGGTCTCTTTCGACGGTGAAACGCTCTATTTCGTCGGCTGCCTGCCCTATTTCCAGGCCATCTTTGCCGAACTTGCGCTCCCGGCCCTGGAAATTGCCCGCAGCGTGGTGCGCCTGCTGAATGCGGCCGGTGAGCGGCCCCAGGTGCGGGCCGAGGAGCGCTGCTGTGGCCACGACCTCCTTGGGGAGGGGGATGTGGAAAGTTTCTGCCGGCTGGCGGAGCAGAACCAGGATATGGTGCGAAAAAGCGGAGCCCGTCGCATCGTCACTGCTTGCCCGGAGTGCGCCTATACCCTGGCCGCGGACTATCCAGCCCTGGGCTATGGGCTGGGGGTGGAGGTCCTGCACCTTTCACAGTGGCTGGCCCAGGCGCTCCGGGAGGGCCGGCTCCATTTGAGGCGCGGAGAGCGCCGGCTGACCTATCATGACCCCTGCCGGCTAAGCCGTTACCTGAGAGAGGTAAAAGCCCCGCGTCAGGTGCTCGCAACCCTGGGGGAGGTGGTGGAGATGGAAGGAAGCGGTCGGTCGTCCGCCTGTTGCGGTGGTTCCTGGACGGATTGCGGGGCGGTGAACCGAACCCTGCAGGTGGAGCGACTGGCCCAAGCCGGCCGCAGCGGTGCCGACCTCCTCGTTACGACCTGCGTCAAGTGTCAAATTCACTTTCGTTGTGCCCAGAAAACGGCCGGCCTGGGAGAGATAGAGCGAATCGAGGTGCAAGACCTGGCCATTTTGGCGGCCCAGGGGCTGGCGGTGGAATCGTAGGCTGGGTCGAAAGTTCTATCATCCGCTCATAACTCGTGCTGGCACGAATGGCAGCCTGAACCGCCGGTTGGAACGGCAGAGGATGGCCATCGTGGGGGAAGGGTCCTTTAGCCCGCTGCGGCCAACCCAGGGGCAAAGGGGCAGGTGGGATTTATGAACGGATGTCAGTTGAAGTTGCATTGTTGTCTTCTTTCTGGTATAATGAAACTGTCGGGGCGTAGCGCAGCCTGGTAGCGCACCTGAATGGGGTTCAGGTGGTCGCCCGTTCAAATCGGGCCGCCCCGACCATTTCATATCCTAGTAGGGGCGAGTTCTAATCCCCGTCCCTACCCATCGGGCGAAAATTGCCAGCGTCCTGCTGGGGAATGTGCTGAGGTGGAGGTAGGTATGGCGGAAGCAACCCGAATCATCGTTGCTGACGACGAATCCATCATCCGCATGGACCTCAAGGAAATGCTGACGCACCTGGGATATCTGGTCGTCGGCGAGGCGGGGGATGGGATGAGCGCCGTCCATATGGCCCGGGAGTTGCGTCCGGACCTGGTCATTATGGACATCAAGATGCCCGGTCTGGACGGCGTGAGCGCGGCCAAGATACTCACCGAGGAACAGATCGCGCCGGTCCTCCTGCTCACGGCCTACAGCCAGAAGGAACTGATCGAGGGAGCCAGGGAAGCCGGGGTAGTGGCTTATCTGGTAAAGCCGTTTCGGGAAGCCGAACTGGTGCCGGCCATCGAGATCGCCCTGGCCCGTTTCCAGGAGTTTCAGCAGTTGAAAAAGGAAGTGGCCGACCTGCGCGATGCTCTGGAGACGCGCAAACTGGTGGAACGGGCCAAAGGGGTGCTGATGGATACCCAGGGCTTGAGCGAGGCCGAAGCCTTTCGTCGTATCCAGCAGATCAGCATGAACACGCGCCGGCCTATGCGTGAGGTGGCCGCAGCCATCCTCCTGGCACAGGAAGTTCGGAAATAGGGCCGGGGAAGGTACGGCGAGGGCAGGACAACGTTGGGCGGGAGGTCGGGTTGAACACGAAAACATCCCGGCTGCATCCCTGGCAAATGGCCACTTGGGGGGTGCTTTTCCTCCTTCTGCTGGCCGCCGTAAATCTGGGGATGCAGGAGGTATATCACCGCTATATCCGGCCCCCTTCCCCGACCGAGTCACTTCCTACCTCTCCCCCAACCCGGACACCCGTCCCTACCCGAATTCCCCTGCCTACCCGGACACCCACCCCGTCCCCATCCCCTACACCGGAGATCAGTCCAACGGCCGTCCTTCCCCCCTCCTCCTTCGAGATGCAAAAAATCCAGGAGGAGCTTCAGACCCTGTTCTTCCGACAACAACTCCTGAAGGCTTCCCAGGAACTTCTGCGGGCCGAGGGTTACCTGGCGGAAAACGAGATCAAACAGGTGGAGCGGGAACTGATCGCCGTATACGCCACGCTGGAACAGGCCGGCCGTTTCGCCGGCGAGACCTTCCGAGATACCATCGCCGAACTCCAGCGCGACCTCTCCCGCCTGAGGGAGGACCTCTACCTGCGCCCGGAGCGCCTCCAGGAGGGCCTTCGCCGTCTCTGGCAACGGGTGGACGTGCTCATCGGGGAGTAGGGGACGGATCGGCTCAGGCCAGCAAGCCGGCCCGCCGCAAAGCCTTCCAGAGGCTTTCCTCCCAGCGCGTCCCGTGTACCAGATCCCGCACCTCGCCGGCCTGGAAGAGCCGTTCCCGGTGGGTCAGGATAAAGGCAAAGCGCTTCCAACGCCCGCTACGGATCGGCGTGGGGAGTGCCTGGAGGGTTCCCAGGCGTACTCGGAGGTAGAGTTCATCGGCTCGGGGGTGGTCTTGCTCCTCCGGCAAGAGTTCCCGCCGGCGGGCCGTCTCCCAACCGAGCACCGGGGCCACGTAGCGTATCACGCCGCCTTCCACGCCGAACGAACGTGGCTGATAGAAGGCGATGTAGCGGGCTTCTTTTCCCCGGGCCGGCATATGTCGCAGGGGAATGCGGTACCAGCCCTCTTCCTGCGCCAGCCAGAGGTCTCGGGGACTTTTCAGAACGGCCACCAGGACGGTGGCATAACGGTCAGCATCCATCTTTTCCTCCCCATCCATCGCCTATTTCCTTTCCTGTCTGTATTATAGCACAATTGTTTGATTTTGTCAAGCGCAATCGATCGAGTTTTTAAACGTTTGCCTTTCTTTTCCTCCTGCGCTATAATAAATCCTCGGCAATCATCTGCAACCGAGACCCGAGGGGGCACACGATCCGGGGGTTTTTGCAGACAACCAGCGACCCCATAAGCACTTTGAGGTCAGGCGATGGATCTCCTTACGGCATTGGAGGTCAATCCAGGGGAACGGGTAGCCCTGGTAGGCGGTGGGGGCAAGACCGGCCTGGCTTACCAACTGATGCTCGAAGCCCGCCGGCGAGGATGGACCTCCCTCTTCACCACAACGACACGGGTGCTCCCCTTCCCGGAAGGGGCATTTGTGCTGATGGAGGAGGGACCTTCTCTGGCCCCATTACACCGACGTCTGGAGGAGGAACGTTCCCTCTTCCTGGCCTCGCGTCGCCTTCCGGAGTGGGATGAGACGCCGGCCGGCCGCCGGCAGAAACTCGGGGGTTTTCCCCCCGACGAGGTAGACCGATGGGCGGAGGAACTCCGGCCGGACCTCCTTCTGGTCGAGGCCGACGGTTCCCGGCATCGCCCCTTCAAGGCCCCGGCCTCTTACGAGCCACAGATTCCTGCCGGGACTACGCTGGTGTTGGTGCTGGCCGGACTGAGTGTGCTCGGCCGGCCGCTGGAAGCCTCCTGGGTACACCGACCGGAGCGAGTGGCTGAACTGGCCGGAGCAACGCCGGGAGCAGCCGTGGACGCGGCGATGATGGCGACGGTATTGGTCCACCCGGATGGAGGACGCAAGGGCATTCCCCCTGAGGCCAGGACGGCAGCCGTGCTTACCCAGGCCACGCCGGAGCGCATCCCCGACGGCCGCCGGGTGGCCCGCCGTCTGCTCCGAGCCGAGGCTATAGAGCGAGTTCTGCTGGTGGACTTGGGAAACCCGGATCGAGCCGAGGTCTGGCACGGCGACGAGGCAGGGAATATCCGGCGGGGGAGACGGGCCAGGGGAATTTATGCCGTCTGCCTGGCTGCCGGGGAATCCCGGCGTATGGGGCGGAACAAATTGCTCCTGCCGTTGGCTGGCCGTGCCCTTTTGACCTATGCTGTGGATGCCGCTTTAGGCTCCCGGGCCGATGAGGTCTGGGTCGTTCTAGGAACCGAGGAACTGAACTCTGTCTTGCCAGGGTGTCCGGTGCGCTATTTGACGAACGAACGCCGGGCCGAAGGGCAAGCCACCTCCATCCAAGCGGCGGTGCGGGCGCTGGCAGAACGAGCCGAAGCCATCCTGTTCCTGGCCGGAGATATGCCTCTGGTCCGACCAGCCCACCTGGACCGCCTGATCGAGCGCTTCGAGGCCGGCGCAGCGGTGGTCTGGACCGAGGATGGCGGCCGCCGGGGCATCCCGGCCCTCTTTGGCCGGGAAACTTTCCCTGCCTTGCTGGGACTCACCGGCGACTCCGGAGGACGGACCCTGGCCGGAAAGTTCCCGGAGGCGGTCGTCAGCACCTCGGAGAAGGAACTCTTGGATGTGGACACCCCGGAGGACTACCTGGAGGCAAAGCGTTGGCTGGAAATAGGGACGTGAAGTTGATCATCGTCAAAGGAGGCGGCGACCTGGGCAGCGGAGTGGCCTGGCGGCTGCATCGCTGTGGTTTCCGGGTGGTGATTCTGGAATGTCCCCGCCCCACGGCGATTCGGCGAAAGGTGGCCTTTGCCACGGCGATGTACGAGGGCGAAATCACCGTAGAGGGGGTCACAGCCCGTCGGGCCACGCTGGAAGAGGTCCATCCGCTTCTGGAAGCAGGCCTTATTCCGGTGCTGGACGATCCGGAGGGGCGAACCGTGGAGGTGTTGCGGCCGGACGTCCTGGTGGACGCCATTATGGCCAAACGCAACACCGGAACATGCCTCGACGATGCCCCGCTGGTCGTGGCCCTGGGGCCGGGTTTTCGGGCCGGCCGGGATTGTCATGCCGTCGTCGAGACGGCCCGGGGACATTTCCTAGGCCGGGTCTACTGGGAGGGCGAGGCCTTGCCCAACACCGGCATCCCCGGCGAAGTGGGTGGGGCCTCGGCGGAACGCGTCCTGCGCGCCCCGGCCGACGGCGTCTTCCAATCCCAGGCCCAGATCGGCGACCTGGTCGAGGCCGGCCAAACGGTGGCCTGGGTGGACGGCCACCCGGTACAGGCCCGCCTCCGGGGGGTGCTGCGCGGCCTCCTGGCCGATGGGCTGGAGGTCCACACCGGAATGAAAGTAGGGGATGTGGATCCCCGAGCCGAGCCTAGCCATTGCTTTACCGTGTCGGATAAGGCGCTTTCCATCGCCGGCGGGGTGCTGGAGGTCGTCCTTTCCTGGCAACGGGGTTCGTTCCCGACAGAGAAAGGCCGGTGACTACGGAATAATGGTCGTTCAACCTTTCCTCTGGGCGAACCCGAGGAGAAATGCCATGAACACAGGGAGAAGCGAGAAGATTCTCGTGATCGACGATAGCCCGGAGATCACCCGCCTGCTCCAAAACGTCCTGCTCCAGGCGGGTTACCAGGTGGTTGTCCATAACGAACCAGAAGTCGCCCTCTCTCTGCTGGAAAGGGAGCAACCGGACCTGGTGCTCCTGGACATCTGTATGCCCCATCTAGACGGCTGGGAAGTCTGCCGGCGTATTCGGGAGGTCAGTTCCGTCCCCATCCTGATGCTGACCGTGCTTTCGGAGACGCCGAACGTCGAGCGCAGCCTGCGGGCCGGAGCCAATGCCTATATGACCAAACCGTTTTCCATCAGCACCCTGCTGGAGTACGTGCACAGCCTGCTCCGACAGAAACCTTCCCTGGGCATCCGGCGGATTTCGTAAACGCGGTACGGAATACGGAATACGGAATACGGAATACGAAATACGAAATACGAAATAGGCAATACGCATCACGGCCTCTTTGGAATCTCGGAAAATAGATCGGTGCTTAGTCAAAGGAGGTTGCGATGTCGTTCCTCGATCGTATAGGCAAGGCCATCTCGGAAACTGCCGCCAAGGCCAAGCAGGAACTGGACCAGATGGCGCGGATCAACCGCATCAAAGGGGAAATCCGCGACCTCGAGAAAAAGATCAAGGGTTTTCAGGACCAGATTCGGGCGATCAAATTCCAGGCCGGTGAAAGGGCCCTGGAGATGTTGCGCAGTGGGGCACTTCAGAGCGCCGAACTCCAGCCCTTTGCCGACGAAATCGCCCGCCTGGAGCAAGAGATCGCGGCCTGTCAGGGGGAAATCGCCCAGAAAGAGGCGGCCATCGAGGCGATCAAGGCGGAAACGGCGGCGCCTGCCCAGCCGGCTCCGGCTGCGGAGGGCCAGCGTTTTTGCCCCCAATGCG
The DNA here is from genome assembly GCA_036172265.1 of Chloroflexia bacterium. Lineage (GTDB taxonomy): Bacteria > Chloroflexota > Chloroflexia > DTKN01 > DTKN01 > JASFBA01. Next base: position 7,706 of record JASFBA010000070.1, read on the forward strand.
GCGCTCCGGTGGTACCTGGGGCAGTCTTTTGCACCCAATGCGGGACCAAACTCACGTAGAACAGCCACACCTCCCGTCCCCTCAGGCCGGCAGGACGTTCGGGCGGCTAAGAGCCTATCCCCAAACCCGTGGGTGAGGTGTTTCCGGGTGGCGAAGGCAGTGTCTTCGCCTATCCGAGGCTTTTTCGGTTAGACGCTAAAGCGCGGTGAAGGCCGGCCTCGATTGCCCGGAGTCCGGTTGGTTGCCGCGATCCGTTAGGCCGTTGCATCCGGCCTAGAAGATGGGCGATGTTCCTTTTCCTGCTTTTGAACCCGGTTCGGGGCGTTTTCAACTGTCCGGAGGAAATTGGATAAATATGGTTGTCCCAGACGTGGCTGCGGAAATTGCCGCCGAGCTGTGCGCCTGGCGCACCCGCGTGCTCAATATTCTTCTGACCGTAGGGGTGGTTGCGGCCGCACCGGCGATCGTGCTGGTCCTTATTTATGCAGCTCCTCGGACGGAGGAATGGCTGTTTACGTCAATTTACTTGGCGATCTACCTGGTGATTATCGGGATGGCCATCTTCCGCCGGCTCGACATCCGAGTGCGGGCGTGGGTTTCAGCGCTATCGCTCTACGCTGTTGGAGTCCAGGAGTTTGCCCGAGGTGGACTGGCCGGGGACGGGCGAATACTCCTCCTGGCCTTGCCGATCCTAATCTTGATCCTCATCGGCGTCCACGCCAGCCTGATCATGGCCGGCCTCAGCCTGCTTACCTACACCTTCTTCACCCTCGCTGCCCACCTGGGATGGTTGAAAAACTGGTTGGCCCAGAGGGAAAACCCCACCCTCCTGATGGATTGGCTCGGAGGAGGAGCCGTCTTCGCCCTGATGCTGATCGTCGTTATGGTGCTGGAGTGGTTCTTCAACCGCTTTCAGATGCGCACGTTGCGGGAGGCACGCCAGACGGCATTGGAACTGGCCCAAAGCCAGAGACTTATGAGCCGAGTCTTTGCCTCGATTGCCAGTGGAGTCATCGTCGTTGACAGGGAGGGGCAAATTACGCTGATGAATCGCTCCGCCGAGTATATCCTGCATTGCCCTGCCGGACAAGCCTTGGGGAAGTCCTTCCAGGAAGTCTTCCCTTCCCTGTGGTCTCACCTGGAGCCACTCGTGGTCTATATTCGGCAAGGACGCCGGCCTACAGTAGCCCAAGAGGTCGAACTCAAACTGGCCCAACGGGGGACGATCCGCCTGCAGGTGGCGGTTTCCACACTCCGGGAACCGGAGCAGGGACAAGGAGGAGTGACCATCGTCGTGGAAGACCTGACGGAGCAGCGTCGGCTGGAAGCCCGGGAGCACCTCATCCGGGAGACGTTTCGGCGGTATGTTTCCCCGGTCGTCGTCCAGAGGCTGCTGGAGGAGCCGGCCATCGTGCAACTGGGAGGAAGACGACAGGAGGTGACGGTGCTCTTCGCCGACCTGCGCGGGTTCACTTCCTTCAGCGAGCGCCTCGCTCCGGAAAAATTGGTGGAAATCCTCAACTGCTATCTGACGATCGGGGCTGAGGCAGTGTTGAAAGAGGAGGGCATGCTGGACAAATTTATCGGCGACGCCGTGATGGCCATCTTCAATGCTCCGCTACCTCAACCCGATCACGCCTTGCGGGCCGTTCGGGCGGCTCTGCAAATCCGGCAGGCTGTCCAAAAATATCACGGGACGGTGGCCTTACCGGGTTATCTCCACTACGGGATCGGGATTGCGGTGGGGGAGGCGGTAGTAGGCAACATCGGCACCGCTCAGCAATTGAGCTATACGGCCATTGGGACCTGTGTCAACCTGGCCAAGCGGTTAGAGGAAAGGGCGGCGGCAGGGCAGATTTTGCTGACAGAAGAGGCTTACAGGCGAGTGCAGGAGCAGGTACAGGCGCGGCCGCTCGCCCCGATAGCGATAGCCGGCCTGCGGGAACCGGTAAGGGTCTATGAGGTGGAGGGGCTATCCTCCGGATGATGATGCTGAACTTCCTCACAGGAGATCGAGGTGGCAGCTTTCCCGATTCGGGTTCGGCAGACGATCCTGCGCCGCTTGGCCCACGAGGAGGGGACGGTTCGCAAAGATTGGGGCGGCCGCATCCCGATCGCCCTGATCTTCCCTAACCGCTACCCGCTGGCCATGGCCAATCTGGGCTTTCAGACCCTCTACGGCCTCCTCAACGCCGAGGCCGATGTGGTCTGTGAGCGTTTCACCTGGGAAGGCGCCGATGTCCCCGCCCTTTCGCTGGAATCGCAGCGGCCGCTAGGCGATTTCCCCGTCTGGGCCTTTTCGGTGCCCTTTGAACTGGACTATTTTCGGGTCGTAGACCTCATCCGACGCTCCGGCCTGCCCCTGCTCTCGGTCGAGCGTGCTTCCTACGCTCCCCTCCTTCTCGGCGGCGGGATAGCCCTCTCGGCCAATCCGGCCCCGCTCGCCCCCTTTTTAGATGCCGTTGCCATCGGCGAGGCCGAGCCGCTCCTGGAGGAACTCCTGGAGGTATTGCGGGCCGGCCTCTCTCGAGAGGAGACGCTGGCCGCCCTGGCTCGCATCCCCGGAATCTATGTGCCCGCTTGCTCGACCGGCCGGCCGGTAACGCGCCACTGGGCCGCCGACCTCTCCGCCTTCGCCACCACCTCGGTCGTCCTGACCCCCGAAAGCGAGTTCGGCGATATCTTTCTGATCGAGATCGCCCGCGGCTGCGGCTTCGGCTGCCGTTTCTGCCTGGCCGGCTACCTCACCCGCCCTCCGCGTTACCGCTCCCTGGAGAACCTGCGGCCGCGAATTGCCGAGGGGTTGCGCCGGAGGAAACGCCTCGGCCTGGTGGGCGCGGCCGTCTCAGACCACCCGGAACTGGAGGAGATCGCCCGAACCATCCGCGCCCAGGGAGGGGGCTTCACCCTGGCCTCCGTTCGGGCCGATCAGGTCACGCTAAGCCTCCTGGAGGGGCTACGGTCCGGGGGGACGCGCACGTTGACGCTGGCCCCCGAGGCAGGTTCTGCTCGCCTGGCCGCCAGGATTGGCAAGGGTTTCGGAGCGGGCGAGGTGCTGTGGGCAGTGGAAATGGCCCGTTCGGCCGGCCTGCGCCGCCTAAAGTTGTACTTTATGCTGGGGCTGCCGGGCGAAGAGGAAGAGGACGTCCGGGCCATCGCCACGCTCGTGCGCGAGGTGCGCCGACGGATGCCGGAGGGAGCCATCACCCTGAGCGTCGCTCCCTTCGTTCCCAAGCCCCATACCCCCTTCCAGTGGTCGGCGATGGCTTCGGCGGAGGTGTTGCGGGAGCGGCTGCGCCTCCTCCGGCAGGAGGTGCGGCCGTTCCACGTCGCGTTAGAGGAGGAGAGCGTGCCCTGGTCGCGGGTACAGGGGGTACTGGCGCGGGGAGACGAACGGCTGGCCGGAGTGCTGGTCGCCCTGGAGCACCCCACGCCGGCTAGATGGCGCCGGGCCCTGGCTGCCTCCGGCCTGACCGAAGAAGAGTACCTGCGCGAACGAAAGCGCGACGAGCCTTTCCCCTGGGATTTCCTCGCCTCCGCTCCGGACCGCGCCTTCCTGTGGCAGGAATGGGAACGGGCCCGTCGAGGGCAGTCTCCTCTTCCCTGCCCGGCGCTGGAAGGCTGCCAGCGATGCGGGATATGCGGCTAGGCTATTTTCGCGGGCAGTTCAGGCGTTCGATCTGCTTCAGTTGTTCCAGCGTAGCAAAGACCACCACCTTGTCCCCCGCCTTCAGGCGCAGTTCGGCAGCCGGATGCATATCTCGCCGCCCCTCCCGTTGGTGAAAGACGATCGAAAGGTCCAACATCTCCTCCACCTCCTGCACACTGCGCCCTTCCAGCCCTCCCCCCGGTAACACCACGACCTCGCTCAGGTTGAGGAGTTCCCCTTCCAGGAAAAAGGAATGGGTAACTCCCTCGTGAACCGCCGCTGTAGCAAAGGCCGGCGCAGCGATGGCCGAGGCGCTGAGGGCGGTGCGGATGCCCAGGGCACGCCCCATTCGCTCGGCCAACTCTGCGTCGAACAGGCGCAGTACCAGACGGAGGTCAGGGTTCATCTCGCGTGCCCGTATGGCGATATCCAGGTTCAGGAGGTCGTTGTTGGTCGCCACCACCACGGCCCGGGCTCGCCTGACCCCGGCCTGTTCCAGGATTTCCAGGCTGTTGGCTTCCCCCAGAATCACCGGCACCCCTAACCGGTGGACTCGCTCCAGGAAAGGAGACTGGGGATTTTTCTCGATTCCTACCACTTCCTGCCCGAATTCCACCAGTTGCTTGGCGACCCGGAAGCCCACGTGCCCCAGGCCGCAGACGATGATGTGTCCCGAATATGTCGAAGCCAGTGCCATAGACCACTCTCCTACCGGGTCGCGCCTGTTCAAGAGGAGAAGGCTGAAACTCACCAACCCCTCAACCACGATGCTGAGGCCCAGGATGGGGATGACGAAAAAGAGGATCGCCAGAGGCCCCTGGGGGAAGGGGATGGAGGGCTGAAAAAAGATCATGCTGAAGGCGGCATAGAGCGCCTCCGGAAAAGTCAGACGGGTGCCCTCCCGGGGGTCTATGTAACCCAGCCAGAGGATCAGCGAACCCAGCGCGATGATGGCCAGGAAAAGGCTCAGCGAGAGACGAAAGCGCCGCCAGAGCAGGAGGACCACACGGATGTTGGCCAGGAGACTGCGGCGCAGGTGTTTCCGGAAACGGGCCATCGGCCTACTCGATGGGAAAGCGGGTCACTAGCCGGCGCACCGGCATTTCCTCCTCCGACACCGGCACGATGGCAACGACCACCACCGTGGCGTCGTCGTGGGGCCGGCCCTCCTCCAAGGCTATCGCCCTTTCCAGCAGCGTATCGGCCAAGGCCGGCGTCTCCGGCCAGCCTTCCGCAATCAGGTTCTTCAGAAGGGCTGGGATGTCGAGGGAATGGCCCCGATAGGTGCCGGCCTGGGCTACCCCATCGCTGACCACTACGACCCCCAAATGCTCCGCAAGCGGACGTTCTGTAATCACCGGCTTGGTGCGCAAATGTATCCCGATGGGTTCTACCGGCTGATCGTGGATCTCGACGCCGCCCTGGGAGAAGAAATAGGCCGGGCAAGCATCGTTGCGCGAGACGAGCAGCGAGCGGCTCTGCAGGTCCACCGAGACGATGGTCAGTGCGGCCGAAACCCGTCCCCCGCGCAGGGTGTAGAGGTAATCGTGGACGGCCCGGGCCACCGCCCCATCCCGGGCCCCCTCCTTGATCAGGGAAACGCCCCGGCTGACGATCAGGTTGCTCAGGGTCTTGGCAGCCGGCCCACTTCCCTGGGCATCCACCAGCAGGACGGAGAGGCCGCCATGTGGACGCTCGACCACTTCGACCGTATCCCCGCTTTCCCGGCTGGCGTACTTGTGGGTTTTGGCCACGGCGATCTGAACTTCGAGCATGCCTCGCCTTCAGAGCAGCATCTGCCGGATAATCGTTTCCTCGCGGCCCGGCCCCACCGAGACGATGGCCACGGGCACCTCCACCAGTTCCTCCAGGCGCTGCAAAAAGGCCTGGGCCTGCTCCGGCAGGTCCTCAAAGGCCCGCACTTCACGGGTAGAGCACTGCCAGCCGGGCAGTTCCTCGTATACCGGGGTGACCGATTGCCACAAGAGCAGGCTGTGGGGGACGTGCCGGACGACGGCATCGTTCAGGCGGTAGCCCGTGCAGATGCGCACGACCGGCTCCTCGTCCAAGACATCGAGTTTGGTAATCGCCAGAGCATCAGCCCCGTTCAGTTCGACGGCGTAGCGCACCGCCACTGCATCGAACCATCCACAGCGGCGCGGCCGGCCGGTGGTCGTGCCGTACTCGTGTCCCCGTTCCCGGAGGCGGGAACCGGCCTCGCCCTCTTCCTCGGAAGGGAAAGGCCCTGCGCCCACCCGGGTACAGTAGGCCTTGCACACCATCAGCACCCGCTGGATGGCCCGGGGCGGAAGCCCGAGGCCGGTGCAGGCCCCGCCGGCCGCGGGAGAAGAGGAGGTAACGTAAGGGTAGGTGCCGAAATCCAGGTCCAGCATGGTTCCCTGGGCCCCCTCCAAGAGGATGTTCTTCCCCTGTTCCCAGGCCTGGTAGAGGATACGCCGTGTGTCGGCGATGTGGGGAGCCAGTTGCCGGCCGTACTCCAGGTACTCCAGGTAGATGTCATGCAAGAGGAGCGGAGGCCGGCCGTAAAGATGGGTGAGCATGGCATTTTTGGTCTGTACAAGGTAGGTGAGACGGCTCAGAAGCACCTCCTCGTCCAGGAGGTCGGCCATACGCACGCCCAGGCGGGCGGCTTTGTCGGCATAGACCGGCCCGATGCCCCGACGAGTCGTACCCAGGGAAATCTGTCCCCGTCTTTCCTCCTCCAGTTCATCCTGGAGCAGGTGAAAGGGCAAGATGACATGGGCGGCCTCGCTTATGTACAACCGGTCGAGCGAGATTCCTTGCTCGCGCAGGGCGGCCATTTCCTCCAGGAGGCGCTTGGGGTTGATCACCACGCCGTTGCCGATAATACAGGTTACCTCAGGGTTGAAAATGCCGGAAGGGACCAAGTGCATTCGGAAGGTCCCCTTCGGGTTGACCACGGTATGGCCGGCGTTATCTCCTCCCTGGAAACGGGCCACCATATGGGACCGGGACGTCAAGAGGTCGACGATCTTGCCCTTGCCTTCATCGCCCCACTGTCCTCCGATTACGGCCAGTACAGTCATGAGAGCACCTCGGGATAATAAAGAAAAATGCCAAAGGAATGATCTTCACTTCCATTATACCCGAACTTTGTCTCCCTGCCTAGCCGTACTTGTTTCCTAATTTTTGGCCCGATCCTATAAATTCGCACCCAACCGACACGATTGACGCGAAACCCCCTTCGCAAGCATCCGTAGCGATTGGATATTTTACCCCCCTATTTTCGCAACAGACTCTCTACCTCCTCTCTGATATCCTCCAGATCGGCGAAGGAGCGATAGACCGAGGCGAAGCGGATATAGGCTACCTGATCCAGGTCGCGCAGTTTCTCCATCACCAGTTCGCCGATAAGCCGACTGGGGACCTCTTCGCCCGCCATGGCGAAGATAGCCGTCTCGATCTCGTCCACGACCCGCTGGATCGTCTCCGTAGGGATGGGCCGTTTGGTGCAGGCCCGGCGGATGCCCCCCTCCAGTTTGCGCCGGTCATAGGGTTCGCGCCGGCCGTCCTTCTTCACCACGGTCAGGCTGATCGGCTCCACCCGCTCGTAGGTGGTAAAGCGCCGGCCGCAGGACAAGCATTGCCGTCGGCGGCGGATGGCTTCGGCTTCGGCCATCTCCCGCGTATCCACGACCCGCGACTCGGTGGCCCGACAGTAGGGACACTTCATGGCGACGCTCCCGGCAAGCCTGTAGGTCGGATGGCCAATCCGGTCTACATATCACCCCCTACGGCCTGCCCCGGTAGATCCAACTCGATACCCAGCGATAGGAAAAGTCCTGTCCGTTCAAAGCGGACAGGGCGCCGGCACAACCGTAGAACAGGCTGCCCAGAAAGAGGGCGGCAAAGAGCAGGCTAAAGCCCACCGTAAAGGGAAGGAAGCAGTAGCCCACGATCAGGCGCACCAGAAGCAGGGTAAAGAGCCAGAGGCCGGCAGCGATAACGCCGATGATCAGGCTGGCCAGCAAGACCACCCCTTGAAACACCAGGGCCTGGAGCGCCTGCCAGCCGACGTATTTCGATCGGCCTTCATAGTGCAGCCAGAGGATCAGGGCCAGGACCAGCCCACCGATGCCGGTCAGCAGATTCAAGAGAATGCCCCCGTGGGCGGCTGCCGCGGCCAGACGTTCCTCCTTGGTCGGAAGCGGCGGCATAGGAGGGGGTGGAGCCGGCTCCTCAGGCGGGGGCGGCACCTCCTCCACCGGAGGTGGAACTTCGGGCGGTTCGACCTTTCTTCTTCGGGGCATTGCCTTCCTCCTGGCCGGGCACAGGACCCGGCACCTAGTATGTTTGGACGGGGACTACCTCCAGCGTTCCCAGCCGACTCAAGACGAGGGCCCCCAGGCCGGCGCTGGCCCAAAGGGCGGCCCAGGCCGGCCCCAACCAGGGGATGAAAAGGGCCGGAACGACGGCCAGCAGCACCAGGACGGCCTGCCCGACAGCCACCGGAAGCCAGGACGGACTCTCCTTTCGGCCGGCCAGCGCCTCTCCCAGAGCCAGTCCGCAGACGGCCAGGCCCAGAAGGTAGAGGAGGCCGGCCAGGAGAAGGAGAAAGGGGATCAAGAGGAGGCCGATCAGGCTGACCAAAAGGATAAACACCAGGAGCGGCAGGAAAACCGCCAGAAATACCGTTGCGGCGAGGCCCATGCCCAGACAGGGGAGAAGTTGCCGGCGCAGCGTCTCCACCATCACCCGGCTGCGCCGGGGCCACAGGGCGCGCAATCCCCAGGCCAGGAAGAGGCAGGCAACCAGGACCACCCCGAGGGCAAGGAGCATCAACCCCAGGCGAGGCCAAAGAGAGGCCGGCCGGTCCTCGCTTGGGGCCGCCCATCCGCCCCGGATCAACAGGCCCTCCAGGATGTCTCCCCGGACGCCTGCCCCGGCCGCCCGCCGCAGGCCTGCCCCCAGCACTACGATGCTGCCCTTAACTTCGGCCTGGCCCTGCAGCACCACATTCCCGCCAAGGCTCACAATATCCCCGCCGACCCGGCCGGCAGCACGCACCGAGCCGCCAGCGAGCACGACATTGCCCTCAACCACCCCTTGGACCGCCAATTCGCCGCCGACGACCACCACATCGCCGTCCCATACCTCTCCGAGGCCGATCACCGTGGTTCCGCCCAGGTGCACCCGCAGCCTCCCTGGGGAGAGCACCTGTCCCAGGAAACCGGCTACAGCACCCAAGAAGGCCAGGACAGCCAGAAGGAGAAGGACGAACCTGCGCATTGTCACCTCCGAGGTCTGGCCCCCTCGTACAAACGACCTTGGGAACCGTCTTACGAGGGCCGACGGCGGCCGTGCCGCCAGAACCAGAGGCACGTCAAGAAAGCCGAAGTGGCCAGTAGCAGAAGGATAGGCAGCCAGGGCCAACCCAATACCCGCCAGAAGGTGCGGGCCAGCATCCCCGAAGTTGCCAGGAAATATCGGAAGCCGTTCCACAAGGCCAGGGCGGTGTTCTGAACCACCTGAGGAACCTGCAACCAAGCACCTCGAACCGGCGATACCTCCAACACCAGGGCGACGGCCATCAGGCCCAGCACCAGGAGCATCATCGCGGCCAGGACCGCTATCCCGGGTCGAGGCCAAGGCAAAAGGGTCGGGACGACGCTTCTCCGGCTGGCCGGAAGTCGTGCCAGCACCCGGCCGGCCAGCCCGGGCCGGGGCTCAACCCAGGGAACGCACCTCAACCGGCTTTCGAGTTCCTGCATCGCCGCCCAAGTGGCCTGACAGCGAGGGCAGCGTTCCAGGTGACGGGCCAGTTGGGCCTCCTGGTCGGGCGTCAAGGCACCGTCAAGCCGTAACGACATCATGCGGCCGGCGCTTCGGCAGTGCATAACCTTTCCTCCTCCAGGGCACGGGCCAGCATACAACGGGCCCGGTGGAGTCGTGTTTTGACCGTACCCAACGATAGCCCGGTTGTGGAGACGATTTCCTCGTAAGAAAGGTCGTACCAGTAGCGCAGGATAACCACCAGGCGGTACTTTTCCGGCAACCGGTCCAGGAGACGCTGGATCTGGCCGGCCTCCTCCTGACGAAGTACGGACCGGTCTGCATCCTCGGCCGGCGAGGCCAGACGAAAGGAAAGGTCTTGCAGGGAGAACCAGGCAAAACGCCGCCGGCGCAGGCAGTCCACACAGAAGTTGGCGGCGATGGAAAGGAGCCAGGAGGAAAACTTTCTCCCCATCTCAAAGGAAGGAAGCGCCATATAGGCCCGTAAAAAGGTTTCCTGCGTCGCATCCTCGGCATCTTCCACATTTCCCAACATCCGATAGGCCAGGTTGTAAACCTGCCGTTCGTAACGGGTGACCAACCGGGCAAAGGCTTCCTGGTCTCCCTGCAGCGTCTGCAGGATCCAGATTTGTTCCTCTTGTTGTTGTACCGCTTCCATCGCCGTCCTCTTCCCAGTACGGAAGAAGGGGATAAAAGTTCCGGATCACCCCTCTTCCGCCGTCTGCAGGACCAGATAGAGCAGTTCCAGGAGGACGTTCTTCACGCTTTCCCGGTTGGTGGCCACACACGGCAGAACCTTGACCTCGTCCGGAAGGCGCAGAGCCAGACGTAGTTCGTCCGGCGACCAGGCGTTCTCCAGGTCCTGCTTGTTGGCCACCACGACGTAGGGACTCTCGCGGTAGGAGGTGAAAAAGTCTATAATGCGGAGAGTTTCTCGAAAAGTCTCCGGCCGGGTGCTATCCACCAGGATAAGCAGGCCCAACATGCCCTCGGAAAGGATTTCCCACATAAAGTCGAAACGCCTTTGCCCCGGTGTGCCGAAAAGGTGGAGTACCAGGTCGTTGGCGATGGTGATTCGCCCAAAGTCCATCGCTACCGTCGTCTCTCCCTTGATGAAACGGGCGTCATCCGTTGTCTTTCGTTCGGTCGAAACGACTTCGATTTCGCTGATGGTGCGGATGAACTGGGTCTTGCCCGAATTCACCGCTCCGGTGATGACCATCTTGACCGTTTTCAAACCTGCCTGCTCCTGGCTCGCTGGACGGCTCTACGACCGAAGGACGTAACTTTCCAAGGTAGAAGGCCCTCATCTGTGCTTTTTGGAAAAGCGCCCCGGTCCGGGGGAAGTTACATTCCCCGAATTCGCTCGATAATTCGGTTGATCAGGCTGCGCTTGGGACGCTCAGCCGGGACCGGGGCGCTAACTCCAGGGGGGAGTGGCGGCCGCTCCTTGACCAGTTCCACCAGGCCGGCCGAGATAAAGCCGTAGATGATGCGGCAGACATCGAACTCGCTCAGCCCGGTACGTTCGGCGATCGTCCGGATCGAGTCCTTTCCGTTGATCCGGGCAAAGACCCGCCACTCGTCCGGCGTCAGGTTGACGCCCTTGGCCCGATCGCTGGGTTGATCCACGAACTTGACCACCACGTCGGTGGTGGGGATGCGGTCTCGGATGCGGCTCCATTCGTCAATGCGCCGCACTCCTTCCATAATAATATTTTCCACCCCCAGAGGAATGGTGATCATAACATCTTCCGGGGCGACCAGGACGCCGGCATCGAAACGAAACTCTCCGTCAGCCCAGGTAAAGAGGCGGTAGACGGTTTCCTCGATCTGGGTGCGGACATGGCGTTTCAGTTCCTCCTCGGAGATATAGCCGAGTTCGACCAGGATGGCTCCGAGCGGCTTGCCGGCATAGGGCCCTTGCTGGAGGCGCAGGGCGTGGTCTCGATGCTGCTCGGTGATGCGGCCGATACGCACCAGCATCTCCCCCAAACGCTCTTCGCGGCTGTATTGCGTGGCATAGACGAGTTTCCCCTTTTCGAAGTAAAGGGTGGCCGCGTCGTCCGAGCGTTTGAGGGTGAGCCGGCCGGTTTTATAGCCCCGGTCCACCAGATAGAGAAAATCCGCCAAGTTAAAGTCACGCAAATTGCCCACAAGTGCCATAGGCACCCTCCCTCTGGGTTGCCGTTGTCCGATAAACTCATTATACCCTCTTCTCCGCCCTCCGTCAAACCAAGCGAGTCTGACATCCGCTCATCATTCGTCTGGCCCCGTGCGAGGGGGGGGGGCGTCATGTGGCCAGGAACGGGCGTTTTCCCCACCTGTGCCCGCTTCCAGGCCTCGCTGATGGATAGACTGCACCACTGTCCCTGCGCCGAAGCCGTTTACGAGCGGATGTCAGATTTGCCTGATATCCGCTTATAACCGGCCGCAGGTCGGATTGACCATCCGACCTGCCGAATGATAAGCGGATGTCAGGATAAACTTGGATGTATCCCAAACTCGTTGGACAATCCCCATAATTGTGGGTGGGCAAAGGCAATGCCTCCGCCTACCCCGCTACGAACCCAAGACGATGTTTTCGCCCCACCGGGCGAAAGTTGCTAGAGCCCGGCTGGGACACGCTCGAGGCAAAAACTTGCAACGGAAAGGCCGTTGTAGTATGATGAAAACCAACGGGTTGCCGTTCGAGACGCCTCGTAGAGGGTCAGAAAGGGGGTGACGGGGATCGGCCGTAAAAAGGAAGAACAGCACCCTATACCTTTGTCGCAAAATAGGAGGAGGAAAACGATGCGACGCCTTGTCGTCTTCCTGCTTGTTCTAGTGCTGGCCTTCCCCCTGGCGGCCCTGGCCCAGGGGCCTGGGGAAGGCCCAGGGATGCCCCCGGAGCGCCTGCTCCGAGAAGAGGGACGCCTTCCGGAGGCATGGGAACGAGCCGCCCCGGAAGCCGGGGAAACCGAGGCGGCCGGGACAGACGCCCTTCTCTGGCATATCGAGCGGGTAGATGCCCCGAAGACCTTCTCCTGGATGGGTCCACGTAGCCTGGCGCTGGATAGTTCCGGCCACCCCCACATCGCCTACGGGCAGGACCACCTCTACTACGCCTGGCATGACGGCACGACCTGGCATCTGGAGACGGTGGATGCTTCCGGGGGGGTGGGCCGGAACTATCCAGCGCCAGGCTATGTGGACCCATATCGGAGAAGGTCTTCGGGGCATCTACCCGCTCGATATGCCAGAGAAGGGCGTCTGTCCCGGCCGCCTCGGTTTCCCCGGCTTTCGGAGCGGCTCGTTCCCATGCCTCCGGAAGGCGTCCCTCTTCTCGGAGCAGGCGCTCCGGGGGCATCCCTGGGCCTTCCCCAGGCCCCTGGGCCAGGG
>JASFBA010000071.1:0-18386 GCA_036172265.1 Chloroflexia bacterium
CCCCCCCCCCCCCCCCCCCCCCCCCCCCCCCCCCCCCCCCCCCCCCCCCCCCCCCCCCCCCCCCCCCCCCCCCCCCCCCCCCCCCCCCACAAAAGAGCCGGCCGGCGTTTCGGGACACGCCTTGTGCCAAGCGGCCCGGCCCGCCGGCCGAAAGCGAGGCTGGCCTATTCGCCCCCACCCTGGCCCTCCCCCACACGGGGGGAGGGGACTTGCAGGGATGCCCTCCGGCGAGCGGCCCGGCCGAGGCCTCGCCCTCCCAGGAACGGGGATGAGGACGGGTGCCCACCGGGTTCGGCCGGGCCACGGAGACATTTTGACGCCGGCGGCAGCGCCTTTCTGCGGGGGGCTTCGGGGGGTATGCCATACCCCCCGACGGGGGTGCAGGGGGCGAGTAGGGGCCGGCCGCAACCGACTCACGGACATACTGCACGAGGACGAATGTGGTATAATAGGGGTTAGCAGGAGGATGCTGTGGCCGATCCATTGCTCTCTTTGCCGCTATACCAGGTGACCTTTGCCGTGCTCGATGTGGAGACGACCGGGCTTTATCCGGCCCTAGGCGATGCCATCTGTGAGGTAGCCGTCTTGCGAGGATGCGATGGCCGGGTCCTGAGCCAGTACCAACAACTGGTGGACCCCGGCCGGCCGATTTCGCCCGAGGCCTATGCCGTCAATCGTATCAGCAGCGACCTCCTACGCGGAGCCCCACCCTTTGGTCGCATCGCCGATCAGGTGCTGGCCTGCCTGGAAGGGGCGGCCGTGGTGGCCCACAATGCCCCGTTCGACCTCTCCTTCCTGGTTGCCGCGTTGGAGGAGGCCGGCCGGCCCATTCCTAACAATCCGGTGGTGGACACCCTGGCCCTGGCGCGCAACTGCTACGGCTTCCCCAGCAACAGCCTCCAGGCGGTGGCCGGCCGGCTGGGCATCGTTCCCTCACGTCGCCACCGCGCCCTGGGCGATGCCCGGGCCACCTGGCGGGTGCTGGAGTTTTTCATCCAGGACCTGCAATCCCGCTGGGGAATTTCCACCCTGGGGGAACTGATCCGGGCCCAGGGAGGACCGATCCCCTGGCCGCGTTCGGTGCCTCGGGAGATTCTGCCCCAAGTCCTGACCGAGGCTTTGGAAAGGAAAAAGCCCCTCCTCCTGCGCTATTGCTCCTCGGAAGGGCAGGTGACCGAGCGGACCGTCGAGCCGCTACGGGTAGGAACCTACCAGGGGGCCGTCTACCTGGTGGCCCGCTGCCTGTCGCGTGGCGAGCAACGCACCTTCCGCCTGGACCGCATTCTGGAGATGCGGCTACACGAGTGGGTCTGAAGGCCAACCCCGACCTTCGGGAGGTCTCTATGGAAGAACGGCAACGGTTGGGCATCGTCGTCTCCGGTTCGCTGGCCGAAGGGCTGACCGTCCGGCTGGATGGACAGGTCTCGGTCGAAGATGTGGCTGTGGGCCGCTACGTAGTCATCGAGGGTGAGCGGCGGCGCTTCTTCGGCATGGTGACCGATGTGCGACTGGGCCTTCTGAGCGAACACTTTCGCTTTACCCCGCCGCCCATCTCCGATCCCTTTATCGCTCAGGTTGTGCGCGGCAGCGGCACCTTCGGCTTGCTCGAGGTGGCCCCGATGCTTACCCTGCCGGCCGGCGAGGAGGCCGCGATGGAAGTCCCCCAGCCGGTCAAGACGGTCCCGGCGCATTTCGCCCCGGTCTATCCGGCCAGTCCCCAAGCCGTGGCCGCCGTCTTCGGGAAGGAAGACGAGCGCCACTTTCCCATCGGCACGCCGGTGGATATGGAAGATGTGCCCATCTGCCTGGACCTGGGCCGGCTGGTGGAGCGCTCCAGCGGCATCTTTGGCAAATCGGGCACCGGCAAGACCTTTCTCACCCGCCTCCTCCTGGTGGGCATCGCCCAGCGCGATACCGCCGTCAGCCTGGTCTTTGATATGCACAACGAGTACGGTTGGGAGGGCTCCTTCGAGGATTCCCGCTACGGCAAAGTGCGCGGCCTGAAGCGCCTCTTCCCGGAGAAGGTGGCCATCTTCACCCTGGACCCCTCCTCCTCACGGCGCCGGCAGGTGCCCTTTGATTTCGGGGTGGAGATTCCCTACGACCAGGTGATGCCCCAGGACATGGAGATGCTGCGCGACACGTTGGACCTCTCTCAGGCGGCGATGGATGCCGTCTACCGGCTGGGGGAAAAACTGGGGCCGGCCTGGCTGCGCACCTTTCTGGAAATGGAAAGCGCCGAGGAACTGGATGTGCTGGCCGCCACCTACGGGCTGCATGCCGGTTCCCTTCAGGCCCTCCATCGCAAACTGGGTCGGCTGCGCCGGCTGAAATTCCTGCGTCCCGAGGTCACTGACGATTCGGTGGCCCGCATCATAGAATGTCTGAACGCCGGCATCCACGTAGTACTGGAGTTCGGCGGCTATTCCGACCTCACCGCCTACGTCCTGGTAGCCAACCTCCTTACCCGTCGCATCCACGAGGCCTATGTCCAGGCGATGGAGCGCTACCTGGGCGAGCAAGGACCGGAACCGCGCCCTCTCCTCATCACCATCGAGGAGGCGCACAAGTTCCTGGGGCCGGAGGTGGCTGCCCAGACGGCCTTTGGCACCATCGCCCGCGAGATGCGCAAGTATAACGTCACCCTGCTGGTGGTGGACCAGCGCCCCTCCAGTATTGACGGCGAAGTGATGAGCCAGATCGGCACGCGCATCACCTACCTCCTGGACGATGAGAAGGACATTGCCGCCATTCTAGGGGGCATGGCTGGAGCCGGCCGGTTGCGGACGGTGCTGGCCCGGCTGGATACGCGGAAGCAGGCCCTGATCCTGGGCCATGCCGTGCCGATGCCGGTGGTCATCCAGACCCGGGAGTATGGGACACCGGAATCGTACCGCGCCCTGGGCGCTTTTCTCGAGGGGGCCGAACTGGCCCGCCAGGCCAGCCGGGAAGGAGTGGGTTTGCCACCCCCGTCCCTGCCCTCGTTGCGTCCCAGCGATGAGGAGGAGGACTGGCTATAGTGGCCGGGGCGCTGTATGCCGATGTGGTCGTGCGTCAGGGGGCCCGGGTGGTGGGCACTTTTTCTTATGCCGTGCCGCCGGCCCTGAGGGCCGCCGTCGCCCCCGGCCAGGTCGTCCGGGTTCCTTTTCGGCGGACCCGTCTGCCGGCCATCGTCGTTGCCCTGAGCGAACAGGCCCCCGACTTTGAGACCCGCGACCTCCTGGAGATCGCCGAACCCACTCCGGTCCTCACCCCAATCCAGATCGCCCTGGGCCGCTGGATGGCCGAACACTACCTTTGCTCTCTGGCCGAGGCCCTCTTCGCCATGCTTCCCCCGGGGCTCCTGGGCCGCACCCGTACCCTTGTCGTGCTGACCGAACCCGGCCGCAACCGCCCCCTGGAGGGACTGCTCCCGCTTTCCCAGCGGGTCATCGAGGAACTGCGCGGCTCCGGTGGAAACATGGACCTTCCGGCTTTGGCCCGGGCGGTCAGACGGAAGGAGTTGGGGAAAACGCTGGCCCGACTGGAACGGGAAGGCTGGCTGCAGTTGTTGACCCGTATCGAAGAGCCGGCGGCCCGCCCGCACCGCGAACCCTTCCTGGTGTTGAGCGCCTCCCCGGAAGAGGTAGCGGCCCTGCGGGAAACCTTGGCCGGCCGACGCAACTCTCCGGCCGCCCGGGTCCTGGAGGCCCTGGCCCGCTCTCCGGGCGGCATTCGGGAGACCAAGACCCTTTGCCGTGAGGTCAAGGTCGAACCGAAGGTCATCGCCGACCTGGAAGCGGAGGGTCTGGTGCGTTCCCTGGAGGAGGAAAGCCGGCTCCGGCTGGTGGCTTCGGAGGAAGAGGTGGCCGGTTTCTTGGAGAAAGAGGCCCGCCGGTTTCCTCGGGGGTGCGCCCTGCTGCGTCGTTTGCAGGAAACGGGAGGCATGCTCGAACGGGGGGACGAATCCGTGCCGGCCGAGGTCTGGCGGGCCCTGGAACGGCGGGGGCTGGTACGTTGGGAGCGACGGCCGGCACAGGTGCGGCTGAGCGTCCTCCCCGAAGTCGCCCTAGCCCGGGCCGCCTCCCTGCGCCGCACCCGCGCCGACGAGCGCCTCCTAGCCCTCCTGGAACGCCTGGGGCAGGCTGAGGGGCGCGCCTTGCCCCTTTCTACCATCGGCCGAGAGGAGGCCGCTGCCCTTCTGGAGGCCGGCGTGGCCCGGACGGAGGAACGGGAACGGCTGCGCGACCCGCTGGCCGGCCGAGAGTTTGCCCCCGAGCCACCTCCGCCTCTTACCGAAGGCCAGGGCCGGGTCTGGCGCGAGATCTACGAGGCCTTTGGCCGAGGTGGAAGCCATATCTTCCTCCTTCACGGCGTTACCGGAAGCGGCAAAACCGAGATTTACCTGCGCGCCCTCGGGCGGGTCCTGCGGGAAGGCCGGCAGGCCATCGTCCTGGTCCCGGAAATTTCGCTTACCCCTCAGACCGTGCAGCGCTTTGCGGCCCGTTTCCCCGGTCGGGTGACCATCCTTCACAGCGGCCTGAGTGTGGGTGAGCGTTACGACCAGTGGCGTCGGGTGCGGGCCGGCCAGGTAGACGTGGTCATCGGGCCGCGATCGGCCCTCTTTGCCCCGTTGCCCAACTTGGGTCTGATCATCGTGGACGAGGAGCACGACGACTCTTACAAGCAGGACGACCCTCCTCCCCGCTACCACGCCCGGGAGACGGCCCTGGCTTTGGCCCGTCTCACCGGAAGCATCGTCATCCTGGGCAGCGCTACTCCTTCTATCGAATCGTACAGCCGGGCCCAGCAGGGACATTACCGCTTGTTGGAACTTCCAGAACGCATCCGTGTGCGCCAAGATTCTGCCGGCCGGCCCCTGGTGCTCATCCAGACCGCTCTGCCCCGGGTCGAGGTGGTGGATATGCGGGAAGAACTCCGGGCCGGCAACACGAGTATCTTCAGCCGTTCCCTCCAGCGGGCCCTGCGGGAAACGCTTTCGGCCGGCGAGCAGGCCATCCTTTTCCTCAACCGCCGCGGGGCGGCCACCTTTGTCCTGTGCCGTGACTGCGGCCATGTCGTGCGCTGCCCACACTGCGAAGTCCCTTACGTCTATCATGCCGACCCGGGCCGTCTCCTCTGTCACCGCTGCGGCCGGAGGTCTTCCGTCCCGACCTCTTGTCCGGCCTGCCGGAGCACCCGTATCCGCCACTTTGGCGCCGGCACAGAGCGGGTGGAGGCTGAGGTGCTGCACCTGCTTCCTTCTGCCCGTGTGTTACGCTGGGACCGTGATGTCGCGGACGTTCGCGGCGGTGTTCTGGAGGCTTTTGCCCGACGGGAAGCCGAGGTCCTGGTGGGGACGCAGATGGTGGCCAAGGGGCTGGACCTGCCCGGGGTTTCGCTGGTGGGGGTGGTGAGCGCCGACACGGTGCTGCACCTGCCCGATTTTCGCTCGGCGGAGCGCACTTTCCAACTGGTCACCCAGGTGATCGGGCGGGCCGGCCGGCGGGAGGAGCGTGGCCGGGCCATCATCCAGACCTACCACCCCGACCACTATGCCATCCAATCCGCCGCCCGGCAGGACTATGCCGCCTTCTTCCGTCAGGAGATGGCCTTTCGCACCCGCTACGGCTACCCGCCGCTTCGGGAAATGGCCCGGCTGGTCTATAGCCACAGCCGGGAAGAGCGGGCCCGAGAGGAGGCCGATCGGGTGGCCCGCCTCCTGGAAGGAAAGATTTCGGCCGTGCCCGGGGCCCGTCTGGTCGGCCCGGCACCGGCCTTTGTCCTGCGCCACCAGGGCCGCTACCGTTGGCAGGTCCTCCTCCTGGCACCCGAGGTGCAGCCTCTGCTCCAAGGGTTCGTCCTTCCGGAGGGCTGGAACGTGGATGTAGACCCCGTCTCTCTGCTCAGTTGAGGTGAGGGTATGGAATTTCTTCTGCTCCTGGTCAGTACAGCGACCATCTCCCTCTCCGGCGTAATGATGCCCGGCCCGGTCTTTGCTGTCACTGTGGCTCGGGGCCGGACTTCCCCCTGGGCCGGCTCTCTGGTGGCCCTGGGCCACGGTACCATCGAGTTTCCTTTGATGGCTCTGGTGACCTGGGGGCTGGCCTCTTTCTTCCAGGAACGTTCGGTGCAGATTGCCATCGGCCTGGCCGGCGGGGCCATGCTGGTCTGGATGGGTTGGGGACTCCTGCGTAGCCGGCCGGAACAGGAAAAGACTTCGGAAACCGTTCGGACCTGGCATGCCATGCCCCTCCTGGCCGGCCTAATGACGACGGCCGCCAACCCCTACTTTTTCCTCTGGTGGGTTACGGTGGGGACCCTCCTTCTAGCCCGGGGATTGACCTTTGGGCTGTGGGGTCTCCTGGCCGTGGCCGTAACCCACTGGGTATGCGACCTGATTTGGGATACCTTGGTCTCTTTCCTCACCTTCCACAGCCGACGCCTGTGGACGCCGCTGGTCCATCGCCTGGTCTTTGGAGCCTGCGGCCTCTTGCTCGTGGGCTTTGGCATCTACTTTGCCGTGAGTGCGCTCCTGGGAGAATAAGTCCATCCGAGAACAGGTGGGTAGGCGAAGGCACTGCCTTCGCCTACCCGATGAAGGGGTAGATAAAGGCAGCTTTCAAGCCTGCTCCTTATACCTGGACCTCTTTCCACCGACCGCGTCGGAAGAGGGCCCAGATAAGGGTCGAGCGGCCGGCCCAGTCCACCGCTGTTCCCCACCAGACCCCGGCCAGTCCCCAGCCCAGGACGACGGCAAAGAGGTAGACCACCACCAGGCGCAAACAGGCCACGCCGAAGAGGGAGACCCACATCGGCGTGCGAGTGTCTCCGGCACCACGGAGTCCTCCGGATAGCACCATCTGGGCCGCCAGGAAGGGCTGTTCAACAGCGGCTATACGCACGGCCAGTCCGGCCTGGTCCAGCACCTCCGGGGTACTGCCGAAGATGGTGACAATCTGGGGGCCCAGGGCGGCATAGATCATCCCGATAGCCCCGGTCAACCCCAAGGCTATAAGGAGGGTACGTTGGATGCCCGTTTCGGCGACCTCCGGAGACCCGGCTCCCAGAGCCTGGCCAGCCAGGGTGGCGGCGGCCACGCTCAACCCCCAGCCGGGCATGAAGGAAAGTGACTCCACCCGCAAGGCCAGTTGATGGGCAGCCAGCGGGACCGTCCCCAAGCGGGTCACGATGGACATAAAGACCAAGTAGCCCAGGCGAGAGATAATCGTTTCGCCCAGGTTAGGCAGGCCCAGGCGGACGATACGCCAGATGAGGTGGCCGTCCCAACGGGTGAGGGCGGCCGGTCGCACCTGTATTACGCTCCATCCCCGGAAGAGTACTAGCAGGGCCAGTCCTCCGCCCAGAGCCCGGGCCGAAGCCGTCGCTACTCCGGCACCGGCCAGCCCCAGCGCCGGGATAGGCCCCAGGCCGAAGACAAGCACTGTTGCCGACGCTACATTCCATACATTCATCGCCAGGGTGAACCACATCGGCGTACGGGTATCGCCGGCCCCGCGCAGGATGCCGTTGGCCACCATCAGCGGGAAACTCAGGAAGGAAGTGCTCAGGATGAGGCGGAGGTACAATCCGCCGGCCTGGGCTACAGCCGCTTCCGCTCCCAGGAAGGAGAGGAGGCCCTCTACCAGCGGCATCAGGAGGGCCATGATCAGGACGGACAGGAGCAGGCCCAATCCCAGGGACTGACCGGCCACCCGCCCGGCCTGCTGGAAATCGCGCTCTCCCCAGGACCGAGCCACCAGCGCCGTCGCGCTCACCGCCAAGGCCTCGAAGAGACCGTTGGCAGCAAACATCACCGTGCTTCCCAGTCCCACAGCGGCCAAGGCCACGTCGTCGTGTAGCCAGCCGATGAGGAGGGTATCGGCAAAGAAGACGGCGGTGACCAGGAGATTTTCCATCACGGCCGGGGCAGCCAGGGTGACTACCGTGCGGGTCAACTTTTCCGGACGCAGGTCCAGCGGCCGTCCCTCTTTGGGCAAGGTTTGACCCCTACTTGACAGGACACCTCTTTCCAGGTATACTGAAGATGGTCTGGAGAGGTGTCCGAGTGGTTGATGGTGCGGCTCTTGAAAAGCCGTGAGCGCAATGCTCCGTGGGTTCGAATCCCACCCTCTCCGCCACTTGCCAGCCGTGTGCCGGGGAGATGCCAGAGTGGTCGAATGGGGTCGCCTGCTAAGTGACTGTGGGGCGTGAATCGCTCCACCGTGGGTTCGAATCCCACTCTCCCCGCCACTTGGGTAGGGGCAACCGCAGGGGTTGCCCCTACAGATTTATGGTCCGGGCGTCACCGTGACCGTCGGGAAAGACGTCGGGGTAGCCAGTTCCAGGGCGTTGCCGATCTCGGTCGGGGTGGCCTGCAGCGCCCGCTGGGTCTCGATCACGGCCACGGTGGGCAATATGGAGGGGGCCTCTACCCCGGCTACTGGAACGGACCAAACCCAGCCGTAGCGCCCCTCCAGGAGGAGTTCGGAGGTCGTGGCCGGGTGGTTGACCTTGGTCAGACGGATGAGATACCACCACTCGCCCTCGATCAGCCGGCCGGCGTAGATGAGGATTTCGTCCCCGGTGTGCAGATCGCCGACGAGGGGTCCGTTGGGCCACTGCCGCACGTGGGCCGTGCCGTTGATCGTGGCCGGAATAGGCATAAAGAGTGGAACGGGCGTGGGTGTGGTGGTAGGGGGAAGGGTCGCCGTGGGCACGATGACGGTGGGGGGAGGCACGGCGGTAGGCTCCGGAGGGCGGGTAAATTCCTGTCGGACCACCCGGAAGGCAAAGTAGACTATGGCGACGCAGAGGGCCAGGTAGAAGAGCACCCCCAAGGCGTTGACCAAGCGGGAAACCCAGGTCTGGTCGATGCTGGCGATGGCCCGTTCGGCAGCCTCGCCGACTGTCTCTCCCCAAGAGGTGCGGCTCTCGTCGTCCAGGAGGCGGCGCAGGGCAGGGCGTGCCCAGCGGCTGCGGATGCGGCCCAGGGCCTCGGCTGCCCCCCAGCGCACGTTGCTGTTGGGATGGTTGAGCAGGCGTTTGAGGTGTTTGACCGCCCGGCGGTCGCCGATCAGGCCGAGGGCCTGGCCGGCGCGAAAAGTCTGGACCCAGTTATCGCTGTAGAGGGACTGAATCAGAGCCGGGACGGCCGGCCGGCCGATGACAACCAGTTCGTCCAGGGATCGCCCGTGGGCCGGATCCTCCGGGCGGCCCAGCAGCACCACCCAACGGGCGATTTCCTCTTCGCTGGGAGGGGGCATCGCCGGCCGGCGGACCCGCTTCTTATCCTCCATCGGCCGGCGCGCCTTTTGCTCCTCGATCCAATGGGCCAGTCGGGCACGCCATTCGGCCCAGACCGAACCCAAACGCTTCCACCAGTGCCGCAGCACCGAAACCAAACCTTGTACCTCCGAACCGTTTTCCTCCATCCAGGGCTCCTTCCTGGAATTTCAAGAGCCTAGGGGCGAAACGCTCAACCGGGCGCATTCTACTACAGGAAGGGCGTTTTTGCAACCTGCCCGCAACTGACATCTGCTCATAATTCGGTAGGTCGGATTGTCGATCCGACCTGCGGCCAGTTATAAGCGGATGTCGAGGGGGTTGACCATCCTGACGGCTCTGTGGTAAAATGTTTTTGCTACATCGTTCGCCCATCGAAAGGAGGGACGATGAACACAACTGTCGACCTGACGCCGCTGGAAATTCTGGGCGTGGCCATCCGTTCTGAAATCGAAGCGGCCTATCTGTACCGATATATGCAGGCCCAGGTGGTCAACCGGGACCTGCGTGGACGGCTGGAGTTTCTGGTCCAGGAGGAAGAAAAGCACCGCCGTATCCTGGAGGAACTTTATGCCCATCGCTTTCCCGGTGTAGAACTGGCTCTGCCGGCCCGTTCCCTGGTGCCGACCCTCCAGGCTGCCCTCCAGGAGGATACCTCCGTGCCCGAACTCTTCCGCCTGGCGATGGAGGCGGAGCGCTTGTCCGAAGAGTTCTATAGAGACCAGGCGGACCGGGCCGAGGAGGAAAACTCCCGCGCTACCTTGACCTACCTGAGTCGCATGGAACGTGGCCACTATGAACTCTTGCACGGTGAGTTCGAACTCATCCAGCGTTATCCTTCCTATTACCAGGTGGAGACCTTTCACCTGGGGGAAGAACTGATGCACATCGGCCCCTAGTGCAGTTGAGGGTAAAAAGTTCGGGGTTTGAAGGTTCAGATACCGGAAGGTTTTCTTAGTTCGGTCAGGATACCCGGCGCGAACTTGTGGAACGGCGTACCCGGCCGTGACACGTTTGGCTGTTCGTCTGCGAAATGTCCTTGGCCCTGGTGGAAGACGGTCTTATTTCCCCCAGGGCTATAGGGAGGAAGACGATGGAGCGCATCTTGCGGGATAACCTGCTGGGGGCCATCCTGATCAGCCGGGGGTTGCTCACCGAGGAGCAACTGGCTCTGGGGCTTCAGGTGCAGAAGCGGGAAGGGGGGTGGAGGAAACTGGGAGATGTGCTCCTGGACCTGGGGTATATCAACCCGGAGGGGTTGAGCGAGGCCCTGGAAGTCCAGCGACGGATGGCGGAGGAGGTGATGGCCCGGCTGGAGGGGCCCCGCCCGGCCATTCCGCGTCCGGAACCGGGCCGCGAACGCCTCCTCCTCTTTTTTCGGGATTGGGAGGAAGGGGCTCATCTGGCCCATTTGCTGGAGGATGAGGGCTTCTCGGTGGAGGAAACGACCACTCCCGAGGCCGCCCTGCAGCAATTGCAGCACCATCGCTATGCCCTGTTCCTCCTGGAAGTCGCCGGGCCGGAGATGTTGCGGTTGCCGGTAATGGCGCGGGAGTTGGACCCGGACTTGGTTGCTGTCGCCGTCGTGGACTATGCCCTTTTCCGAGGTAGCCGGCGCGGACTATGGATGGCCACGCCCTACCACCTCCTGCGCCCATTTGAGCGGGAGGAACTGCTGCAAGTGGTCCACGAGGCGATGGAGCGTCGCCGGCTTCGCCTGGAAAATCGTCTCCTAGTTGAGCAGATGGACCAGCGGGCTCGGGAACTGGCCCTCCTCACGGAACTGGGCACCCGGCTGAGCACGGCGGAGGATCTGCCGCAGGCCCTGACCCAGGCCATGTTTCGCGTGGTGGATATCTTCGGCAGCCAGGCCGGCTCTCTCCTCATGGTAGACGAAAAGACGAACGAACTGCGCTTCGAGGTGATGGTGGGCGAATATGTGGCCCCCTTACGGCCGTTGCGTCTGAAGATGGGGCAGGGCATCTGCGGCTGGGTGGCCCAGACCGGGCAACCCCTTCTCGTGCCTGACGTGCGGCAGGAGCCTCGTTTCTATGCAGAAGCCGATTTGCTCACCGGTTTCGAGACCCGCTCCGTCCTCTGCGTGCCCATCCGAGTCCAGGGGCGAACGGTGGGCGTCATCGAGGTGATCAACAAGGCGGACGGCACCGCCTTCACCCCCTGGGATCAGCGGCTTCTTATGGCCATTGCCACCTTGGCCGGCGATGCCATCGAGCGGGCGGTCCTGCGGCGCGCGCTGGGGGAGAGAAAAGCGCCGTCCGACCGTGGAGAGTCCGATTGATGAGGCTGTTTTCCCGATTGAGGAAGATTCTGAAAGGTAGGCGGCGGTCGGAGGAGGTTCGACGGG
Source organism: Chloroflexia bacterium (assembly GCA_036172265.1). Classification (GTDB taxonomy): domain Bacteria; phylum Chloroflexota; class Chloroflexia; order DTKN01; family DTKN01; genus JASFBA01. The sequence goes on from JASFBA010000071.1 coordinate 11,630, forward strand.
CCGCCGCTCTCTTGGGCGAACGAGCCTACCATCTCCTGGAGGAAGGGCGCAACATCCCGGCGGCGGCCGGCCTCTTCCGTCGGGCGTTGCGATTGGACCCGGCGGAGGCCCGCTGGCACTGTGGTCTGGGACGTTGTTACCTGGAGCAAGTGCGGGGCCGGCTTCCCTACCTGGAGTTGTGTCCCTACGACCTGCCCTGGATGGAAGAGCGCTACGAACAGGCGATAGCCTGTTTTCAGGCGGCTCTGCGCTGGGACCGGCACTATGCCGAAGCCCATTACTGGAGAGGGGAACTCCTGAGCCTGCGCGGACAATGGGAAGAAGCCCGTCGGTCCTGGGAGCAAGTATTGGCCATCGAACCGGGGCACGAGGAAGCCCGTCGGGCGCTGGATGCCCTGGCAGCCGGCCTGCTCCCACCGCCGCTTTTTTGAACGGATGTCCCCTCAGGTGGAAGCCATGCATATCACCTTGGTTGGACTACCCCTGAGCGGTAAGACCACCGTCTTTAACGCCCTGACCGGGCAGCGGGAGATGGTGGGTCCAGGGGCCGGCCGGATGGAGGCCCACCGGGCCATGGTCAAAGTCCCCGACGAGCGGTTGGATTGGCTGGCCGGGCTCTTCCACCCCCGTAAGCTTACCCCGGCCGAGGTCTGTTTTGTGGATCTGGCCGGCATTCCCCAGGGGGCGGCCCGTCAGGGCCTGCCGGCCCCCTTTCTGGCCGCCATCGGCGAGGCCGATGCCCTGATCCACGTATTGCGGGCCTTTGAGAGCCCCCATGCCCCTCACCCGGCCGGCTCTGTGGACCCGATGCGGGACCTGGCCCTTCTGGACGCCGAATTCCTCTTGGCCGATCTGGGCGTGGTGGAGCGCCGAATCGGGCGGTTGGAGCAGGAAATCCCCAAGTTGCCTCGCGGCGAAAAAGAGGCGCGCCAGCATGAGTATGCCCTCCTCCGGCGACTGAGGACATCGCTGGAAGCCGAAATTCCCCTGCGCGACCTGGAACTTTCCCGGGAAGAGGAGAAATCTCTGCGAGGGTTCAACTTTCTTACCCTCAAGCCGACCCTGCTTCTTGTCAACATCGGCGAGGAACAGTTGGAAAAAGGGGAAGCGCTGGCGCAGGCCCTTCGTATGGGATACCGGCATCGGTGCTGTGGTGTGGCCGTTATGTGTGCCGAATGGGAAATGGAACTGGGCGAACTGTCCCCCGAGGAGGCGGCCGAGTTCCGCCAGGCCTTGGGGTTTTCTGAGCCGGCCGCCTCCCGCATCATCCGCCTGGCCTATGAGTTGCTGGGGCAGATCACCTTCTTCACCTTTGTCTCCGAGGAGGTGCGGGCCTGGCCGCTGCGCCGGGGAAGTACGGCGGTGGAGGCAGCCGGCACGGTACACACCGACATGGCCCGCGGCTTTATCCGCGCCGAGGTGGTCCATTTCGACGCCCTACGCGAGGCCGGAAGCCTCCAGGAAGCCCGCCGCCGCGGCGCCCTGCGTACCGAAGGCCGGGATTACCTGGTTCAGGATGGTGACATCTGTACCTTCCTCTTTACCCCGCCCCGATAACCTCGCCGCAGTGCGAAATGCCCTCGGAAGAAAAATGCCGTATCCCTGTTGTGGGGATGGAGTTGCCCCACCCCTCCATGAACGGCCCAATAGGACTGTCCCATGGTAGGCAGGAGGGCGCAGCGCTGTTGCGCCCTCCTGGGTGCGTCCCTTGTCGCAGCGTTTGCCAAAACGGCCGGCCGGTGGTATAATTCGATCTGTCATTTGGGAAATCGTGATCTCATCCCGGGAGGTGGAACGTCGTGTTGCAAATTGCTTTGAGCATTGTGGAAATTCTGGTCAGCGTCACCGTCGTCACGATCATCATCCTGCAGTCCAAAGGCTCCGGCTTCGGAGGCATCTTCGGCGGTCGGGATATGCTCAATCCCCTCCACACCCGACGTGGGCTGGAGAAGACCCTTTTCCAGGCGACCATCGTGCTGGTCGTTATTTTTCTGATCATCTCCCTGGTCAGCAGCATGTTCGTCTCTTACTAGACTGACGATGCTCCGCCTCTTTCGCTGGCAAATCCTTTTGGCCGCCTTGGGCACCCTGCTCATCGCCGGCCTGCTGGCTCAGTTTGCCCTCCTTCGGGAAACGGTGGCCGTGCCGGTGCATGGAGGCCTCTACACCGAGGGGGTGATCGGTACCCCCCAGTTCCTCAATCCCTTCCTGGCCAGCAGCGATGCCGACCGGGACATCTCCGGCCTCCTCTTCGAAGGTCTCTCCACCTTGCTGCCCGATGGTTCCATACAGCCGGCCTTGGCCGAGAAATGGGAGGTCTCGCCCAGCGGGACCGTTTACACCTGTACCCTGCGCAGCAACGCCTACTGGCACGACGGCGAACCGGTAACTACGGTGGACGTCCTCTTCACCTTGAACCTCCTGCGTTCGTCCGATTTCCCCACCATCTCCTCCCTGCGAGGCCTCTGGGCACGGGTACAGGCCCAGGCGTTGGATGACCGGCGGGTGCGCTTCATCCTGGAACGCCCCTATGCGCCCTTCCTCAGTTATACCACACTTCCCCTCCTGCCGGCCCACCTTCTCCAAAAGGTGCCGCCGGAAGACCTCCTGACCCACCCGTTTCACCTGCATCCGGTTGGTACCGGACCTTTCCGCTTCGTCCGACTGGAGGAAGGAGAAGACGGCATCCCCGTACTGGAACTAGAGGCCAATCCGCTCTATTACCGGGGGCTTCCCTATCTGGAGGGGGTTCACTTCCGCTACTATCGGGATGAGGGGTTGCTGGTGGAGGCGCTTTTGCAGGGGGAGGTGGATGGCGCCTTTGGCCTCTCCCGTTCGGCACTGGAACGGCTGGCCGGCCGGGCCGACCTGGTGGCCTATCGCACCTATTTGCAGGCCTACAACATCCTCTTCCTGAACACCCGTTCCCCGTTCCTTGGGGATCGGCGGGTGCGCCAGGCCTTGGCCTTGGGACTGGACCGAACGGCCCTGCTCAAGGACTTGGAGGCCTTTCCAGCCAGCGGGCCGATTTCGCCCATTTCCTGGGCCTATAAGCCGGATTTGCCTGCCTTCCCCTACGACCCGGCCCGGGCAGCCGAACTCCTGGAGGAGGCCGGCTGGTGGGATCGGAACAGCGATGGCGTCCGTGAACGCGATATTCGCTCTTTGGAACTCGTCCTTCTGACCCGCGACACCCCGTCGGAGCGGGTTGTCTTGGCCAATCGCATCAAACAGCAACTGGCTCCCCTGGGCATCTCTGTCCACGTGGCCGTTGTTTCCCCCGAGACATTCCGCCGGCGGCTAGCCGAACGCGACTTTGACCTGCTCCTTTACGGACGGGGGCAGTTGGGGCGTGACCCGGACGAATTCGTCCTCTGGCACTCCAGCCAAATCGGGCCGGAAGGTTCCAACCTTTCCTCCCTGCAGAACGAGACGATAGACCGCCTTCTGGAGCAGGGACGTACCACCCTCGATCGCGACCTGCGTATCCCCATCTACTGGCAATTCCAGGAGCAGTTTGTTCGGGAAGTGCCGGCCATTCCTCTTTACTATCCGGTTTACACCTACATCCTCCCTGCCCACCTCCAAGGCGTGGAACTTTCTCCGCTCAACGAACCTGGGGAACGGTTTCGTACCATCGCTGGCTGGTACCTCAAGACCCAGGTTCAGATTCGGCTGCGCTCCGCCGTGGCGCCGCGTTACGAAGGCGGGCGCTAAAGGGCCTCCCTATCTCCGCTTCTCCGTTCGGCTGCGGATGGCTTCGATGGCTCGGCGCGCTTCTTCCCCCACCTTTTGGCCAAAGACGCCGGCCGAATCCTGGAGCAACCGCTCCAGTTCGGGAATCAGCATTTCATGGCCGAGGTGCCCCAACCCTTCGACGGCATACAAACGGACCTGGGGGTCAGGGTCTCGAAGAGCATTCACCAGAGGGGTGATAGCCCGGCTGTCGCGGAGCCGGCCCAGCGAGCGTACGGCTACCCGCCGGAGGAGCACCTGGCGGTCCTGGGCCGCCTCGATCAGGGCGGCGATGGCGCGGTGGTCCCCCACTAGACCCAGGGCTTCGGCAGCGCTGTAGCGTACCCAGAAGTCGTCGGAAGAGGTCAACACCGCCGCCAGGATGCCCACCGCTTCCCGGTCGCCCAGACGGGCTACCGCTTCGATGGCGTTGCGACGCACGGTCGGATCGGGGTCACGGAGGGCACGGCGGAGGGCCTGACGCACCTCCGGCGCATCCAGGTAGCCCAGGGCATCGGCGGCGCTGCGCCGCACCAGGGGGTCGCTTTCCTGAAGAAGGGGAAGGAGGAGGGAGATGGCTTCTTTTCCACCGATGCGGCCGATGGCCTGGGCAGCGGCCCAACGGACAAAGGCGTGAGGGTCGCGGAGCGCCCGGACCAGGGCCGGGATGGCCCGGGGGTCGCCCAGTTCTCCTAGGCCTTCGGCGGCTTCCCAGCGCCGGCTGGCCTGTTCGCTTTCCAGCCGGCCCAGGAGGTCGGCCAGGGCTTCGTCCCGCCAGGAGGAGACTTCCTCCGGGGTGGGGAGTTCGGTCGGCCCGGCGGCTTCTCCTGCCAGGTGGGAAAGGGCCCGGAGCGCTTTCCAGCGCACCAGGGGGTGTTTTTCCCTCCGAACCAGCGATAAAAGGGCCGGCAGAGCCTGTTCCTCCCCAGCCTCGGCCAGAAGTTCGACCGCCCGTTCGCGGCGCGAGGGAAGCGGCGAATCCAGTTCCCGGAGGAGAAGTGGAAGGAGGCGTTCCCGTTCTTCCCCTGTCCCCAGGGACCAATAAGCCGGGTCAGAAGGCAGCGTCGGAGGCGGCTTTTCGGCACCCTTGCGGAAAAACATCCTGACCTCCTGCCCATTTAGAATTTCAAATTTGGAAATAAACCCAGATGGTCCAGCGCCCGGTAGATGCAGGCGATGCTGGATTGGGCCCAGATAAGACCCTGGCGAGTCCATTCGAGCAAAGTATCCGGCGGGAGGGCGCAGAGTTCGATCTCTTCCGTCGGGTCAGGTTGTCGGATCGTGGCCGGCCGGCAGCCTTGGGCCAGGACCAGAAAGTTGTGGAAGGTGGCCTTGGGCGGGTCTACGGCCATGCGGGCCACAATCTCCCCACGCTCGGCCTCGTAGCCGGTCTCTTCGTGCAGTTCGCGCAGGGCCGCCGAGAGCACGTCTTCGCCTGGAGAGACGATGCCGCCCGGGAGTTCCCAGACGAACTCGCGCACGGCCTGGCGGTACTGCCGCACCAGGAGGACGTTTCCTTCCGTCGTCAGGGCGAAGACGGCCACCCAATCCGGCCCTTCCCACAGGTAGTAATCGTCCAGGACAACCCCGTTGGGCAGACGGCAAATGTCCCGGCGTACCCGCAGCCAGGGCACATCCAGGGCATACTCGGAGGAAAGCGTCTTCCAAGGGCGCATCATTGCCACCCTCCTTATGGCGTGCCGTTCAAAGGGAACCACCAGACCTCCCAGGAACCGGCCTCGGCCAGCCCGTAGCACCCGGTCAGGCGCAGGAAAACCTCTTCCGTCAGGAGCAGATCTACCTGACGATAGCCCAGGGCTCCGCCCCCGATCAGAAGGAGGGGGAGCAATTCCTGGTTTACCAAACCTGCCTAAATTGCAACTCTGGCTGGCTGCCTTTCTTCAGCCACCTTTGACGCTTCAACGAGGATCGCCCCGCCGGGTCTTACATCCTCTCCACGCCCGTTTCGAGTCTCCGCGAACCCACTTCGGCGACTGAGAATCATCCATACTTGCCGCTCAATGTTTTGAGCAGCGTTCAAATCTCTTTCTGCGGTATAGCCGCACTCACAAACGAACACCCGGTCACTCAGGGTCAAGTCATTTTTCCTGGTGCCGCACATTGGACATAGCCGACTGGACGGGAAGAAACGGTCAATTTCTACGAGCTCGCCACCCAACCAGGCCGCTTTGTAGGCCAGTTGGCGTCTGATTTCGCCCAAGCCCGCATCCGCCAGGGATAAGGCCTGGTGGCGATTGCGTAGCATCCCCGCTACATGGAGATCCTCTACACCGATGTATCGGTAGGTCTGGGCAATCCAGGTTGTCATTTTATGCTGATAGTCCAGCCGCCTATTGGCCACACGCCGATGTAGTCGGGCCAGTTTCTTCTTGGTACGTTGCCACCGCCCACTACCTTCTCGTCGTCGAGATAACTCGCGGCTGAGACGCTTGACCTTGCGCAAGTCTGACCGTAGCGGTTTTTGGTTTTCAAACCGGGTATGGTCCGACAGCACGGCCAGCGTTTTTAGCCCCAAGTCAATCCCTACTACGGTTTTCTCGTGCTGGTGCAGCGGTGGTTCTACTTCGCAGTGGAAACTGGCATACCAATGTTCCCCATCTTTGGAAATCGTAACCGAGACGACCTTACCCTCGAAGCGTAGAGGTTCTGCCATGTTGATAGGCGTGTCAAGTTTCTCCAACTTCACCCAATGGCCTTCTGACTGAACCCGTGTCCCATCCATCCTGAATGACAACTTGCTCCGCTTCCGACTCTTGAAGCGCGGGTAGCCTTTCCTGGGATTGCCGTTCTTGCAACGACGGAAGAAGTTTCGGAAAGCGCGGTCCAGATTGCGAAAGCCGGTATCCACCGCGCATTTGGTCGTATCGTATGTCCAGGGGAATTGCTCCCGCCGGATAGCGTTAAACTGCTTCTTGAGGGCGTAGGCCGACGGCTGCTCCCCACTTTCATACCGGCGTCTCCATTCAGCAAGCCCCCAATTGAAACAGAAACGAGCCACACC
>JASFBA010000072.1:0-14176 GCA_036172265.1 Chloroflexia bacterium
CTGGATGAGCATATTCCTCCACCCGTCGAACGGGAGGTTGCCCTCACTATCCTTCAGGCAGAGGGCAGCCGTTCCCGTCTGGGCCATGATCTCCGCGATAGATTTCTTTCCCGGATACTCCAGGCGCATCGCCGGCCACCTCCCCGGCAAGCAGGGGCGTGGTGCCGCCACGCTCCTATTACACCCATTATAGCACGTCTGTTCCGCTTGGGCAAACGGGGTATCGAAGCGACAGGGTAACTGCCCAGCCTCATGTCGAATTCGCCAGAAAAGCGGGTTTGACAGGGAAAGCAGACAGGGATATAATGTGGACATCTAGAGACAGCGGCTGGAAATTTGGCAGGTAGAGAGAGATGGAGCCCGAGGGCTGGCAAGAGGTTTTGCTTCAGGTAGCCGTTGGGTTGAAAGAGGAAGGTGCTTCTCCGGCCCGGTTGCTTCTGGAACGTAGCCTCGGAAGGCTTGTCCAAAGCACGGCCGCTCAGGCCGGGATGGTGATCCTGGAAGGGGGGAAGGGAAAGCCGAAAGTGGTATGTCGCCTGGGGCCGGCCGAAAGGGAGGGGGCCCTGGCAGAATTATGGCCCCGCCTCGGGGAACTCGTCCGCCCCACCCTCTTCAGCGGGGAAAAACCGGGGATATGGAACGAACAAGCCATCTCCGACATGCTGATCTTTCCCCTCCGGCAGCAGACCCTTTTCCTGGGAACGATTGTCCTGGGGTTTTCCAAGCCGCCAACCCAGGCAGAACAGGAGCGCTTGCGGGAAGAGGGGGAAGAAATTCTCCTTTTCCTGGAATTGGAGGCCGAGCGCCAGCGGGCCCGCCGCTACCTGCGGGAAAGCGAGGCCTTGCTCCAGATCACCCGGGCCTTGTCCCGCCCTGCTTTGATGGAAGAGATGCTGGGGATGATCATCCAGGCTGTGGTGGAGAATATCCCTGCCGCCGAGGCCGGGGTCATCCACCTTTTGGAAAAGGATAACGAGGAACTCCTGGTGCCCATGGGCGCCTTTCATGCCTTCCTTTCCCGCGATAGTCAGGTGCGGATGCGCCTGGGGATCGGCTTGGCCGGGAGGTCCCTCCTGGAAGGTCAGACCATCTGCGTGGACGATGTGACCCAGGATCCCCGTTTTCTGCCCGGACGCACTCCCCCTTCCTACCGTTCCCTTCTGATCGCTCCGATGGAAGTGGGCGGACGCAAAGTGGGTACCCTGAGCCTGCAGAGCAGCCAGGTAGGTGCCTTTACCTCGGACGATGCCCACTTCCTTTCCATCTTGGCCGGCCATGCGGCCATGATTGTGGAAAACGGCCGGCTTCTGGCCGAACTGTGCCAGCGCCTGGAAGAACTGCGTCGGGCCCAGGACTATCTGGTGCGCTCAGAGAAACTGGCCGCCACCGGCCGTCTGGCCGCCTCCGTGGCCCACGAGATCAATAACCCCTTGGAGGGGATCAAGAATTTCCTGGCCCTTCTCTCCCGCCGCCTCCCCCCCGATGACCCCAATCAGGAACTGGTCCGTTTGGTCGCGGTCGGTTTTGAGCGTATCCATAATACGGTGCGTCAGATGCTCTCCTTTTCCCGAGAGCACGAGGCGGCCCGGCATCCCTGCAACCTGCGCGAGGTGGTGGAAACGGCCCTCTCCCTCCTGCGCAACCGCCTGGTGGCCGAGCACGTCGAGACCCATGTAGACCTGGCGGGGGACCTTCAAGTGCTGGCTTCGCCGCCCCAGATGGAAGATGTCCTGGTGCGCCTTTTCCTCAATGCGGCCGAGGCGATGGCCGGACGAGGGGGACTTCTGGAAGTTCGGGGCCGCCAGGAAGGCGGACAGGTGCGCCTCTCCGTTCGGGACACCGGGCCGGGTATCCCGGAAGAAATCCGAGAGCGCCTCTTTGAACCGTTTGTAACGACCAAACGCAACGGCAGCGGGATGAGCCTGTGGAGTTGTTACGGCATTATCTCCGAACATGGGGGAACGATCGAGGTGGAAAGCGAGGCCGGCCGGGGGACGACCTTTACCATCGTTCTGCCGGCCCTGATCGCCCAGGGGTAGAAAATGGCCCAAGCGCCATCGGAGACCAAAATCCTGGTCGTAGACGATGACCCTTACGTCCGCAAAAGCCTGCAGGCCGTCCTGGAAGCCGAGGGCTACCGGGTCATCACCGCCCAGCACGGCCAGGAAGGGTTGCGCTTTCTCCAGGAGGAACACCCCGACCTGGTTGTCCTGGACGCACTGATGCCGGATATGGACGGTTGGGAGACTTGCCGGCGTATGCGCGCGCTTTCGGCTGTGCCCATCCTGATCCTCACCGCCCGCCAGAGCGAGGGAGACCACCTGCGTAGCATGGAGGCCGGGGCCACAGATTACCTCCTGAAGCCGGTTTCCCTGAACGAGTTACGTGCCCGCATCAGGGCGGCGTTGTCAGGCTCTCCCTTGTAGAATGGGGCGAGACGCCTCCTCGCCCCTACGGAAAGTTTCCCCTAATCTGTGTCTCCCGGCAGGGTAAGGCTCCCCGGAGGAGGGGACAGTCGGCCCTCGCGGACCAGGCGGACCCAGGCTTGGACGAGGCACGGATCGTACTGCGTGCCACTGCTCTGTTCCAGCCTTTCCAACGCCTCCTCCGGGGTAAAGGCCGGCCGATAGGCCCGCACCGAAGTCATCGCCTCAAAGCCGTCCACCACGGCCAAGAGGCGGGCTCCCGGGGGAATCCCCTCTCCGGCCAGACCATCGGGATAGCCGTTCCCGTTATACCATTCATGGTGGTGCAGGACGATGGGCACCACTTTGCGCAACCCCGGTATGGGGCTGAGAATCTGGGCCGCCAGGATGGGGTGATTCTGTACCCGCCGGTACTCCTCTTCATTCAGTGGGCCGGGTTTATAGAGGACGGCATCGCGTACTCCGATCTTGCCGATGTCGTGGAGCAGCCCGGCCAACCAGAGCGTTCGGATTTCTTCCTGGGGCATCCCCACTTCCCGGGCCAGAAGGGTCGCATAATGGGCTACCCGTTCGGAATGCCCCCGCGTATAGGGATCACGGGCCTCGGTGGCGTTCACCAGGGCGGCGATGGCCGGCAGGTTTTCCTCGATCTGAGAAAGCCGGTAGAACACCTCCTGGCGAGTCAGGGCAGCCTGGATGCGCTCAAGCAGTTCTTTCTCCCGGCAGGGCTTGAGGAGATAGTCGTCGGCGCCGTGGCGTATGGCCTGGATGGCACTCTCCAAGGTGCTATAGCCGGTGAGCAGGATGACCGCCGTATGGGGAAACCGGACCTTGGCCCAACGTAAGAGTTCTAGTCCGTCCATCCTGGGCATCCGCAGGTCGGTCAGCACCAGGTCCGGCGCTTCGCGATCGATCCGTTCCAGCGCTTCCTGCCCATTGGCCGCGGTGATGACCTCATAACCGTGTGACCGGAGCAGGTGCTCCAGACTGGTTTGGACAAACTGATCATCTTCTACCACCAGGATCGTGGTCATCCCCCCGGCTCCCAACCGGCCGGCACAGGCGTTCATCTGCCGGTAGAGTTGTGCTCCTGTGTACATGGTACTACCCCCTGGTACAGCATAGACCTCCGTGTTCCTGTTCTAGTTTTCCCAGAGGGGTAGAACTGGGTGGGAAAGGTGCACTCCTTTCCCACCCTTCTCCCCGGCGAAACTGCTCCTCGAAATTTTAGACTTCCCTTCGGACACCCTCTGGCCAGACAACACCCCGCTCTTCCCAGGCAACCCCATTCTAGCCGGATCCTGGCAGCAACCCGTTAGCGCCTTGTTACAGGTTGGTTACCAGGGTCCATAACCCTGGCCCAATCGTCGGGTGAGCGAAGGCACTGCCTTCGCCCACCCGATCTTGTACCTATTCGAAGCCTTTGACCGCCCTTGTGGGGCTGTGCTATAATCGACCTCGACGGAGAACCGGTTTCACGCGCAGGAGGTTCCGATGGCCGATACGCCTGCAGACGCAATGCTGGAACCCCTCCTGGAATTTACCGGGCAACGCGGCGACCTGATCCCGGTGCTACAAAAGGTCCAGGAGCGTTACGGTTACCTGCCCCGCGAGGTGCTCCAGGCTGTTGCCCGATGGTCGGGCCTTCCCCCAAGCGAGGTCTACGGCTTGGCCACCTTCTATGCCCTCTGGCAGGTGGGAGAAAAGCCTCCTCCGGCCGTCTACCTCTGCGATGACGGTCCCTGCCACGTTCAGGGTGCTCCCCAGGTGCGTCGGGCGCTGGAGGAAGCCGGCCTGGAGGTACGTCGCACGAGTTGCATCGGCCACTGCGCCGGCGGTCCAGCCGCCTATTGCGCCGGCCGGCTCTACCGAAGACTCTCCCCCCAGGATGTGCATGTCCTCCTGGAGGGCCGGGAAGCGATCCCCACTTCGCCCGCAGACGACATCATCGGCATTGAGGTTCCCCTGGAACGGGCGCTGCTCCGCCGCGTCGGGCGCATCGCCCCCCATTCCCTGGCCGAGGCGGTCTCGGCCGGAGCCTACCAGTCCCTGCGTAAGGCCCTGACCTCGATGACGCCGGATGAGGTCATCGAGGAGGTGGTGCGCTCCGGGTTGCAGGGGCGCGGCGGGGCCGGCTTCCCTACCGGATTGAAGATGCGCTTTACCGCTGCTGCGGCCCGCTCTGGAAGCGGCCCGGCCTGTGTGGTCTGTAATGCCGATGAATCGGAACCGGGCACTTTCAAGGACCGCCTTCTTATGGAGGGCGACCCCCACCTCCTTCTGGAGGGCATCGTCCTGGCCGGCTATGCCGTCGGGGCCCATGAAGGCTATATCTACATCCGAGGGGAATATGCTCCCCAGGCGGCACTTCTGGAACAGGCCATCCGGGAAGCCCGGGAGGCTGGCTACCTGGGCCCGGACATCTTGGGCGCGGGCTTTTCCTTCACCGTCCACCTCCATCGCGGCGCCGGTGCCTACATTTGCGGCGAGGAGACGGCCCTGTTGGAGAGTCTGGAAGGGAAGCGCGGCGAACCGCGCCTGCGTCCGCCTTACCCCACGACCTATGGAGCCTTCGGCCGGCCTACCCTCCTCAACAATGTGGAGACGCTCTGTAACCTGCCGGGCATCGTATCTTATGGGGCCGAGTGGTATCGCCAGCTTGGGACGGAGAAAAGCCCGGGCACCAAACTCTACCCCATCTCCGGGCACGTCCACCGGCGTGGCTGTCTGGAAGCGCCATTGGGCCGATTCACCTTGCGCGAGGTCATCGAGGGGCCGGCCGGCGGAATGCAAGGTCCGGCCTCCTTCAAGGCCTGCCACCTGGGCGGCGCGGCCGGAGCCATTGTCGGCCCCGAATTCCTGGATGTGCCCCTCGATTTCGCCTCCTGCGCGGCGGCCGGGGCCATGCTGGGCGCCGGCGACATCGTGGTCCTGGATGCCGCCACCTGTATGGTGGATTACGTGCGCGCCGTGGCCGCCTTCTTCCGCGCCGAGTCCTGCGGAAAATGCACGCCCTGTCGGGTGGGCACGGAACGCCAACTCCAACTCCTGAATGAACTGACCTCCGGCCGTGGCACGCCCGAGCATCTCCAGGAATTGCTCGAATGGGGCGAACATATGGCCGATAGTTCCTTCTGCGGGTTGGGCCAGACGGCTTCTACCGCAGTCCTTTCGGCTCTGCGTCTCTTCCCGGACGAATTCGAGGCGCACGCTCGGGGCACCTGCCCGGCCGGGGTATGCCGGATGAAGGAGTGAGGCGATGGTAACGCGGGTTCATCTCACCATAGACGGTCGGACCATCGAAGCCGAAGAGGGACAGACCATCCTGGAAGCCGCCCGGGCGGCCGGTATCCATATCCCTACCCTCTGCTACCACCGCGACCTCTCGCCCACCGGCAACTGCCGTATCTGTGTGGTCGAGGTGGAAAAACAGCGGTTCCTTCAGGCCGCTTGCGTCTTCCCGGTGGCTGAGGGAATGGTGGTCCACACCCGGAGCGAACGGGTGATTCTTTCCCGCCGGCGGACGCTACGGCTGATGCTGGCCAACCACCCCCAGGATTGCCTTCTCTGCGATTCCTCCGGTTCCTGTGAACTCCAGGACATGGCCTACGAATACCAGGTAAGTGCACCGGCCTGGGGGGAAAAGGGCACGCGTTTCCCAGTGGATAGCGACCCCAATCCCTTCGTCCGGGTGGATTTCAACAAATGCATCCTCTGTCGGCGCTGTGTCCTGGCCTGCGCCGAAATTCAGGTGCGCCACGTCTGGGGGGTGGCTTATCGCGCTTTCGAGGAGCAGATCGTCGCCGGGACCGGGACGACGATGCTGGAGGCACGCTGCGAATCGTGCGGCAACTGCGTCGCTTACTGTCCCACCGGTGCCCTGAGCGATAAGATGCGCCACGGCCTGGGCCGCGCTCACCAGGTGCGCAAGGTTACTACGACCTGCCCATACTGCGGCGTGGGCTGCAACTTCGACCTGAGCGTCCGCGACGGCCGGGTGATCGGTGTGACCTCGAATCCCGATGCTCCGGTCAACGGGATGGCCCTTTGCGTCAAGGGGCGTTACGGGTACGACTTTATCCACCACCCTGACCGTCTCCGGAGGCCGAGGGTGCGCCGGTATTTGCTGGAGGGCAAACCCAAGCCCGAACCGAAAATTCCGAATCGAAAATCCGAAACCGAAAATCCATGGGAGTGGGTGGAGGTCGATTGGGACACGGCGCTGGACATCACCGTGCACAGGCTGCATGAGATTCGCCAGAGGTACGGTCCCGAAAGCATCGGTTTCCTGAGTTCGGCCAAGTGCCTGAACGAAGAAAACTACCTGTTCCAAAAACTGGCCCGACAGGTTGTCGGCACCCCTAACATTGACCATTGTGCCAGACTTTGCCACTCCAGCACCGTGGCCGGTCTGGCCACCGTTTTCGGTTCGGGAGCCATGTCCAACTCGATGGACGACGTCGCCGGGCAGGCGGCAGCCTTCTTCGTCATCGGTTCCAATACCACCGAACAGCATCCCGTCTTCGGCACGATGATCCGCCGGGCTGTCTTCCGGCGTGGGGCCAAAGTGGTCGTCGCCGACCCGCGCCGCATCGAACTGGTGGATTTTGCCACGTTACACCTGCAACACCGCCCCGGCACAGATGTGGCCCTCCTGAACGGCCTGATGAACATCATTCTGGAGAAAGGCTGGGAGGACAAAAAGTTCATCGAAGACCGCACCGAGGGCTTTGAGGAGTTTCGGGCGGTGGTGGAGCAGTATACGCCGGCCAAAGTAGCTGCCATCACCGGGGTGCCGGTAGAGCAACTCTATCAGGCGGCCGAGATTTTAGCCCTCAGCAAGCCAATGGCCGTTATCTGGGCTATGGGTATTACCCAGCACATCGTTGGGGTGCGCAATGTGGTGAGCCTGGCCAATTTACAAATGCTCTTAGGTAACATGGGCATCCCTGGCGGCGGCGTCAACCCCCTGCGCGGCCAGAACAACGTCCAGGGAGCCTGCGATATGGGCGCCCTGCCCGATGTCTACCCGGGCTACCAGCGCGTAACGAACGAGGAGGCCCGGCGCAAATTCGAAGCCGCCTGGGGAGTGCCTCTGCCGGAAAAGGTCGGCCTGACGGTTACAGAGATGATTCCGGCGGCCGGCGAGGGCCGTATCCGTGCCCTCTACATCCTGGGGGAGGACCCGGTGATGAGCGACCCCGACAGCAACCACGTCCGCCATTGCCTGGAGCGATGCGATTTCGTCGTCCTGGAGGAGATCTTCCCCTCAGAGACCTCGCCCTATGCCGACGTGCTCCTGCCGGGGGTGAGTTTTGCCGAGAAGACGGGCACCTTTACCAACACCGAGCGCCGCATCCAGATGGTGCGGCAGGCCATCCCCCCGCTGGGCGAGGCCCGCGAGGACTGGCGCATCATCGCCGAAGTGGCCCGGCGACTCCTGGCCCTGGGGACTCGCCGGCCCGAGGGGGGCGTGCACGCCGGCTGGGACTATCGGAATACGGCCGAGATCATGGCCGAGGTCGCCGCCCTGACGCCCATCTACGCCGGAGTCAGCCATGAGCGGCTGGAACGGGGGGAACGGCTCCAGTGGCCGGTGCGGGATGCCTCCCATCCGGGCACGCCCATCCTCCACGTGGATCAGTTCACCCGCGGCCGGGGGCTTTTTACCCCTATCGAGCATATCCCGCCGGCCGAACTCCCCGACGACGACTACCCCTTCGTCCTTACCACCGGCCGTGTCCTCTACCACTGGCACGGGGGCGAACTGACCCGACGGGCCCAGGGGCTATCGGCCGTCTACGACCGGCCGCTTGTGGAGGTGAACCCCGACGATGCCGAACGGCTGGGCTTGGACAAGGGCCGGCGGGTGCGGATCACCTCCCGCCGGGGAGAGATCGAGGCCGAGGCTTGGATAACCGAACGGGTTCCGCCCGGAGTGGTCTTTGCCAACTTCCATTTCCCCGAGGGAAACGCCAACGTCCTGACCATTGCCGCGCTGGACCCGGTGGCCAAGATTCCCGAGTACAAGGTGTGCGCGGTCAAGGTGGAGGTGGTCGAGTAAGAGGAGAGGAAAGCAGAAACTTTACCGGCCGGATGTTCCCGGGACGGTTAGATTCCCAAGGCCCGGCGCAGGAGGGCTTCATCCTGGCCGGGCCCGACCAGGGCCAGCCGGAGGCAGTCGCGCCGAAAGAGGCCCTCGGCCAAACGGCGCAGGTCGGCCGGTTGCACCGCCTCGATGCGGGCAACAACCTGGTCCACCTCTTCGATCTGCTCCAGCAGGAGTTCCTGCCCTCCGTACCAGGAGGCTACCCCATAGGAATCTTCCATCCGCAGGAGGATGCGGCCCTTGTTGTATTCCTTGGCCCGTTCCAGTTCCACGTCCTCCACCTCTTCGCCGGTCAGCCGTTCCAGTTCCTCCCAGACGGCGCTCAGGCATTCGGCGGTCCGTTCGGGTGCCACGCCGGCATAGATGAGGACGGCACCGGCGTCGGCATGTTGGCGCAGGGTGGAATAGATATTATAGGCCAGGGCCCGTTCCTCCCGGATGCTCTGGAAGAGGCGCGAACTCATGCTGGCCCCCAAGACGGTGTTCAGGAGAACCAGGGTATAGCGCTCCGGATGGTTATAGGGCAGGCCAGGCAGGGCCAGGCAGAGGTTGACCTGTTCTGTGTCCCGATTTTCCAGCAGGATGGCCGGCCCAGGGGAAATCGGCGGGGCCGGCTCCACCGGGACCTGCGGCTGGGGGGAAAGTTCTCCCCAGGCTGCACTCAGGGCAGATTCGACCTCGGCGGCCGGCAAGGCTCCGGCTACCACGGCCACAATGCGGGCAGGGTTGTAGTACTGCTGCCGATAATCCTCCAGATCGGCCCGCCGGATGGCGTTTACCCCCTCCTCCGTCCCAATAATGTCCCGCCCCAGCGGATGGCTGGGCCAGAGGAGGTGGCCGATCAGTTCCAGGACCCAATCGGACGGGGAATCGGCGATCATATGGAGTTCCTCGATGATGACACGGCGTTCCTTTTCGATCTCCGCCGGGTCCAGGAGAGGCCGACAGAGCATCTCGGTGAGGGCCTGCAGGGCCAGGGGAAAATGATGGACGGCCACCTTGGCCCAGTAGGTGGTGACCTCGGTGGAGGTGTTGGCGTCCAGGACCCCTCCGACACCCTCGATGGCCTCGGAAAGTTTGCGGGCCGTGGGGAAGGAAGGGGTGCCCTTGAAGACCATATGTTCCAGGAAATGGGAAAGGCCGGCCTTTTCCGCCGGTTCATGGCGGGAACCGACTCCTACGTAGAAACAGAGGGTGGCCGAGCGCACATGGGGCATCGGGCAGGTTAGGATGCGTAATCCGTTGGCCAGGACGGAACGGGTATACAACGAGACCTCCTATCTTTCCTCTAGATATTCCACCAGCATCTCCAGTGCCCGCTGGGCCGAAGCCTCCTTGTTCCCCAGGCGGTCGTGGGGCCAGATGTGGCGTTCACAGCGCGCCACTCCTTCGGCCGCTAGGGCGATATAGACCAGGCCGACCGGTTTTTCGGGCGTGCCTCCGGTGGGGCCGGCGATGCCGGTAATGCCTACCCCGATGTCTGCACCGAACAGCCGGCGCACTCCGGAGGCCATCTCCTTCGCCACCGCTTCGCTCACCGCCCCCTGGCGTTCCAGGGTCGAGGCTTCCACGCCCAATAGCGTCTGCTTCGCTGCATTGGAATAGGCCACCACCCCGCCCAGAAAATAGTCTGAACTTCCGGAGACATTGGTCAGCCGATGGGCCAGCAGCCCGCCGGTGCACGATTCGGCCACGGCCAGCGTTTGTTTTCGCCGCCGCAGCAATGGGCCGAGACGCACTTCCGGTAATTCTTCCATGGCCAACTCCAGGGAACAGCCCTGGGAAGAGCGATGTCCTGTCAGGCGCCCTGGGCCGGGAGGTGAGAAGCCCTCCGTCCCCTCAGGCGCAGCCACAGGAATTCCTGCCGGGCGAAGAGCGGGCCGGCCAGCAGGCCGAGGAAGAGGGCGCCGATAAAGGGCCAGTGGGGATAGAAAACCCTATCGAACTGCAGAGCCCGGACGGCCGCCAGGTCCAGGTGAACGAACTCCCAGCCGGCCCAGTATAGAAAGTGCAGGAAGGCCGGCACCTGGACCAGAAAGAGGGGCGGAACCAGAGTCCGTATCCCCTCTCCCCGATAGAGCACCAGGTAGGCTCCGAACAGGCCGGCTACCACCCCGGCCAGCCCATAGAGCCGGGCCTCTTCCGGGAGGTAGGGGGCGAGGAAACCTGCCACCACCACCCCGCCGAGGCCACAGAGCAGGCTGAGGAAGAAGAAACCGTAAGGCCCACAGGCGTCCTCGACCTTGCTTCCCAGCACCCAAAGATAGATCAAATTTACCAGAGGCGCCAACCATCCTGGCCCCTGCACCAGAAGACAGCCTACAGCCTGTTCTACGGCCCATATCCGCTGCCCCAGTTCGGCCGGCCGAAGGCCGTATAGTCCATCCAGCGGAAGACGACGCTCATAGATGAAGACGATTAACCCTACCACCAGAAGGAGGTAGGTCATCCAGGGGAAACCGAAGCGCCTCCGGGCATCGCCCAGTGGAATCACGGCCTTTTCCTCCTCACGAGAGTACCATAACGGTCCCCAGAACCACCAGGATCAATCCGATCAGCGCAGCCCCCCAGCGGTAAAGGTCGGTCTCCGAAAGTTCTACCCGGCCGGTCAGCCGGCGGCTTCCCTTGGGCCACAATTGGGCTATCTGTCCGAGGAGCGAGGGGCCGGTCCTTCGGGGAAAGAGCCGGCGGAAGAAAAAGGCGACCGAGCGGAAGAAACGCGCTTGCCCCAGAAGACGACCCAAGCGCCTTCCCAACATACGGAGGCTCTGGATCGGACGGCTGGCCCCGATCCGTCGCCAGGTACAGGAAAGGGCGGCCGCCGCCCGCTCCAGGCTTCGGGCAAAGCGTAGGCGGGCCACCCCCAAGCCCTCGGCAATGGTTTGGGCCGAACGACGCAGCCGGACCTGAAACTGCATCGCCCAAACCGGCCTCTTCCGCTCCTGGCGCTTCCGGCGGGCCTCCAGCCGTTCGGCCAGGCGTCCCTCAGGCCGGACGGTGAGAAGGGCAAAGCCGGGCAGGTGACGCGGGGCAGAGGTCGCCGCAGTCAGGAGGTAGCCGCCGGCCAGGGTGGCCAGGAGGCCCAGGATGTTCAAGGTATAAGCCGGGGAGTAGGCCGTGGCTACCGCCCATTCCCGTCCCCGGTTCAGGAGGAGCAGGAGGAGGCCAGCCAGGAAGAAACGCCCTGCCCCGCGCACCGTCTCCTGCCAGCGGTTACGGAACGCCTCCGGCACGGGAGGCCGTAACGCCCGGATTCGGGCGGCGGCCCGTTCGGCCAATTCCCCGCCGGTTCGGGCCAGGTGGCGAAATTCGTTAATAGCCCGCACTTCATATCCTTGCTCCAGGAGGATCTCGGCCAGGGCATACCGGATCTCGGGGAGGTTCTCCTCCAAGGCCAGGGCCATCTCGTAGTAGTTTCGGGCGGCCTCGCGCTCCCCGCGCTTTTCATGGAATCGGCCCAGTTCGATGAAGAGGTCGGCCCGTCGTTCGCCCAGCGCCCGATCCTCGCGGAGGAGTTCCCGATAGAGGCGGCCGGCCTCTTCCATATTCCCCAGTTCGCGCTGGTAGTTGGCCATCCGCAGGCGCAAGGCGCGCCGGTGCTCTTCATCCCCGGCCTCCTCGATAGCCCGCTCCAGGCTCTGGAGAGCCAAGTCGCGCTGGCCCGAGGCCATAAAGGCCTCCGCTGCGACCTCCGCCACCCGGGGATAGTCAGGGTTCAGGAGCAGGGTCTTGTCCCAGGTGTCCAAAGCCCGTTTCGGCTGACCGTGCTTCAGGTACAATTCCCCCAGATGGAAGAAATAGGCTGCTCCGTCCGAGGAATCGCCGATCTCCAGGCCGCAGGCGGCGCAAGAGGTGCGGTCAATATCTACCCGTTCGCCGCAGGCCGGGCAGAGGACAAAGAGGTCCTGGCCGCAGTTGGCGCACTGGAAGGCGTTGGGGTCGTTCGGTTCGCCGCAGAGGGGGCAGATGGTACGTTTGGCCTGGGGACGGCCGGCTTCCTTCTGCCCCTCCAAGTAGCGCAGGCCGGCCTGGGCCTGGGCATTGGCCGGGTTGATAGCCAGCACCCGTTCCAGACAGTAGCGCTTCTCAGCTACGGTGTCCAGTATGGCGCTCAGCCAGAGCCAGGCCTCCTCGTTGCGCGGATCCGCTCTGAGGACACGGCCCAGGCACTCGCGGGCCCAGTTTTTGTTGCCCGACTGGGCGGCCTGGATGGCCTCACGCATCAGGAGTCGGATGCGGCTGCGTTCCACGTTTCTTCTCCGCATTCGCCGGGATCGCCCCGGAGTTTGGCCAGCCCATGGGGCAAGGCCGGCAGGATAACTTCCAGATTTTCCCGAGCGGCCCGGGGGCTTCCCGGAAGGTTGACGATGAGGGTCCGGCCGGCGATGCCGGCTACGGCCCGCGAAAGCATGGCGTGAGGAGTCTGGCGCAGACTGGCTGCCCGCATCGCCTCGGCCAGGCCCGGAGCCTCCCGTTCGATCACCCGCCGAGTGGCCTCCGGGGTCACATCCCGGGGGGAAAAGCCGGTGCCGCCGGTGGTGAGCACCAGGTCCACCCCCTGTCCCACCCAGCGTTTCAGAGCCTCCTCGATGGCCGGAACCTCGTCAGGGACGATTTCTTCGGCGATGACCCGGGCCTGGGGAAGGGCGGAGATGACCTCGCGGACCGTCGGTCCGCTGCGGTCCTCGCGTTCGCCCCGCGAGGAGCGGTCGCTTACGGTCAGAACGGCAACGGTGTAGCCTTCTTCCATAGGCAGGCTCTTGCCGACGGCAAACCATCTCACGCGCCGGCCGCCCGGGGATGTCCCCCGGGCGGCGAGCAGGCCTGTAAGCCGGGTTCTGTCCCGGCCGGCCTCGGCGCCGGCGGCCGGCCGGGGGCGACCATCTCTCTAGGCCGACGGTTTCCCACCGGCTCCAGCGGCCTACCTGGGGCGTTCGGGCGGGCCACCCATGCCCCTGCTTGGCCTTGCTCCGGACGAGGTTTGCCCAGCAGGTCGGTCACCCGACCTCTGGTGGGCTCTTACCCCACCATTTCACCCTTGCCGGCCTTGGGCCGGCGGTATGGTTTCTGTGGCACTTTCTGCGGGTCACCCCGCCTGGGCGTTACCCAGCGTCCTGCCCTGTGGAGCCCGGACTTTCCTCGGATGGACCAAGCCACCCGCGGCCGCCCGGCCTGCTCGTTTTCTATTATACCATATCGCTACCCTGACGACAAGGCAGACATTTGACTTATCAAAGAAAGGGGGGTATAATATAAATGGTTCTCGGAGGATAGAGGTGTAAGATGTCGTTCCTTTTGACCCGGAAGGAAATGGAAGAAAAGTTGGGACGGGCCTTTCCACCGACCCAGGCGGATGTCCTCCTTGAGATTCTGGATGCCATTCGCCAGATTGAGGTGGAGCGGGCGGCCGATGCGCGAGAATTGCGTCAGGGCCTGAAGGCTCTCACAGGAGAAGTGAGGGAACTGGCCGCCGCCCAGAAGCGCACCGAGGAGCGGGTGGAGGAACTGGCCGAGGCCCAGAAGCGCACCGAGGAACGGGTGGAGGAACTGGCCGAGGCCCAGAAGCGCACCGAGGAGCGGGTGGAGGAACTGGCCGAGGCCCAGAAGCGCACCGAGGAACGGGTGGAGGAACTGGCCGAGG
>JASFBA010000073.1:0-61654 GCA_036172265.1 Chloroflexia bacterium
ACCGTGGTGGTGACGCTGCCCACATTTTGGACGTTGATACTGCTGTTCCAGCCATAGTACTCATAGTACAGGGCCGGAGCATAAATGGTGGTAGCACCGGCGGTGAAGCCGTTGTAATCCTGGGTGAGGCCATAGGCGTCAGCCGTCTGGTTGTCCACGGCGGCGACAGGGCCGCTGGCCCCAACGGTGGCCGAACCGTTGTAGCCATCCCCATTGGGATCGCAGGAGGCCGGCAGAGCCAGCGCCCCGACGTTTATGTGCCAGGAAGCATAGGCAGGTGTGGAGTGCACCTCGGTATGGCAGACGACGGGAGACATCTCCACGTAGAACCTCACCGTGATGTCCATGGCGGCGCCGGTCAAGTTTTGCATGGAGAGATGGCTATTCCAGCCATAGTAGCCCTTGGTGATGGCCGGCATATACATAATCGTCTGGCCCACATCCTCAAGCCCGCTGTAGGAGCCGTTGAAGAAAGGCTCGGTGCCGGCAATGCTGTTGGTCAGGTTGGCAATCGCTGCGATCGGCTGATCGGCCGAGATCACGACCGAGTACCGACCATCGGGCAGGGTCCCGGTCTGGAAGAGCAGGATCTCCACCGAGGCGCCGGCGTTCAGAGAGAAGGGGTTGGAGATCGGCCCGGTCGAGGTGCCCAGAGACGCAGGTGTGAACGCAGTGCCAGCCTCGTTATAAAAGGTGACCGAGACTGTGGCGGCAGCCGTCCCCAGGTTGACCACGGTGAAGGACGAATCCCAGGCTCCTCCACCTTGAGCAGCAACCAGGGAGGTGGTCGTTGCGACGACCAGAAGCACGAGCATAAGAACTTTCAGCGCTTTCATCGAGAACCTCCTGTTTCAGAATTACCTTTGTCTTGAGTTGCCCCAAAGATTCCCGTTGGCCCTCCTTTCTAGGATCATACCAGCCCAAATTGTGGTTTTACTATAACCGACAATGTACCCTTCGTCAATTGCCTATTTGGGGTATTTTCCCTCTTTGGGGCACTTTTGGACTAATCCTTTTGGGTGATTCTGGACATTCCTTGTTTTTCCCTTGCACGAGGCCTCCTGGTCCCTAGCAATGGTGGCATCGTCCCTGGTAGGTCACTCCAGCGGGAAGGCAAAGAAAAGGGCCACTTCGGCTTCCTCGTAGTATTGCTCGTGGTAGCCGCAAAAGGCAAACCCCAGGCGCAAGGCCAGGGCGATGGCTGGGGCGTTGCGGGCCGGCGTCTCTAAAATCAGGGCCCGCAGGTTACGTGTCCGCCCCCAGCGGATCGCCTCCTGCAAAAGGCGCGACCCCCAGCCCTGCCGACGCCGTTCCGGCGCCACCGCCAGCGCCTCCACCCAACCCAAACGCTGCCCCGCCCTGACTTCCACCCCGATATAGCCGTAAATCGCGTTGCCTTCCTCTAGGACCAGGGTCAGCGCCCGCCGCTGCCATCCCGCTGCCAGCCGTTCGCGGATGCCTGGAGCCGTAAGCAGAACAGGATGGGGGAGTCGTACCGGGTGGAAGGAGACGAAAAGCCCCTCTTCCCCCTCGGCCAATACATCTCCACGCTGCAACCGCATTTGCCAGACCTGGTGGCTTTGGTAAGAGGTATCCACCGCCATACAGGCGGGCAGGTCTGCGGGCGTTGCCGGACGGATGATCATGGGTTCGGCGTCCCCTTTTTCTTGCGGATGCGGCGGGCCCGCCGCACCATCTCCTCAAAGGCCACCTGTTGGTCCATCAGTTTGGCGTAAAGGTAACGCAGGACGAGCTTGAGCGCCGCCGCGAACGGCACCGCCAGGAAAAGGCCCAGGATACCACCGATGCTCCCGCCGGCCAGGACGGCAAAAAGCACCAGGAGCGGAGGCAGGTCCACCATATAGCCGATAATGGGTGGGAGGACGATGTTTTCCTCAAATTGGTTCAGCCCTACATAGAGGAGCACCACCACAATGGCTAGGGTGAGATGGCTCCACCCGAAGGGCGTCTCCGGCTGGAAGAGGGTCACCAGCACCGTGACGCCGCCGGAGATGAACGGGCCGATGAGCGGGATGATGTCCATCAACCCGCCGAACAGCGCCAGGAGCACCGCGAAACGCACCTGCAGGATGGAAAGGCCGATGCTGAGGACAATGCTCACCAGCGCAATACGCACCAGTTGGGCCCGAAGGTAGGCCGAGAAGGCCAGGTGGATGCGCTGGAGAAGGGTGGTCAGTTCCTCCCGCAGCGGCCGGGGGACCAGATCCAGCAGGCTCTGCACCCACCGTTCGCCGAAGAGCAGGCAGTGGAAGGTGGCCACCAGGAAGACGATAATCCGCAACACCGTCCCGACCACCAGGCTGACGCCGGCTAGGGCCTGTCCCGGCAGGCTGCGCACCAGACCGGTCAGCCATTCCACCACCTGTTCACCAAAGGTCTGGAGATCGAGGCGGATGCCCAGGATGACCCATTCTTTCTGCTGGGAGATATAGTCTTGGACGGAGGAGACGATATCCTGAATGGCTTTGACCAGCCCCTCGTACTGGTGGGTAACGACCGGGACGAGGTAAGCAATGCCCCAGTAGATCAGGCTGCCCACGGCCAGGTAGAGGAGGATGATCCAGAGAAACCGGGGCAATCGCGTTGTCCGGTTCAGCCATTTGATAAGCGGATGGAGGACATAGGCCACCAGGATGGCCCAGAAGAAAGGGATGGCCACATCCAGCACCTGCCAGAGGAACAGGATGGCCAGAAGGAGCACGACCCAGACGGTGATGATTTTGGCCCGCGTTGAAAAGCGCAGTGACTCCATGGCAAAATACTCCCGCTTCTTGGAGAAACTGGTAACTACTCGACCTTACGTCGAATTCACCGCAGAGACGCGGAGAACGCCGAGATTTTTGACACTTTCCCAGATCGGTCGGCTTTTCGCTCAAAGGCGGGTCTGACTCTGCGTGCTCTACGGTGAATGGTTGCAGAACCTGTCTATTTTTCGGCAAGCCGATCCACCTGAAATTTGAGCCTATTATATCACGAGGGGATGGAAATAACAAAAGGTCTTGCAACCGTTCAGCCTGGTGACCCGGAATTGCGGCTGCGGGTGAGGCGGTTTGACCCATCAACCTGCTACATTTTGCAACATACCCTTCGCCGTGTTATAATCGGCTGGCCGCATGGCCTCATCCATCTGACAATCGGCCCGGCAACGTTATGGGGGGCGGTTTGAACGCTCGGGTGACCAATTTCAAGGTTTCTGGCAAAGGGGCCATGGCGCTAATCGGCGGTATAGGTCTGGCCGGCCTGGCCACCTATGCCCTGCGCCACCGTTTCCCTCCCTGGGACAGTGCCGTCTTCTTGGTCGGAGCGCTGGCTCTCTTCCTATGGGGGGCCAGGGGAGAAGAGGTGGAGTCTCCTTGGCCCTCTCCAGTCGAAGAGAAACCCCTTTCCCCTCAGCAATGGTCCATGATCGGCGGCGCCTTCCTGTTCGGGATGCTCTCCTGGTTCACCTTTTCCGGAAACCGCCTCAGCCGGCCGGGCCTCCTCTGGCTGGCGCTCGCCATCGCCGCTATCTTTGTCGCCGCATGGCCCCAGGAGCCGACTTCCCGCCCCCGGCCACAAGACCTGCTTCTTCCCCGTGTCCGTCTGCTGGCCCTGCTGGGGATCGTCCTCCTGGGGGCCGCCTTCCGCCTCTACCTCCTGGATAGCCTCCCCAGCGATATGTTCAACGACCTGACCTACAACTACCGCGAAACGGAGCAAATCCTGCGCGGCGAGTGGATGATCTATGCCACCGGTTTTCCGGGCCGGGAGCCGCTCCTTTTCTACCTGACCGCTCTCCTAGCCCAACTGACCGGCCTGAACTTTTATACGCTCAAACTGATCACCGCCCTCCTCGGCATTGCTACCCTGCCGGTGGTCTACCTCTTGGGGCGAGAGGTCTATAACGACCTGGTGGGCCTGGTTGCGGCGCTTCTGCTGGCCGTAGCCAAGTGGCATGTGCTCATCAGTCGGGTGGGGTTCCGGGGCATCCTAACCCCACTTGCGGTGGCGCTGGTGGCCTTTTTTCTCCTGCGGGGGCTCAAAAACGGCCGGCGAGGCGACTTTCTCTGGGCCGGCTTCTTCCTGGGGCTCTCCTTGTATACCTACACGGCGGCGCTGGCCCTTTTCCCGGCCACCTTCCTGGGGCTGGCCCTCTATGTCCTGGCCGGCCGCGCCCGGGATCTCTGGAGGGTGCGTCGCTCGCTTTTCCTGGCGTTGCTTGTGGCCCTCCTGGTCGCCCTCCCGATGCTGCGCTATATGCTCATAGATGGCCGGGAGCAGTTCTGGTTTCGCCCGCTGACCCGCGTCAGCGAGGTGGAGGAAACCTACCCGGGTCCCCTGGGGGAAATTCTTTTGGGCAATCTTTTACGCACGATGGGGATGTTCCACATTCGGGGCGATGTGGTCTTTCGGGTCAACGTCCCGGAGGACCCCCACCTGGACGGCGTGGCTGGCGCCCTCTTCTTACTCGGCCTGCCTTTTGTTCTGATGCGCTGGCAGCGGGGCGGCAACGCCCTGGTGCTGGCCTTTTTCGTGGTCATGCTTCTCCCTACCGCACTGGCGCTGGCCTTTCCCCGGGAGGTGCCCGGGGCGGTGCGCAGCGGCGGGGCTATGGCTATGGTGATGCTTTTCCCGGCGGTCGCGGTGGCCGTGCTCTGGAAGCGGCTGGGGGCACTTTTCCCGGTGTTGCGCTCCTGCTGGGGCTGGGGCGGGCTCCTGGCCGCCCTGGCCCTGGCCTCCGGCCTGCAGAATGCCCACCTGTGCTTTGTGGAATACCCTAAATTCCTGCCTGCCGGGAATTACCCCCTCTACCGGGAAATCGCCCGCGTCATTGACGAATTCGGCGACGACGGGCCGGTGTATCTGAAGAGCGTTCCCTTCTGGGACGATAAGGATGCCATCCGCCTGCAGACGAGGGAACACCAGGAGTGGGGGCTGGATGGAGAAGTGCTTACAGGGGTCGACCGGGCCTTTTTCGCTTCCCAGAAGGCCGGCCAGGGGGCGGTGATCGTGAACCCGGAACAGGATCGGGCTTCCTTGTTGCTCCTGCAAGAGATGTTTCCCCACGGCATAACCGTCTACTACCACGACGAGGAGGGCCGGCCGCAGTTTGCCGTCTTTCTCTACCGGCAGGACGATTTCGTTCCCTAGGAGGACGTATGGAAGAGCAGCATTTCGACCTGGTCATCATCGGTGGGGGGCCGGGCGGATACGTCGCCGCCATCCGGGCCCGGCAGTTGGGGGCGCAGGTGGCCCTGGTGGAGCGAGAGCGGGTGGGGGGAACTTGTCTGAACCACGGCTGTATCCCGACCAAGGCCCTCATCCACAGCGCCGAAGTGTTCCGCCTGGCCCGGGAAGGCAGGCGCTACGGCATACTGGGGACGGAAGGTGCACGGCCCGATTTTCCCCGGATGCAGGAGCGCAAGGCGGAGATCGTGGAGATGCTTGTCGGCGGGGTGGAGAAGCTGCTCCGGGATCACGGGGTGTACCTGCTCCGGGGAACGGCTGCCCTGGAGGATGCTCACACTGTCCTCGTTCGGCCGGCCGCGGGGACGGAGGAGGCCCGGCTACAGGCCGGCCGGGTCATCCTGGCCCTCGGCTCAGAGCCGGCCACGCTCCCGGTGCCCGGGGTCGGCCTTTCCGGCGTGCTGGATTCGCGGGACCTCCTCCAGATACGGGAAATCCCCTCCTCCCTTATCGTTATCGGGGGAGGAGTGATCGGCATGGAGATGGCCGTCCTTTTCCATTTTCTCGGAAGTCGGGTGAGCGTGGTGGAGATGCTGCCGAACATCCTCCCGCCGGTGGAGCCGGAACTGGCCCGGCGCTTTGCGGCCCTGGTGCAGCGGATGGGCCTGGCGCTCCATACCGGGGCGCGGGTGCAGGAGATCGTCGCCGGGGAGGACGGCCGGCTAGGGGTGCGGTTCGAGGGGAAGAAGGGTACGGAGACGGTCTGGGGGGACAAGGTGCTCGTAGCCACCGGCCGGCGTCCTTCCGACGGGGGGCTGGACCTGGAGCGCCTGGGCATCGCCCGCTCCGGCCGGGCCATCGCCGTGAACGAGCGCCTGGAGACGAGCCTGCCGGGCGTCTATGCCGTGGGCGATTGCACCGGCGGGGCACTCCTGGCCCACCGCGCTTTCTACCACGGAGAGGTAGCAGCGGAGAACGCCCTAGGGGGGAACCGGCGGGTGGACGAGCACGCCATCCCCTATTGCGTCTACACCTGGCCGGAACTGGCCGGGGTGGGGCTGACGCTGGAGCAAGCCCGGGCAGCCGGCCGGCCCTGCCAGGAGGCGCGTTTCCCTTTCTCTGCCAACGGCCGGGCTACGGCCATGGGCGAGACGGCCGGCCAGGTGCGTCTCGTCTATGATCCCCAAGAGGGGACGGTGCTGGGGGTGCATCTCCTGGGGCCGTACGCAAGCGAACTCCTGGGCGAGGCCACCCTGGCGGTGCAGGTGGGAGTTCGGGTACAGGAGATGGCCGAGGTAGTGCACGCCCATCCCACACTCTCCGAGGCGCTGGGGGAAGTGGCCAAAGCGGCGGCTTGGGGCGAGGCGATCCATTGTAAGAAAATATAAATGTCAAATGGACAGGAAGGAGGGCCATACGCGGCGAGGGAATTGACCGGGTTGAGATGCAAGATGTCAAGTATCGAATGGACAGGAGGTAGGAAAGTGGGGGGCGAAGAGGTTCTGGAGCAGGTGGCCCGGGCGGCCTATCTGCGGGAGGGGCCGGCCGGCGTGGCGGCCCTGCTGCGCACCCTCTACCGCCGGTCCCCGTTGCCTACCCAAGAACTGGCCCGTCGTCTGGGTTGGCCGGTTCCGGTCGTGGCAGCGGTGCGGGGGGAACTGGAACGGGCCGGGCTGCTCCGGCGCACGCCCGGTGGAAGCACCCTGAGCGAACGTGGGGAGACCTTTGTTCGGGAAGTGCTCGGCCTGGGGATGGTCGAAGATCCCCTCTGCCCGACCTGCGCCGGCCGGCGCATCGTCGTGGACCCGGCCCGCTGGGGAAGACTTCTGGCTTGCCTGGAGGAGGTACACCGCGCTAATCCTCCCGTGGATACTACCTTGGACCAGTCCCACGGCCTCCCGGAGACGGCCCTGCGCCGGGCCCTTCTCATGTACCGCGAGGGAGCGCTGGAAGGGAAAGACGTGCTCATCTTAGGGGACGATGACCTGGTCTCGGTGGCCGTTGGGTTGATTGAGGGCTTGGGGGAGGAGAACGGAGAGAGGGCAGAAGGCGGAGGGATGAGAGCAGAGGGCGGAGAGATGGGAGAGGAGAGCAGAGAGCAGGGGTCTCAGGACATGGGGACAAGGGGGCGGGGAGACAGGAGGGCGAGGTTTCTGCCGAGCCAATGGGGGCAGGGGAACGGGGAGACGGGAGGGCGAGGCTCCTGCCGGGCCGATTGGGGGACGGAGAGGCCGGGCATGAATGGGGCACGAATGGGGAAGGGGCCGATAAGGGAGCAGAGGGCAGAGAGCGGAGAGCAGGATGGCAGTGGAATAGGACGGGTGCGGCGGCTGGTGGTTGTGGATGTGGATGAGCGCTTCCTGGAGCACATTGCTGCGGCCGGCCGGCGGTGGGGCTTTGTCGTGGAGACGGTGCGGCACGACCTGCGCAATCCGCTTCCGGAAACGTTGCGGGAGGCTTTTGACACGGTGGAAACCGACCCGCCCTATACCCTGCCGGGCCTGCGTCTTTTCCTCTCCCGGGCGCTGGAGGCACTGCGTCCGGGCAACGGGCGGGACATCTTCCTCTCCTACGCCCCCCGCGACCCGGAGGGACAGTGGGCGCTCCTGCGGGAATGCGTGGAAATGGGCCTGGCCCCCTATTCGGTAACGCCCGATTTCAACCGTTACGTCGGAACGGGGACGCTGGGCGGGAGCGGCCAACTTCTGCACCTGCGCACCACGTCGGAGGTCCGGCCGGCCGTCTCCGGCCGCTACACCGGGCCGCTCTACACGATGGAGGTGCACCCGACCTTACGGCTCTACCGTTGCACAGCCTGCGGAAGCGTCTACCGAGTTGGCCCGGAGGGCGACTTCCCCACCATCGAGCGCCTCAAAGTCCACGGCTGCCCTCGTTGCGGAGGTAACATTTTCCGTATTAGAAAGAAAATGATTTGAACATTATTTTCCGAGGGATTTCCCATGACCACCGGACGCGAGCACCTCCTTTACGACCTTTGGCTTCCCGACGGGGAAATTTTGAAATATGTCGAGCCGCTGCGCACCATTGTGGTGGAGGCGGCCCGGCGTGGCGGGGCCAACATCTACCACCAGCACTGGCAGCAGTTTTCCCCTTGGGGCGTCACCGGCTTTCTTCTCCTTCGAGAATCGCACATCTCCATCCACACCTGGCCGGAGGAAAACTTTGCCGCTATAGACCTTTTCCCCTGTGGGCCGATGGACGTGGAGTTGATCGTGCGCCTGCTGCGGGAAGCGCTGCGCCCGCGACGGGAGCGCCTGGTGCGTGAGGTACGCGGCCTTCCGGAGGCGAGAGAGGCCGGCTGATGATCCCCATTTACCTCCTTGACCTCAACCGACACCGCTTGGCGAAGTGGCTGGAAGGCCTGGGTGAGCCGCGTTTCCGGGCCCGGCAGTTATGGCGGTGGCTCTACGTCCATCTGGCCGACGACTTTGCCGTTATGACCGACCTGCCGGCCGAATTGCGCCGGCGCCTGGCCCAGGAGGCCACCTGTCGCGCCCTTACCCTGCGCGAAGAGAAGGTGTCCCCCGATGGGCTGACGCGCAAGGGGCTTTTCGAACTTGCCGACGGCGAACGCATCGAGGCCGTACTCATGCTCTACCACGAGCGGGCCTCGGTCTGCGTCTCCACCCAGGTCGGCTGTGCCATCGGCTGCCCTTTCTGCGCCACCGGGCAAGGGGGTTTTCGCCGCAACCTTTCCAGTGGGGAGATCGTGGAGCAGGTGCTGCACTTTGCCCGACGGCTGCGCACTTCCGGCCGGGATTGGACGGGGTTGACGCGGGTCACCCATGTGGTCTTTATGGGCATGGGGGAACCACTGGCCAACTACGATGCCACCTGGACCGCCGTGGAGCGATTACACGATCCGGAAGGCTTCAACCTGGGGGCGCGTCATATGACGCTCTCCACGGCCGGCCTGGTCCCCGGCATCCTCCGTCTGGCCGAGGAACGCCTTCCGGTCAACCTAGCCGTCTCCCTCCACGCTGCCGACGATGAACTGCGCGACCGGCTGGTGCCGCTGAACCGGCGCTATCCGCTGGACGAGGTTTTCCGGGCCCTTCAGGTCTATGTGGAGAAAACGCACCGCCGCGTCTCCTTCGAGTATGTCCTCATCGCCGGGGTGAACGATACGCCCGAACAGGCCCGTCGGCTGGCCGGCCGGCTGCGGGGCTTTCTGGGCCATGTCAACCTGATTCCGCTCAATCCTATCCCCGATAGCGATTGGCGGGCGCCGGAGCGGCCGGCGGTGGAGGCTTTTCGGGAAGTGCTGGAGCGGGCCCATATTCCGGTGACGGTACGGCTGGAACGGGGGACGGAGATCTCCGCCGCCTGCGGCCAGTTACGGGCCCATGTCGAGGGGCATCGCTAGAGAGACCGTTGCCCCTGGGGAGGCCGGCCGGTTATTGACCGGAGCGAGTTATCGTCCGTGCTACACTTGTGCTATATAGCCGGTTGGCAAGCGCTGCGATCTCCGAATATAGCACAAGTCGTTCTATCTTTTCCGACCCCGCGAACGTCTTGCTATCCTCTTGCGCGATAGTTTTTGCGTTTCTGAGGTTGATCGTGGTCGTTATAGGGGTATTACCGCAGGAGTATCCGGCTCTTTTCCAGAGCAAAGGTGCAGAAGAGTTCTTCCAGCTGGCCGGCCGCATTGGCCCGTCGCACCAGATAAAGCGGCCAAGGGAAACTCGGCCAGAGGGTGATGAGGTGGATCGTGGGGGAAGATTGTTCCACCAGAGGCCGTGGGAGGATTGCCACCCCCATGCCGCCGGCCACTAGGGGCAACGCTGCTCCTGGTTCCGGGACCTCCAGGCTTTGAAGGGTCGAGGTTAGGCGGATGTCCTTTTCCTCGAGGTATTTTTCCAGAAAACTGCGTGCCGGTGTTCCGGCAGCCGGAAGGATCAGGGGGAGGGTTGTCACTTTTCGCAGGGGCAAGCGTTTCCTTTGGCTCCACTGTTCGTCGGCCGGGGCTACCACTACCGTCTCCATTCCTAAGAGCAAATCACAGGCCAGGCGGCGTTCCCGCACTTCCTCTTCGCCAAGACCCAGGTCCAGGTGCCCCTCGCGCAGAGCCGGGCCGATTCCCTCGGCCGGCCAGGGTTCCAGGCGAAACCCCACTCCGGGATGTTCGGCCCGGAAGGCCGGGAGCAACCGTCCCAGGACGTGCCAGGCCGGCGCGCCGCTTCCCCCCACCCGGAGTACCCCGCTGGCCTCACCTCGCAAGAGGGCGATCTCCTGCTCCAGTTGTCGGGAAAGCCCCAACACCTGGCGGGCCACCTCTGCCAGGCGCTCGCCGGCATGGGTGGGGAGCATCCGCCGGCCGGAGCGGCGCAATAGCCGTACCCCCAGGCGCTCCTGAAGGAGACGCACCTGTCGGCTCACGGCCGGCTGGGTCAGGTGCAGCCGTTGCGCCGCCAGGCTGTAACTGGCGGTCTCTACCACGGCCAGGAAGACCTGTAACTGATAGGTGTCCAGCACCGTGTCGTACCTTTTGCCCGACCGGGCGAGGTCGGGTCGGCTCCCGGCCTCGCCCGGCCTCGTTGTCTCGCCCGGCCGGCCTACTGCCCGGTCGTGGGAAGATGGAAGGTGGCCGGCCGCTCCTGCACCTTTTCCGACCCTGGGGTCGGGACAGGGCCACCCCCGGTGCAGGTGCCGATGCACTTGCGCAACAGGATATTGTCCACGTAGCCGCCCTCGGGGTAGGTGGTTGAAAAGTCAGAGGAAAAGATCAGGGCGATCCAGACCTGCGGCTGGCCGAGGAGGTTGCCCAAGGTGGGGACGTTCGTCAGGTCCAGTTCGCGGTCGATCCAGTTGGCGCTGCCGCTGGTGCACCAGCCGTAGAAGTTTATCCCATTAATCGAGGCCACCCGGCAGACGCCGTCATAGCCTAACTCGCTGTTCAGCCAGAGTTTGAAAGTGAGGTCGGCATCGCTTGCCCCGACCAAATCGAAGGGGCCGTAGACCATCCAGCCTTCGGCGTAGTTGGGGTAGTTGCTCCCGCAGGAGAGGGCGGAGCCGTTGGCGCCTCCGCCCACTCCCCAGCCGCTGTAGCCTCCCTGGTAGGGCCGGCAGTTTCTCTTGCCCCAGTAGTACTCGCCGTAGCCCGGATAGTTGTCAAAGACAGTCCATGGTCCGGGGAAGGAACCTTCGAAATCCTCGTAGAGGATTGTCTGCCAGCCAGGGAGAGGTGTGGGCGTCAGTGTGGGGGATGGGGTAGGCGTCGGTGTTGGGCCGCCGGACCAGAAGCGTCTGAGGACCAGCGGCAGGTAGATCCAATGGCTCGGTGGCGGTCCGCAACTTACCTGGAGGTCGGCGGTTATCGTGGGTCCGGAGTCGCTGATGTTCGTCACCCCGATGCAGGTATCGTTGCAGGCATACCAGGAACTGCTCTCCGGGTGGGTGGCCATGGTCCAGTTGCGGTTGTTCGCGGTGCCGGGGAAGGGGTCGCCGGCGTCGCCCGAGTTGTTCTTGAACTCCAGGTCGCGGTTGCCGTCGGCCTGCTCCAGAGCGACCAGGTAGTGCCGGGCATCGTTGCAGTTGCAGTGGGGGTCCGAGGTGCATTCATAGTCGTTCTGGAGGGAATAGTTCCACATGGCCTCGTCCACATGCCAGATAAAGAGGCCGCCTCCGGGCAGGTACTCGTCGTAGGTGTCGGCGGTCTGCTGGCGGTTTTCCAGGAGAAAGTACTCCTGGCCGGCCAGGGCAGAGGAGCGCAGTTTGAGCACGGTCTCGGCCGGCGGCGGGTTGTTGTAGGCCTGGGGAATCGGCTTGCCGGAGACGTTGCTGGGAATGTTCGTGGCCGTGGCAAAGCCCATCTGGACCCGGCACCAGGCATCGGGCCAGGCCGGGGAACTGCCGTCGGTGCCCCAACCGCCGCTGTTGGGGCCGTTCCAGGAGCCCCCGGCCATCAAACTCCACCAGCCGATGCCCCGGGAGGAGTAGTCGCGGTCGTAGAGGTCGGGCAGGTTCCAGAAGCCGTGGCCCATTTCGTGGACAAAGACGCCGATGGTCATGTCGCTTGTGCTCGGGGAGACGGTCGTCCAGTATTCCGGCATAATCACATAGTCGGCAATGGTCACGCCGTCATAGTTGCGAGGGTAGCGCAGACTCCAGGAGTGCGACCAGATGTCATGGGGATCGCCGGTGAACTCGGCTCCCGGGCCGGCGTGGATGAGCATAATCGGCTCTATGTTGCCGTCGCCGTCGTTATCGTAGTTGGAGAAATCCACCACACCGTTCACGGCGTCCACGATATCCTCGGCCAGTTTTTGGCAGTTGTTCGGATAGGGGGAGTCTCCACAATAGCCGCAGTTGACCCCACAATAGCCAACGTAGTAGGCATAGGTCTGAGGGGCCCTTTGCCAACCCAGGCTGCTGGGCAGGTTGACGGTTACGATGTCCACCTGGGCGTAGGAGACCTCGCTATAGTAGTCGCGGACGGAGCCGCGGCCGGCAACGGGGGCGGCGAAGATGAGGGTGTCGAAGAAGGAGGCGGTGACGGTGTGGACTTTATCGTTGAAATCCACCACCACGGCCAGGGCGTTGATGGAGCCGGTCAGGGAGCGCGGCCGGCCGCGGGGCTGGTTGATGCCGAGGCTGCGGGCGTAGGCCGGGTCGGTGATGAAGCGGGGGAGGGAAATTTCGCCCCGGTCGAACTTCTCCCACAGGCGCGGATGGGGCGGCATGGCTTGCAATCCCGGAGATGCGGCTGCTTCCGGGAGCGGCGCGGGCAGAAGGAGAAAAAGCAGCCAGAAGGAAAGGAAGAAAGAAATTGAGCGGCGCATGGGAAACCTCCGTTTGGGAATTGACCGGCCGTTTTCCGGGCGGCCGGTCCTACTTTTCTTCGACTGAAGTGACTTTCAGGATGTAGTTTTCACCTCCTCTCTCCAGAACGCCGCTCAGAAGGAGCCGTCGGCCGACGAAATAGGCCATGGTCTTGGGTGCAGCGCCGCCCTCCGGGGGTTGTACCACCTCCAGCGGGGCCCATGGGCTGACCTCCAGCCTGCGGCCGGCGTTATCGCGCAGGAAGAAACGCACTTGGATGCCCTTTCCTTCCGCCTCCAGCACCCCTTCTACGGCAATTGTCTGACGCAAGAACTTTTCCGGCTCATCGAGAACCTGGCCGGGGATGAGGGTGGGGGCTGTCTCGGGCTTGGGCGTGTTTCCTCCGGGAGCCACCGCTCCTGCACACCCCAACAGGGGCAGAAGAATCGCCAGCAGAAAAAGGACCTCCATCCGCCGCATCACACACCTCCTTGGTTCAGTGGAAAACCGTCGGTTTCGGGAAAACTTTCCCCACGCGCCGCTCCTCGTAGGGACGGCCGGGGGGAGCAATCTATTGCAAGGGGCTGACCCCTGGCTTACGGCACGATCTCGACCCTCTGCCCTGGGGATAACACCTCGATCCAGATGTTGCCCCGGTTGAAGGCGATTTCCCGGCCTTCCGGGCCGTAGAAGCGCGTTTCGGCCTGGAGTCTCTCCCTGCTCCAGCGTCCCTGGATAACACGGCCATCTTGGAAAATGAGCGCTTCCCCTTCGCCCACCGTCTCCACGCGAATCCGGCCGGCCTCGTCTCCGGGGATAGGTTCCTGAGGAATGAAGATAACCACCACATTTTTTACCCGGTGCTGCTTTCCGGTGAGAAGGTCCAGATGCGGCTGGCCCTGAACTTTGCGCAGGTAAACGTTTTCCTGAGCCATATAGACATAACGTACAGGGTAACTGAAGGCATTGGCTATCGAGATGGTCTGAGTGGGAGGACGGTTCTCCAGGGGAATATCGTCCTTATGCAGGTAGCCCTGGTAGTTGACGAAACGGTACAATCCCCAGGCATCCAGATAGCCGTAGAGGTGGTCGCTCCGGGTAAAGAGGCTGTTCCAGGGGACCTGCGGGTCTGGCTCGCGCCAGAAGTAGGCCCCCTCATAGACCATCCCTTCCAGGTTGTAGAGGCAATCGCTTTCGGCCAGCATCTTCAGGGTCTCCGGACTGCCTCCCCAGTGGACGAAGAGCGCCCCGTAGGGACAGGCCCATTCCACGAGGTAGGGCCGGGCGCTGCGCACCGGGCCGATCTTGGATGCCTGTACCTGCTCGAAGATGGCCAGGAAACGCGGTACGGCGCCCTCGGTCGCAACCTCATAAACCACGCTGGCCTGGGACATCCCGTACTGCCCGGAGTCGGAAGGGATGACCACGGCCAGCGGTGGCCATAGGGAGATCGGTGGGTTGGCCGGCAGGCCGCTGAGCGGTGCCTCATGGAGCACAGGACGTTCGGTCGGTATCGGTGTGGGGATGGCTGTGCGGGGTCGGGGAGTGGGTGGAGAAGGCTGGGTAGGAGATAAGGTTGGCCCGGCCGATTCGCAGCCGGAAAGGAAAAGGAGCAACAATCCCAGGAGGAGCATACCTCGTCTTATCATAGTATCCCTACCAGACGTGCGAACGTACTCAAGGCCTCGGGCCGAGTTCGATCCCAACCTCCTGCCCTGGTGCCAGCACTTCGATCCAAATGTTGCCGCGATTGAAGGCGATTTCCTGACCGTTTTCATCGAAGAAGAGCAGTTCGGAGTCGACGCTTTCTTTCACCCAGCGACCCTGAAGCATGATGCCGTCGAAGAAGAACCAGGCTTCTCCCTCGCCGACCGTTTGAAAGTCCAGCCGGCCTTTGGGGTCGTCGGGGATAGGAGCCTGGGGGACGAAGATAAGAACGATGTTGCGGACGCGAATCTGTTCCCCGGTAAGGAGGTCCAGGTGCGGCCGGCCCTTGAAGTCGCGCAGGTAAGCGTTGCTCTCCGGGTCGTAAGTATAGTGGACGGAGTACTTGAAGCCGGAGATCGAGAGCGTTCCGGTGAGCGACCGGCTCTCCAGGGGGGCATCGTCCTTATGGGCATAGCCCAGGTAGTCCACCGAGCGAGAGATGCCCTTCTCCTGGAGGTAATCGTAGAGGAGGTTGCTACTGGTGAAGCCGTTGTTCCAGGGAATATCCACGACTTCGGCTCGCCAGAACATCTTGCCTCCGTCCTGGCCGTCCAGGACGTGCAGGCAAGGGTAGGGCGAGGGCCGGCCGTCGTAGCGGCAACGAACCTGGGCTAGCCGTTCGTAGGCCTGAGGGCTGCCTCCCCAATGGACGAAGAGGAGGCCGTAGGGCTGGGCCCACTCCACGTAGTAGAGGCGAGCGCTGCGGACGGGGCCGAGTTTGGGGGCCTCCACCTGTTCAAAGATGGCCAGGAAGCGCTGGATGCGGTACTCGGCCGAAGCCTCGTAGACCACGGCTGCTTGGGAGAGGCCGTACTGGTCTGAATCAGAGGGAATCATGACGGCGATGAGCGGGTAGTGCAGTTGCTCGATGCTCAAGGGCAGGCCGCTCAGGGGCGCCTCGCGAACAGAAGGCGTTGGGGTAGGCGAGGGAAGGGGAGTGGGTGTGGCCGTTGGGATGGGCGTAGCCGTGGGGAGGGGGGTATGGGTGGGGGTGGCACTGGGCAAGAAAGGGACCACGATGCCCTGTCCGCCGCCGGGGCTGATGAGGCGATAGGCCAGGAAGGGAATGGGCACCAGGGCCACCAGGATCAGGGCCAGAAGGACGATTACCAGCGGGTCACGAAGGGGGCTGGGACGGCTTTCGATCCGGGCCATCGCTCTTCTCCTTCACGAGAGATCTGGAGGTCTCGGACCTTCCAGGTCTACCATTGAATTGGCATGATCACGTGCAACTGGTCGGTGCGGCTGGCCGGACGGAGGACGCCGGGGCGGTCGGATTCCTGCATCTCCAGGGCGACCTCCGGCGTGCCAAGGATGGAGAGGGCTTCGGCCAGGTATCGGGCGTTGAAGGCGATCTGGCCGGCCGGCCCTTCGATTCGGGCATCCACCTCCCCAACGTTGCTTCCGACTTCGGCCGCGCTGGCCGAGACACGGACGCGGCCGGCCTCCAATTCCAGCCGGATGATGTTGGCTCCATCGCGGGCGAAGAAGGAAGCGATGCGCACCGCCTTGAGGAAATCTCCGGTGTTCATAACAGCCCGGGTGCGATAGTCCTTGGGAATGATCGCCTCATAGTCGGGGTAGCGGGCGTCCACCAGGTTGGAGACCAGGTCTACCGAATCGGCATGGAAGAGGATCTGGTTGAGGCCGGTGGTCAGGACAATCTGTACGGGTTCTTTTCCCTCGGCCAGAACACGCCCCAATTCGACCATAGCCCGAGCCGGGACGATGACGTTGGCCTCGCCGCGGCTTTCGAGGAGTTCGATGGTGCGCAGTGCCAGGCGGAAGCCGTCGGCGGCCACCAGGACCAACTGTCCGCCGCGGATGCGGGTGTACACGCCGGTCATGGCCGGCCGGGTATCCTCGGTGGCGGCGGCAAAGGCCACCTGGCCGATGGCCTCGCGCAGGGCCATCGGGTCCACCGTAGCGATGGCTTCGTTCCCTTCGATCGAGGGGATGATGGGGAATTCCATCGGGTCCAGGCCCTTGATCTCGGCCTCGTATCGTCCGCACTGGATATGGAGCGTGCGGGTGCGCGGCTCCAGTTCCATGTTTACCGGCTCGTTGGGGAGGCTCCCCACAAAGTCGGAGAGCAGTCGGGCCGGCACGGCTATTCCGCCCTCGGCCCGAATCTGGCAACCGACCCAGCAGGTGATGCCCAGGGAAAGGTCGGTGGCGGCCAGTTTCAGCCGGCCCTGATCCGTTTCCATGAGCACCGTAGAAAGGGCGGGAAGGGTGCTGCGCGAGGATACGGCGTGGGAGACCAGGGCCAGTCCCCGGCGGAGGTTCTCTTGAAGGCACACGACGTTCATCCTGGAAACCCTCCAGTATCATACATCCGCGATTCGCCCCTACGTCTGAGCGTTTTCTGCCGGTCTTATTGTACTACACTCTTCGCCGGTGTGCAAGAAGAGGAATTCAGATTGACAAGGAAGACGCCCTGATCGGGCGAGGATCCGGCCCGGTCAGGGGATAGGCCGGCCTCGTTTCCGGCCGGCGGGTCGGACTTGACAACAAACGTTGTCCCCAAGTGGGCAAGACCGTCTCCTCCGACCGGGATGGTTCATTCCCTGGCGCAGTTTGGTTTCCACTTTTCCGGCATCTTTTTCTGAAAAGAGAGCCGCTGTAGCCCCAGAGTGTAAGCCGATTTTGAACCATCTCGAAATTATTGGTCAATATTTTGCGCTCGTGCTCGCCGGCCTGACGCCGATGAAAGTATCCGGCAGAAGGCTCCTTCCATCGCTTGAAGCAGGGTAGAGAGAGGAACAGGGGTCGCATCGAGGTGGGAGAGGGCCTGGCTTAGGGCTTCTTCCAGGGCTGCAAGGATTTCCTCTCGAAGAGCGAGGTCAGGAAAGTTCTCTTCGAACGCCAGGGCCTGTTCGAGCAGGCCCAGGGGGAGGAGGCGCAGGTAGGGCAGGACCTTCCGACAGTCCACCACTTCGGCGACGGTGGCCGGCCGTTCCTGGGACAGGCTGCCTTTTATCCAGCGGGCCGTGGCTTCGATCAGGAGGGGGGTGGTGCGGAGGTGGTTTTCCAGGGCGCTTCGGAAGGGGTTATTTATCCCCAGAAATGGCGCGGCCCGGCGGTAGAGGGCCTGCCACAGGGCCAAGGCCGCTCGATCCCCGGCCAGACTCTCCTCCATGAGTTCGCGGTGGCTGACGGCGGCCGGCCGTGTATCTTCGATGCCGGGGATGGTGAAGAGAGGCAGTTCGGGGACGACGACCTGTACCCGGCCGAAGCGCCGGACGTAGAGGTAGGCCGGTGCGCCACAGCCCAGGAGGCCGGCCGGGTCGGCAATGCCCTGGGCCGAGAGGGCCGCCGCCATTTCCCGCAGCGTGGGCAGGCGGTATACGCCGGGGGCCAGGACCGGGGCAAAGGGGAGTTCGGGCTCCCCGCGATGGGTGGGCAGCCCATACCGTTCCCAGAGCCGGGGAAGTTCCGGTGACAGTTTCGCCGCTTCCTCGGAGAGGAAGGCATAGGCTCCGCCCAGCAGGGCATTGTGTAAAGGAACGAGGGTTTCGGGCCGGAAGGTATCGAAAAGCGCCCGAAGTGCCTGTGTTTCCGGAAGCGGCCGCTCCCAGGGCCAGGCCGGGTCATCGCTGGGGAAGGTCCATTCGACCTGCTCTCCCTCCGGCGGGCGAAAGTGGTGGCGAGCATAGTTTGCGAGGTCGAGGGGGCAGGAGAACCAGCCTTCGTTGCGTCGGGCCCCGTCCGGGTCCACGCAGGGCAGGAGAAGCCAGCGGGCCGGGCGGAACAGGGCTTCTTCTTCCAGGACGAGGCGGGCCAGGTGGAGGAGGACTACCCCGCCCAGCGGTTCGTCCGGCTGGGGGAAGGCGTAGGCCAGGATGCGGTGGGGGCCTTGGCCCAATTCAAGTGACAGAAGCGCTTCCCCCTGTCGGCTGTAGCCATAGATGTGGAGGGTAGCCCGACCATCGCTTCCTTCGGCCAAGGAGTGGAAGTCCTCCAGGAGGTCGTCCAGGGGAGGGAAGGTGGGCGGGACGGCCGGCGGTTCGGTGTTCGGCATACTTTCCTGTTGTGAGAACGTCCAAACGGGCAAAGGGGGAAACGGCTCTACAGCCTCCGGGCGATCATCAGGCGCTGGATCTGGTTGGTGCCCTCGTAGATTTGCAGGAGTTTGGCATCGCGCATGTACTTTTCGACGGGGTAATCCTGCATATAGCCGTATCCGCCAAAGATTTGCACGGCGTCGGTGGCGACGCGCATGGCCGCGTCGGAGGCGTAGCATTTGGCCATCGCAGAGAGGCGTTCGGCCTCTGCTTCGCCCCGATCGTAGGCCCGGGCGGCGCGCCAGGTGAGCAGGCGGGCCGTCTCCACGGCAATGGACATATCGGCCAGCATAAGTTGGACGGCCTGGTGGGAAACGATAGGCCGGCCGAACTGAACGCGCTGGTGGGCGTAATCGCGGGCGGCTTCGAAGGCGGCCCGCGATAGGCCCACCCCGATCGCCGCCACTCCCACGCGGGCGCGGTTCAGCGTCTCCACCAGGATGCGAAAGCCTTCGCCTTCCCTCCCCAGGCGGTTTTCGGCCGGGATGCGCACGCCCTCGAAGATGACCTCGCGGGTGTCGGAAGCGCGCTGGCCCATCTTGCGTTCCTTCTTCCCGGTGGAGAGGCCGGGGGTGCCGGCCGGCACGACAAAGGCGGAAAGGCCGCGGGCTCCCCGCGAACGGTCGGTAGAGGCGATGACGGTGTAGAGGGAGGCCAGCCCGCCGTTGGTGATAAAGGTCTTGACCCCGTCGAGGACGTATTCTTCTCCTTCCCGGCGGGCGGTGGTGGAGACGGCCGAGGCGTCGGAACCGGCCCCCGGTTCGGTCAGACAGAAGGCGGCCAGGCGCGGCTCGGCGCAGAAGGAGGGGAGGAAGCGGGCCTTTTGTTCGGCACTTCCGAAGAGGAGGATGGGCAGGAGGGCCAGCCCGTTGCCCAGGAGGCTGGTGGCGATGCCGGCGCAGCCGGCCCCCAGTTCCTCGGCGATCAGGGCGACCTCGAAGGCACCCAGGCCGGCCCCGCCGTATTCCTCCGGCACCTCCAGGTTCAGGAGGCCGGCCTGATGGGCCCGCCACAACACCTCCAGGGGAAATTCCCCGCTTTCGTCGGCCTGCCGGGCTCGGGGGATGATTTCCTGCCGGGCAAAATCTCGGGCCAGGTCCCGAAAAGCCCGCTGTTCTTCCGAAAGTTCAAAGTCCACCATTGTCCACCCCCAGAAAAAGCCGGCCGCTGCACAAACGGCAGAGAGGCCGTCTCATGCCCATTATCCTGTTCCTCGCTTCCCAAGGTGGATTCCGGCCCGCCCTTACTGCCCTTTGAGCAGGTGGCGGGCGATCACCAGGCGCTGAATCTGGTTGGTGCCCTCGTAGATTTGCAGGAGTTTGGCATCGCGCATCAACTTTTCCACCGGATAGTCGCGCATATAGCCGTAGCCGCCAAAGATCTGTACGGCGTCGGTGGTGACACGCATGGCTACGTCGCTGGCAAAACACTTGGCCATCGCCGATTCTTTGGTGTTTGGCAGCCCTTCGTCGGTCAGCCAGGCAGCATACCAGGCGAGCAAGCGGGCGGCCTCGACCTGCATAGCCATATCGGCCAGCATAAACTGGATGGCCTGCTGTTCGGCGATGGGCTTGCCGAACTGGATGCGTTTCTGGGCGTATTCGGTGGCCAGTTCCAGGGCGTGTCGGGCCACGCCGGTGGCCAGAGCAGCCACGCCGGCCCGGGCGGCATCCAGCGTCCTGAGGGCCACAGCAAAGCCACGGCCTTCCCGTCCCAGCATGTTCTCGCGGGGAATGCGCACGCCCTCGAAGGTGATCTCGGCCGTGTTGGAGGCCCGTTGGCCCATCTTGTCCTCGACTTTGGTAATGGAGATGCCGGGCAGGTCTGCCGGGACGATGAAGGCGGTCATGCTGCGGGGGCCGCGCTCCAGGTCGGTGATGGCAAAGACGGTGTAGAGGGAAGCGATGGCCCCGTTGGAAATGAAGCATTTGACGCCGTTCAGGACGTATTCACCGCCCTCCAGGATGGCCGTCGTGCGTACGTTTCCGGCGTCGCTGCCGGCCTCGCGTTCGGTCAGGCAGAAGGCAGCCAATTGGTGGTTCTGGCAGAGCGGTTTGAGGAAGCGTTCCTTCTGTTCCTCGGTGCCAAAGAGGACGAGCGGGGTGGTGGCCAGGGTGTTGACCATGATGGTCGTGGTGATGCCGGCGCAGGCGGCACTCAGTTCCTCGGTCACGATGCAGTTGGCCAGTGCACCCCGACCTCCGCCGCCGTATTCGGCCGGGATGGCCAAGTTGATCAGGCCTTCCTGGTAGGCGCGTTCGATGATGAAGGCGGGATGCTCGCCCCGGCGGTCATACTCGGCGGCGATAGGGAGGATTTCTTCCTGGGCGAAGCGACGGGCACGGGTCTGGAGTTCCTCCAGTTCGGGGGTCAGACGAAACGAAATCACGGTCCACCTCCTCCTTGCAATCCAGACGCCTGACCTGAGATAGGCGGATTATAGCACAGGAGCGGGGCAGGGGCAAACGCTCCCGGTCGGGTGGGCAATCCGGTCTACCTTCGTCGCCCCTCTTTCCACTCCCGTTCGATCTCGCGGCGGGCCTCCCGACGGGCGATGGCCTCGCGGCGATCGTGGAGTTTGCGTCCCCGGCACAGGCCGAGTTCCACCTTGGCCCAACGGCCCTTGATGTAAAGGCGCAGGGGGATCAGGGTGAGGCCGGAGGCCTCCAACCGGCCGCGCAGGCGGTTGATCTCGCGGCGGTGCAGGAGGAGGCGCCGGGGGCGGGTGGGAGAGTGTCCAAAGTGACGGCCGGCTTCGAGGTAGGGGGAGATGTGCACGTCCATCAGCCACACTTCGTCGTCTCTGACCCGGGCATATCCGCCCCGCAGGTTGACCCGGCCGGCGCGGATGGATTTGATCTCGGAACCGGTCAGGGCCAATCCGGCCTCGTAGGTTTCCAGGATGTCGTACTCGTGGCGGGCCTGGCGGTTGACGGCGATGGTCTTTTCGTAGGTTCGCTCCGGAGGCATGCCTTTCCTACCTGGTCTCCACCCGCACCCGCAACATCTTGTCCCCGACCTGAATCCGACGCACCACGTCCAGCGAGGCACTGCAGTCGCCAAAAACGGTGTAGGCTCCATCCAGGTGGGGAGTAGCGGCCAGGGTGATATAGAACTGGCTGCCGTCGGAACGGCGTTCGGGGTTGACGCTGTCGGGCGTGCGGGCCATGGCCAGAGCGCCGGCCTGGTGGGACAACCGGATCTCAGCCTCGATGGTGTAGCCGATGCTTCCGGAGGCCTGGTCATTGGGACTTCCGCCTTGGATGACGAAACCCGGCTCCACCCGAAAGAAAGTACGGCCGTCGTACCAGCCTTGGTTGGCGAGTTTGGTAAAGTTCTCCACCGTCTTCGGTGCGGCGTCGGGCCGCAGTTCGCAGCGGATGGTGCCGCGGTTGGTCTCGATGACAGCGATGGGGCGCTGAGAGGAAGGGGTCAGGGTAGGGGGGATGTAAACGCCGTAGGTACAGGCGGCCAGCAGAAGGACAAGCCAGAGCATCCAGAAGCGACGAGCCATCTTTTCCTCCATGAGCAAACTCGTTTGGGCGATATTGTACATCAGGGCGGCCAAATGCTCAAGTTGTTGGGTTGGGCGGGATATAGTATAATACCTGCCGGCCGATAAGAAACGAGCCTTTGGCCCTGGGCAATACCTGATACCGTTGTTGAGGAGACTTCGGTGAACCCTTTCCAGGCCCTTTTCCTCGGTATCCTCCAGGGGTTGACGGAGTTTTTGCCCATCAGCAGCAGTGGACATCTGGTGCTTCTGCCGGCCCTGATGGGTTGGGGGAAGCCTTCCCTGGTCTTTGAGACGACCGTCCACCTGGGCACGCTCCTGGCCCTTCTGGCCGTTTTCTGGCGGGAGATCGGGCGGCTTCTTGCAGCCTGGTGGCGGGGAATCCGGCGTGGCCAGCCGCTGGCCACCTCCGAGTCCCGTCTGGCCTGGTGGATCCTTCTGGGCACGGTGCCGGCGCTCGTGGCGGGGGTACTCCTGGAAAAGCACTTTGAGGCTATCAATACCCCCCACTACGCGGGCATCTTTTTCCTGACCACGGCC
The DNA here is from genome assembly GCA_036172265.1 of Chloroflexia bacterium. Classification (GTDB taxonomy): domain Bacteria; phylum Chloroflexota; class Chloroflexia; order DTKN01; family DTKN01; genus JASFBA01. The sequence continues at coordinate 22,798 of JASFBA010000073.1, forward strand.
GGCCTCCTTCTCCTGGCCGAAGTCCTCGGCCGGCGCCGGCGTCCGCTGGAGAAATTGACCTGGTGGGATAGTCTCCTCATCGGCCTGGCCCAGGCCGCCGCCATCCTTCCGGGCCTCTCCCGCAGTGGGGCGACGATTTCCACCGGCATGCTGACCCACCTGAAGCGTGAAGCAGCCGCCCGCTTCTCCTTCCTCCTTTCCCTGCCGGTCGTCGCGGGGGCCGGCCTGCTGAAACTGTGGGAACTCTGGCGAAGCGGAGAAGGACAGACCGAGGCCCTTTCCCTCTTTTTAGGCTTTGCCGCGGCGGCGCTCTGCGGCTTTGCCGCCATCCGCTTCTTGCTGGCTTACGTGCGGCGCCGGCCGCTCTACCCCTTTGCCGCCTATTGCTTCCTCATCGGCTTGATCGCCTTGCTGGCTCTTTAGAACGGCCGAAGCCCTCCTGTCTCTCTGTCCCCTTGCCCCCTATCGGCTCGGCAGGAGCCTCGTCCTCCTGTCCCCCTGTCCCCATGCCCTGGGCCCTACGTCCTTTCCCCAAAAATTGCCCGTCCCAGTCGCACAAGCGTCGCTCCCTCTTCCACGGCAACGACGTAATCGTCGGTCATCCCCATCGAGAGGTGGGTCCAGGGGGCCTCGGGGAAGCGTTCCCGAAGTTTTTCCCGCAGGTCTTTCAGTCGGGCAAAGATCGGCCGCACCTGCTCCGGGTCGGAGGCGATCGGGGCTACCGTCATCAGGCCTTCTAGCCGGAGGTAGGGCAGGAGGAGCATTTCCTCTACGGCACGGAAGAGCCCTTCCTCCTGGGGTGGAAAGCCGAACTTGGTGGTCTCTTCTCCGACGTTTACCTCCAGGAAGATCGGGACGGTTCGGTTGAGCATGGCGGCCCGCCGATTCAGGATGCGGGCCAGTTCCAGGTCATCCACCGAGTGAATCAGGTCGAAGAGGGCCAGGGCCAGGCCGGCCTTGTTCTTCTGGAGGTGTCCGACCAGATGCCAGCGAACTCCGGGGATGTTTCCTAAGAGAAGCCGCTTGTCGCGGGCCTCTTGGACACGGTTCTCGCCGATCTCGCTCAGGCCGGCCGTTATTGCGGCCCGCACCACCTCGGCCGGGAACGATTTGGTCACGGCCACGATGTCGACTTCTCCGGCATGTCTTCCGGCCCGCCGGCAGGCCTCGGCTATGCGTTCCCGCACTTTCTTCAGACGGGCAGCGATGCAGGTTACCATCTCCTCGTCGGCGTTCCTCATCATCTCCGATCCTCTCGCAGGCCGATAACCGCTCCAAACAGCCCCTGCAACCTTCCCTCCCGGCGATAGGAGAAGAAGCGTTCCACCTGGCAAGAAGTGCAGATGCCCGAAAGTTCGATCTGCCTTTCCGGCACGCCGGTCCTCCGGAGGGCCTGGCAGTTGGCCTCCCACAGGTCGAAGTAGGCGTGTCCTGGCCGGCCGGGGCGGAGGAGCGTTTCCGGTTTGGGCAGGTGTGCCCGTATACCGGAGATGACCTCTTCCCCGACCTCGTAACAGCACGGCCCGATGGAAGGCCCCAGGCCCACCCGCAGGTCCGCGGCCTTGGTGCCAAAGGCCTGTTCCATCACTTCCACCAGATGTCCGGCGATTCCCAGGAGCGTCCCCCGCCATCCGGCATGGGCCAGTCCCACGGCCTGTTGGACCGGGTCGTAAGCCAGGATCGGCACGCAATCGGCGAAATACCCCAGGAGGTAGAGGCCGGGCGTGTTCGTAACCAGGCCATCCGCCCCGCGACCGCTTCGCCAGCAGCCGTAGGCCGGCCCGGGGACCACTACGACTTCATCCCGATGTACCTGCCGTGTGGGAACCAGAGCCTCCGGCGGAATGCCCAGTGCCTCAGCCAGCCGTTGGCGTCCTCCGTCTTCCGGAGGATGGACCGAACCGAAGGTGCGGTCGGAAATGCCGTGCACGACTTCGGGAAAGGCGGCGAGCAAACGGAAGCGTACCAGTTCGGGCATTTTCGGGAAAAAATCGGGCCTATCGCCTGCCTCTAGGAACGAGGGAAGAAAAGGGGACTGACGAGGCCGGGTAAGGAGTTCGGGTAGGAGTCGGGGGCACGGTGGCGGTTGGCACGGGTGTGCCCGGGGTGGGAGAGGGTAAGGGAGTAGGGGTCGGTGTCGAGGGGAGGGGGGTTACCGTGGCCGTTACTTCGGGTGTGGGGGTCAGCGTGCCCGTCATCACAGGTGTAGGAGATGGCGTCTCTGTCGCCACGGGGGTAGGCGTCGGTGTTATCGCCGGGAGGGGAGTGGCGGTGGGCCAGGGGGCCGGTTCCTCTCTCCCCAGGGCTAGGTTGACCACCTTGATCACGTCCAGTACGTCGGCGACGCCGTCCCCGGTGATGTCCAAGGCCACGACCTCTTCGTCGTCGGCAATGTGCCGGCCGGTAACAATGTTAATCCCGCGCTGCACATCCAGGATGGTGACCTTGCCGTCTTTATCGATATCTCCGTTGTGCAGGAAACAGGAGGAGCAAATGACGAGGTAACCGTCGTAGATATACTGGGTAGGAATCCTGACCTCATTGCCGTCCACATCGGACAGGATGGCCCGGGTAATGTGAATCTGGGCCTTTTGGTTATCTGCGGCCCCTTCGCGCACTTCAAAGAGCAGGCTCACGATCGGGCCGCGGCCGGGGGGAATGGCCGCCCCTTCAGCCGAGAAGAGGAGGAGGTTGACCTTTCCGCGGCTCGTATCCAGCACCGGCACCGGCCGGGTCATATTCTCGGTGCGGGGGGTCAGGTTCACCCCTATGGCGGTAAGAAGGCTGGTGTCGTAACTGAGTTCCAGTTGAATGCCGGCCACCCAGACCAGGGTATCGGCATTTACATAAACCCGAATGGGCCAGCCGCCGATCCCCTTAGTATCAGGTACCCGCAGGGCATTCCCGGGAGGCCGATCGGTGATGCGCAATACCTTGCCCCAGGAACTGGTAAAGGTATGCACCTTTTCCAGATCGCTCTCCCGTGTGGGCAGGGGAGGAGGTGTGGGCGGAGGACCGGGCGGCGAGGTCGGGCAGACGCCGCAGGAAGTGGGGGAAGGCGTGGCCGTCCGGGTGGGCGTGGCGGTTGGTGGCGTGCCGGTGGGCGATGGAGTGGGGGTATACGTTCGGGTAGGCGTGGCTGTCGGGGGCGTGCCGGTAGGTGATGGGGTGGGGGTGTATGTTCGGGTAGGCGTGGCGGTTGGGGTGCGGGTTGGGGAAGGGGTTGGGGATGAGGTGGGGGGCACGGTGGGAGGCGGCGTGGGCGAGGCGGTCGCGGGAGGCGTAGGAGAGGGCAGGCGGCTCGGCGTGGGGGTGGGCGTGCCCCGCGTGGGTGAGGGAAGGCGAGTGGGGGTGGCCGTTGCCTGGAGGGGGGACTCTCCTCGCCCGGAGAACAAGGAGGGAGCGGCCTCGCCTCCGCCCCGGTAGGTGATGATGTGATCCCGATCGAGGGTGGGTTGTGGCTGCGGAACAGGCGTCGTTGTTGTGGGAGAGATGGGAGGCGCAAAGAGAAGGAGCGGCTCCAGGTAGCGGATGGCACCCATCTCGGTGCCCACCCAGATTTCGCCGGGGCGGGTGGCGACCAGGACGGAGATGTTTTCGGAGGGGAGGCCGTCGGCCGAGCCGAAGCGCAGCCATTGTCCTGTCTCCGGTGTTAGCACGCTCAGGCCGGCCCCGGGCAGGCCATAGGTGCCGCACCAGATGCGCCCTTGACTGTCGGCGGCCAGGGCTTGCACCCAGTTGGCCGCCAGGCCGCTGTTCTCGCTCCGGTAGGTTACCCACCTCGTCCCATCAAAGACGCTGACACCGCCTCGCCAAGTGCCGGCCCAGACCCGGCCGGCCGGGTCCACCGCCAGCGCCAGGACGAAATCGTCTCCCAATCCGTCGGCTGTAGTGTAGGTACGCCATTCCCGCTCATCCGCCGAAAGGAAAACCACTCCCCCGCCCTCGGTGGCCAGCCAGCGGTTGCCGGCCCGGTCTATGACGATTGCCGAAACCACATCTCGGGGCAGAGGAGAGTTGTTGCTGGAAAAGGTCTGCCAGGCCGATCCGGAGAAAACGCTCACCCCCTTGGGGGTGGCAAACCAGACCAATCCCTGGGGGTCTATAGCAATATCCCGTACCCAGTTGGAGGCCAGGCCGTCCCTTTCGGTATAGAGCGTCCAGCCGCTCTCGTCCAGGTAGGCGGCTCCTCCTCCCTGGCTGCCGAACCAGATCCCGCCCCGTTCGTCGGCGGCGATGGCGGTGATCCACTGGTTAGGAAGTCCGTCGTCGGGGGTATAGATATGCCATTCATCGTCGGCAGAAGTCAGGTCGCTGTTCGGCGTGAAGACGGCTGCTCCCCGTTCGCCCCCGAACCAGATGCGCCCGCGGGCATCCCGGGCAATGGCCCAGACGGCCCGGCCGGCCAGTCCCTGCTGCACCAGCGGAGGGACATCCCAGCCGGTGGGCAGGGTCACGGTCACCATCGAGGTGGGGGTGGGCGAAGGCGTTGTGGTGGCCGGCACCTCGGGAGCCTGTTGTGGGCCGGGCGTTGGCAATCCCTCCGGTCCGAAGGGGGCCGGTGTCGGCCAGGGAGGGAGAGATGGGGGTTCAATACCCATCCCCGGTGGGAGCGCTGGCTGCACCTCTATCTGTTCCATCTGCCAGAAGTTGCCCTCCCGGTAGAACCACTGCCAGGGCTGGTGCAGGAGGTCGTAGCGCAACACATAGGTGCCCGGCCGCACCGGCGCGCCCAAGAGAAGGGTGAAGGTATACACCCCGCCTGGTGGCACATCTTTGAAGAGAGGCAAGAAGAGGGCCTCTCCTGTGGCACCGGGAGGCTCCTCGCCGGCCTGTGCCGCCGGGATGATGTTAAAGCCCAGGCCGACTTCCTGGGCCGGCCAGACTTCCCAGCCGTCGTTGCGCACGGCTAAGGTCAGGGGCAGTGTCTCGCCGGCCGTGGCCTGCCCGGGCAGCATCGGCCGGAGGAATGTGGCTCGTTTCTCGTTCTTTCCTCCCAGTTCCTGGCGCATCAGGGCGAAGAAGGTATACGGATCCACCACCTGGTAATCGCGCTCCGGGTGGGCCTGGCGCAACGCCTCGGTCAACTGCACCAGGAAATCGGGGGAAGTGTACACGCACCGCAAGGTCAGGAAGACCGGCCCTTCCCCATGGTTTTGCCGGTATTCGTCGTAGGCCTTGTCCATTTGCTCTACCCAGGTTTCCAGGGCATCGCCCTGTCCCAGGCCGTAGTGGAGGAAGGCGGTCAGCGGCGTGTTCCCCTGAAGCCGGGGCCACACCCCGACCAGGTGGTGCCAGTTGAAGGTGATGCCGTCGGGAGAAAAGGCGCGATACAGGTCCACCACCTCGTCCGGAGCCTCGCCGCCCTTGCCGTTGAGGAAAAAGCCGGTAATAGAGAGTCCCAGGCGGCGGTAGTATTCCAGGTTATGCCGGCGCCAGGACTCCCATAGTTCCTGGGGCAAGGCCTCCGGATTCAGGTAGCCGGCCCCGCTATCGGGGGCCACGAAAAAGTCGTTCCGGGTGCGGGTGCGCAGGAGGTAGGAAACGATATCAGGAAAAATTTCGATGATCTGGGGGTTGATGCCCCAGGCCAGTGGCAGTTCGCCCCGGTGCTCGCTCGACCACAGTTCCGGCATCAGGCTGTAAAGCGGTTGGGCAAAGTCAAAATCGCCCATATAGTAAAGGATATACGTTTTTGGAGCAACCCGTTCTCCTTCCAGGTAGCCGCGCTGCCGCAGTTCGTCCGGCGTAGGTGAAGGCGGTCGGGGAACGCTTTCGGGAAAGGGGGCAAAACGATGTACGGAGGCGTTGGCCATATCCAGGCCGAAGATGTCCCCCATACTGCCGCTGAAGTAGGCCCCATAGGAAGAGGCCAGCCAGGCGATTTCCCATTCCCCTTCCACCGGATCGTGGTTTCCTCCGGCCCCCGTGCTGTTGGAATACTTCTGCCACCAGGGCACAAAGCCCCAGATGGAGATCATCTCCGTTCCGGCCTGCCGCCGCGCTGCGGAGAAGATTTCCTCCAGGACGGCCCGGTCCTGGCCCAGGGGCTGGGCCGGCTCGTCTACCGGGGCCTCGTCGGCCCAAGGCGAAAGGTCGAAGACAAAGGCCCGGTTCTGTACCAGGTAGTCCCGCGAAAAGACCGAGGGCGCCCCCCGGGTGAGTTCCCGGCGGCCGTAGAGGATGGCCGGCCAGCCGTCCTCGATATAGGCCAGGAGGCGCGAGTTGCAACGGCCTGTTTCCAGGTACTCCCGGATCGCCCAGCGATAGGCCTCGGCCTTGCTGGAGAAACGCCCGCTCAGGTCCACCTGTACAGGCAGGATCCGGGTGATCGTCTCGTAGAGCGCGCTGCCCCGGCGAATCACCGCCAGGTTCTCAACCCCGGCGATGGTTGTGGCCACGTTCAGGGTGGCCGGCACGCTTTCATCCCACACTACCGTCCCACTGATTTCGGTGCGGAAGGTTTCCAGAAGGGCATTGAGGTCCGGCAGGGGAACCAGGGTATAATCGGCCAGCCATTCCCCAGGAGACTGGAAAGTCTGAAGCCAGAAGTCATCCACGCCGGCAGCGTGGTAGACGTAGAGGCGGGGGCCGGCGCGGTTGACGAGGCCCTGTAGCGTGGCTACGAACAGGGTCAGGTCGTAGTCGTACAGGAGGTCGCCGTAACTTTTTCCGGGAACAGGTTGCTCAGGGGAAAGGGGGGCGGCAAAGGTTCCGTGGTCGAGAAATGCGCCTTGCAGGTCAAAGGTGTACAGAACCTTTTCCTCCGGGGCCGGAGAAGGCGACGCCGAAGGTTCGGGAGCGGGGGTTTCGCTGCGGGCCGGCCAGGCGTTCAGGGCGATGAAGACTGCCAACACCAAGGCTACCCCGAGGAAGCCCTTCCGAGTGCGGAAAAGCGATATTTTCCTGTACCGTTGTTCACCCACGTTTTCCCCCTGAACGGTAGAACCGTTTGTATTATACAGCAAGAGCGGAGCGATGTCAATGTGACCCGAATTGAATTTGACGAAATTCGCGAAAAGGAGTATAATGAAAACTTGATGAGAATGAGGACCGGCGAGCTCAAGCGCCAGGAGGTGTCTTGGCCCCACAGGCCATGGCAGGGCAAAGCAACCGGAGCAGTTCGGTTGCTGGAGCAAAGCCGGGTGACGGCTTTGTCGGGATGGCTAGCGGTCGGCCCTCTTCGCATAGGGCCGGCCTTTTTCTGATGATGTCCTGGAGGACCAACGGTATGTCGGAGAGTATAATAGATGAGGGCCAGATTTCGATGGAGGAGCTGCTGGCCGATCAGGCCTACGCCCCCCCGCGAAAAGGCGAGATTCGTCGAGGAGTGATCCTCTCGATTTCCCCCAACCAGGTGGTGCTGGACATCCGGGCCAAACGGGAAGGCTTCGTGCCCGCACGGGAACTGGAACGGATGGACCCCCAACTGCGAAGCCAGTTGGCCGTCGGTGTGGAGATCCCCGTCTATGTGGTTACTCCTGAGGACAACGAAGGAAAGACCATCGTCTCCATCACCCGTGGACTGGTGCAGGCCGACTGGGACCGGGCCGTGGCCTTGTTGGAAAGCCAGGAGATCTGGGAAGGTCGGGTCAGCGGGTATAACCGGGGCGGGTTGCTGGTGGACTTTGGCCGGCTGCGCGGTTTCATCCCCACCTCTCATCTGACCGGTTTTCCCCGCTCGATTTCTCCGGAAGAGCGGAACCGCCGGCTGGCCGAGATGGTTGGCCGGCATCTGGGGTTGCGGGTGATCGAGGTGGACCAGCAACGCAACCGGCTGGTCTTCTCCGAACGGGCCGCCTACCGGGAATGGCGCGAACAGCAGCAAGAGCGCCTGCTGGAGGAACTCCAGGAAGACCAGGTGGTACGCGGCCGGGTCAGCAGTATCCAGGACTTTGGGGTCTTTGTGGATCTGGACGGCGTCGAGGGATTGATCCACATCTCCGAACTTTCCTGGACTCGGGTGGAAGATCCCCGGACGATGCTGAAAGTGGGAGATGAGGTGGAAGTGCGCGTCATCCGGGTCGACCGAGAGCGCAAACGCGTGAGCCTGAGCCTGCGTCAGACCGAAGGTGACCCCTGGGAGCGTATTGAGGAACGGTACACCCTGGGACAACTGATTGACGGGCGGGTGACCCGGATCGTAAGTTACGGAGCCTTTGTCGAGGTGGAACCGGGCGTCGAGGGCCTGGTGCACATCTCCGAACTGGGCGAGGAAAAGGTGGGGAATCCCCGGGATGTGCTTGAAGAGGGCGAAGTCTTGCCCCTGCGGGTTATTCGGATCGATTCCGCCCGCCGCCGGTTGGGTCTCAGTTTCAAGCGGGTGACGCCCGAGGAATACGAGGATTGGCGGAGCCGCCACATTCGTACGAAAGAAGTGCCCGCAGCGGGAAGGACTTCCGAGGAAGAGACGGTCTCCGGAGCGTACTCGGAGGAGGACGAACCGTCCGAGGAGACGGAGGAGTAGGGTTCAGGATGTTGTACCCCATGGGCCTCCAAGTAAACCTCTGTGAAAAAACTGCCTTCGGGGGCCTTTCCGGGTCTGTTGCTGGCCCAGGCCGGCGGCAACCTCGCCTCGCCGGCATCGTGCCGGCAGGGGATGTTGTATCAAGGAGAGACAAAAGTGGCTGGATATAAACTCAAGACCCATCGAGGTGCGAAGAAACGCTTCAAGATCACCGGGACAGGCAAGATTTTGCGCATGAAAGGGCTGCGCAGCCACCTGCGGCGGAAGAAGCCGGCCCGTACCCGCCGGCAGTTCGAGGCGATGGTGGCACTGGCCCCATGCGAGCGGAAGCGGGTGCGGCGTAGCCTCCCGTACGGCAGATCATAGGGGAGTAGCGCTGCTACTCGTTCCTGGTCGGCGACACGCTTCTATATCGGAGGACAAAGCATGCCCAAGAAGAAGACGGCCGGCAGGGTCAAAGAAAGCATGATCGAGGTGGAAGGCCGGGTGATCGAATGTCTGCCCAATGCCACCTTCCGTGTGGCACTGGAGGGCGGCCACACCGTCCTGGCCCACCTTTCCGGCCGTATGCGGCAGCACTATATCCGCGTCCTTCTGGGCGATTGGGTCAAGGTGGAACTTTCTCCCTACGACCTGGGCCGTGGCCGCATCACCTTCCGCTATAAGAAGCCGGGAGGTGAACCGGCATGATCCCGACGTTGGCCGTAGGACCGTTCCGGGGGAACCCGGTTCGTTGTAAAACCCACGAAAGGGGGTGAAAATCGGATGGCCCGTGCCGAACGTGAAAGCACCGGAAGCCTGGAGGAACTCCTCCGGCGCTTCCGCCGCGAACTGAACGAAAGTGGCCAGTTGCGCGACCACCGGCGCAAGCGTTTCTTTATCTCCAAAGGGGAGTTTATGCGCGAAAAACAGCGCAAAGCCGAGCGCCGGCGCCGCCAGCGCGAGATACGCCTGAAGCAGCGCGAGGCCCGCTTAGCACAGCGGGGGGAGTAGAAGAAAGAAATCCGCAGAAAATACGGGTAGGCGAAGGCATTGCCTTCGCCTACCCGTGGTCGCTTTCGCCTACCCGGTAGGCCGTTACTCCGTCATCCAATTGCGTCCCCATCGCCGGCGTGGTACAATATTCATCAGGGCATGCTGCTAGCGGCTGGAAACTGCTCCATTGCCGGCCTTTCTTCACCCCCGCACCGTTAGGGGTGAGGGTGGGGTATGGACCCTACGGAGGTAACCACGGTGATTCCGGTATCGCTCCGATTGCGCAATTTTATGTGCTATCGAGAAGGCCTTCCTCCCCTGGAGTTTGATTTCCGTCTGGCCTGCCTTTCCGGACCGAACGGGGCCGGCAAATCGGCTATCCTGGATGCCATCACCTGGGCGCTTTGGGGACAAGCCCGTGCTCGCTCCGACGATGCCCTGATTGCCCAGGGAACCCAGGAGATGGAGGTGGAATTCGAGTTCCTCCTGGAGGGAACTCACTACCGCGTCTACCGCCGGCGGGAACGCGGCGGTCCCCGAGGAGCGGGGAAAACCCGGTTGGAACTCCAGGTCTACGGCCCGTTGGGGTGGAGAACGATGTCCGGCGAGAGCATCCGCAAGACAGAGCAGCGCATCATCGAACTCCTGCGTATGGATTACAATACCTTCATCAACTCCTCCTTCCTCCTCCAGGGGAGGGCCGACGAGTTTACCCTCAAGACGCCGGCCGAACGCAAGGACATCCTGGCCGATATCCTGGGCCTGGGCTACTACGATGTCCTGGAGCAACGGGCCCGCGAGAGGCTGCGCGCCGAGGAACGGAACCTCCACACCCTTTCCCTGAGCATCGCCGAACTGGAGCGGGAACTGGCCCGCCGGAAGGAACTGGAGGAAGCCCTGGCCCGGGCCGAGGAAGAAGCGGCCCGACAGGAGCAGGCGTTTGCCGTCCGACAGCAGGAACTGGCCGAACTTCAGGGTCGCCTTACCTCCTTGGAGGCCGACGCTCGGCAGGCGGAGGAGGTGCGCCGGCGCATCCTACGGCTGGAGGAAGAAGTGGCCCATCTGTCTGAGCGGATGGCCCAGACGGAGGGACGCCTTCAGGAAGACCGAGCCCTGATGGAACGAGCGGCCGAAATCGAGGCCGGGGAACGCCGTCTCCGGGAGTTGCGGGAACGCAACGAGGCCCTTTCCCAGGCAGCCGGCCGGCTTCTCGCCCTTTCCGAGCGCCAGCACGCCCTGGAGCAGGCTATCGAACGGGCCAGGAACAGCCTGGTGACGGAGCGGGAGGTGCTGCGCCAGTCGCTTCGGGAAATGGCCGAACGGCTGGAGGAATTGCCGGCCTATGACCGCCGCCTGGAAGAAATCGCCCGGGAACTGGCCGATCTCCGGGAGAAGGAGGCCCAGCGCAAAGCCCTGCTCGAGGAAGCCCAGGAACAGGTCGCTGCCGTCCGCACCCTCAAGGCCGACTGCCAGCGCCTTCGGGAAGAGATGGAGGCGCTGCGGCAAAAACTGGATATGTTGGGGGAGGAGGTCACCCGGTGTCCCCTTTGTCAGAGTCCCCTCAGCCCGGAGTCGTATGCCCACATTCGTTCCTCTTACCAGGCCGAGGGGGAGCAAAAACGTGACCTCTATCGGCAAAAAGAGGCCGAGATTCGCCGTCGGGAGGAGCGCCTGACCGAACTCCGCGCCCAGCAGGAAAAGTTGGAGCAGGAACTCAAGCGGGTGCGCCTCCTGGAGGGACAGCAGACGGCCCTGGAAAGGAGCCGGATGGAACTGGCCCAACTGGCCGAGGAGCGGCCGGCCAGGGAAAGCCGCCTGCAGGAAATCGAGCGCGCCCTGGAAGAAGCCGCCTATGCGCCAGAGGAACGGGCCGCTTTGCTCGCCATCCAGAAGGAAGTTGCTGCCCTGGACTATCGCCGCGAGGAGCACCAGGCTGTCCAGCAGGAACTGGCCCGGCTCCGGAGCGTGGAAGAGGAATACCGGCGACTCCAAGGGGCCCGCGAGCGCCTGGCCGAAGGAGAGCGCCTCCTGGAGGAAATGCAGGCCGCCCGGAGGCGTTACCAGGAGGAACGTGCCCGGGAGCAGGAGCACCTCTCTGCCCTGGAAAGCCGCTTGGCCGAACTGGAGGCCCTTCGGGTCCGTCGGGAAGAGGCCGAAGCCGCCCTGCGCGAGGCCCAGGAGGCGTTGGGACAGGCGCGACAGGCCCAGGGAAGCGCCCGCGGCGCCCTGGAACGCCTTCAGGAAGCCGAGGAACGTTGTCGGGAAAGAAAGCGGACCTATGAGGAGGCGGTGGAACGCCGGGGTATCTATGAGGAACTGACCCTGGCCCTGGGGAAGCGGGGCGTCCAGGCCATGCTCATTGAGACGGCCGTTCCCGAGATCGAACAGGAGGCCAACGAACTGCTGGCCCGGATGACCGACGGGGAAATGGCCCTACAACTGGCCATGCAAAGGGAGACGAAGCAGGGCACAGTCGTCGAGACGCTGGATATTCACGTCTCCGACTCGCGAGGCACCCGCCCCTATGAAAACTTTTCCGGTGGGGAAAAGTTGCGCATCGACCTGGCCTTGAGAATCGCCCTGAGCCGGCTTCTTTCCCGCCGGGCCGGCGCCAGTCTCCAGACCCTGGTCATTGATGAAGGTTTCGGCACCCAGGATGCCGAGGGCCGGCTGCGCCTGGTGGAGGCCATCCGGTCGGTAGAGAAGGAATTCGAGAGGATTCTGGTGATCACTCACCTGCAGGAGTTGAAGGAACTCTTCCCGGTGCGCATCGAGGTCGAAAAGACGTCCGAGGGAAGCCGATGGAGGGTGGTGTGAGGATGCAGTTCGCCTGGGCCCGCACAGGAATCCCCCAGATTACCCTGGAACTGTATGGCTCCATTCCTGAGGAGACGGTCCAGGCCGTCCGGCAGGAAATCGAATCCTGCTACCGTGCCCTCACCGTTCCCCTGCCGGAGGCGGTGAGCCTTTGCCTCTTCGACACCCTGGCCCGCTGGCGGGAGTATGCGGCCCGTCGGCGGGAGGAGGCCGGCGTGATCACGGCCGGGGAGGAGGGCTTCCTGACCACGCACGAGGCCTGGGAGGGGGTGCCCCGGCTGAGCGTCTGTCTGGAACGCTTGGAGGCCCAGCCTCCGCTTGTCCAGCAGGGGGCGCTGCACCAGGTGGTGGCCCACAGCGTCCTGCACGGCCGGCCCGATTTCTACCGCTTTTCCGTCCCCCGCTCGCTCATTGCCGAAAGCCGGGCGCGGGGGGTGGAACTGGAAATCCTCCAGCAAATCCTTTACTTCGTAGCCATCGCCATCAAAGGGATGGAGGCCGCTGCTCTCCTGGCCGAGCACCGTTTCATCCAGGACCAGGTGGCCCTGGCGCTGTACCAGTTGGAGGCGAAGGAGGACGATGTGGTGCTCTGGAAGATGGCCCGATGGGAGCCGCGGGCCCGTCTCCTGTACCTCTCGGCCCAGTTGAAGCCGCTCCTCTATCTCCGGCCGCTCCTGCCCTATGCCCCGGAACTGGCCGGGGCCGGCCGGGCGATGCTTTCCCACCTCCCACCCGAAGAGATCGAACGCCTGGAGAGCCTGGTGGAGGAACTGGCCGCCCGATGTAGCGGCGATACCCACCGCGACGTCAGCGCCGGGCTGGCGTTGGTGCTGGGCCGGCTTGTTGAGGAGGCGCACCTTGGATAACCCGCTCCGGGTTCTGGTGGCCCTGCCCCGTCCCCTCATCACCTTGCTGGCTGAAGAAGGCGGTGAAGTCGTGCCGGTAGCACGCTGGGAAGAGGCCCCGGAGGCCTGGATCACGCCTCCTCTGTGTGAAGTGCCCCAACTGGATGCCGTCATCGGGGCGCTGCAGAGTGGCTCCGTCCGCTTGCTCCTCCTGCCTCAGGCCACCGTGGAGGCCCTGCAGATGCCCTGCGCGAATTCCCGCCCCACCTCTTTGTCCTCGATATCCCCGGCGGCGAAAGCGGCCGCCTCCAGTTCGAAGGACCCTACGGCGAGGCCAACCTCCTGCCTGCCGCCGAACTGGGGGAAATGCTCGCCCGCCGGGGCATACGCCTGGCCGTCTTTTCCGCCTGCTACTCCCGTATAGCCGCCCAGACGCTCTGCCAGGCCGGTGTACCGCCGGCCGTGGGCATGGGGGAAAGCATCAGGGGGCGTAGCCGAAGAGGAAATCCTGGCCCGGATCCGGTCCGTGGCTCGTTGGTCGAAAAGGCTGGAAAAGCCTTGGAGACCTTTCAGGTCTTTCTCCTTGGCAGTCATCGCCTCCTCCGCTAAGATATCTTTTGAAAGAACCATACCACCGGTAAATATAGAATGCGGCCTTTTGCAAAACGAGCCGGGGTGTCATATAATACGGGCGGAACCGCCGATGTGCACAATGGAAAAGCGAGGCTGAGATGCGTGAATTCTTGCGTTTTCTCTCCTTCCTTCTCCTGATCGCCTCCTTGGTCGTGGTAGGGGTCCTCTTCTACGCCATCCGCTTCCTGCGCACTTCGCCCTCGCTTCCCCTATTGGCGAACGCGCCTCGTTCGGGGGAGGTGGTCTTTATCGTCGAGCCCGGAGAGACCACGGCCGGGATCGCCCGCCGTCTGGCCGAGCAGAACCTCATCCAAGCCGTCTGGCCCATCCCGGCGGACTGGCTCTTCCGCACCTGGGCCTGGGTGCGGGGGATGGACGGCCGTCTGGAGGCCGGCCGACACATCCTGCGCTACGGCATGACCCTGGACGAAATCCTGGAGACGCTGGCCAGCTCGCCCTTGGTAGAGGAAATCACCTTCACCATCCGCGAGGGGCTGCGTCTGGAGGAGGTGGCCGAGGCCTTGGAGATCCAGGGGGTGATGTCGGCCGAGGAGTTCCTGGAGGCTGTGAAACGCCCTTACAACTACGATTTCCTGGCCGACCGCCCGGAGGGTGCCTCCCTGGAGGGCTACATCTTCCCCGACACCTACCTTGTTCCCCGCGCCTATACCCCCACCCAGGTCGTGGACTTTATCCTGCGGAACTTTGACCAGCGTTTCGAGGCCGAGATGCGCCGGGAAGCCCAGGCCCAGGGGAGGAGCGTCTACGAGGTGGTCACGCTGGCTTCGATCGTGGAACGAGAGGCAGTGGTGGATGCCGAGCGCCCTATCATCGCCGGCATCTTCCTCAACCGGTTGAAGGCCGGCTGGCCCCTCGCCGCCGATCCGACGGTGCAGTACGCTGTGGGCTATAACGCCCGACAGGGCACTTGGTGGCCGGTGCTCTACTTCGACGAACTGGGCATCGAAAGCCTGGAGGAAATTGACAGCCCCTACAACACCTACCGCTATGCCGGCCTCCCTCCCGGTCCGATCTGCAACCCCGGCCTGGCCTCCCTTCGGGCGGCGCTCTACCCGGCCCAGACCGATTACTACTTTTTCGTGGCCAAGAATGACGGTTCCGGCGAACACGCCTTTGCCCGAACGTCGGAGGAGCACGCCAGAAACGTGGAGCGTTACCAGCGGTAGGTAGGACCCGCCTTGGCACGTTCATCCCCAAATTTGTAAAACAGTTCCGCAAGGGTTGTCCTACTGTTACCGGGGGAAAAGCAAGATGTACATCGCTCTGGCTGCATTCCTGGGCCTTTTCCTGGGCACGTTCCTGGGCGTGCTCATCTGGCGTTTGCCCCGGGAAGATCGTCTCCGCCTTTTTCACCGGCCGCGCTGCACCCGTTGCGGGGGGCCGCTGGGGTGGGAACTTTTGCCGCTTTTGGGCTATCTCCTCCAACGGGGGCGCTGCCGGCGCTGCCGGGAGCCGATACCCTTCTTTTTTCCCCTGGTCGAACTCCTGACCGGAGCGGTTTTTGCCCTCCTGGTCTGGCGGCATGGCCTCGGTGGGACGGCCGGCCTTCACGCCTTCTTTAGCCTGGCCCTCATCCTCACCCTTTTTCTGGACTGGCTGTACCAGGACATCTATTACATCGTCATCCTCCCTCCTGCCGTGCTGGCCCTGCTTTCCTCGTTCTGGGGAGGGAATTTGCGCCTGGAACTGCAGAACCGGTTGGCCGGCCTGGGAGTCGGGCTGATCTTCTTCGGGTTGCTCTTCCTCCTGGGACAGGTGCTCTTTCGCAGCCAGGCCCTGGGCCTGGGGGACGTGTGGCTGGCCGGGAGCATCGGGGCGATGGCCGGCTTCTACGGGGCGCTGTGGGCCCTCTCTTTGGGGATTGTCCTGGCCGCCGTCGGCGCCGGGCTGCTCCTGCTCCTCCGGAGGCGTTCGGCCGACGACTATATGCCCTATGGCTCCTACCTTTGCCTGGCCGCCCTGGGCTATTTCTGCTTCGGCCCCTTTTGACATTTGGCCATTTGAAATTTATGGAGAACTCCTGTGGAAGTCTGTCTCCTGGCCTATACGCCTAACCCGCTGCGCCTCCTCTACACCGCCGCCCGCACCTGCTACAGCGTGCTTTCGCCGGCGAAGTTATGGGAAGACGGGGCCACGCCAAAACGGATGGAGCGCCTGATCCGCCAGGTTGTGGAGAGCGGCCACCACTCCATCCTGGAACACGTCTCCTTCACCTTCGCCGTAACGGGAATCTCCCGCACTGCCAGCCATCAACTCGTCCGCCACCGCCTGGCCTCTTATAGCCAGCAGTCCCAGCGCTATGTCCAGGGGCCGTTTCCTTACGTAACGCCGGCCTCCTGGGTCCGGGCCGGGGAGGAATGGCTTCGCCGCTACCGGGAGGCAATGGCCGCATCGGAACGCCTCTACCAGGAAGCGGTGGCGGCCGGCATTCCCCCGGAGGATGCCCGTTTTGTCCTTCCCCAGGCGGTCACCACCAGTTTGACCGTAACCATGAACCTGCGCGAACTCATCCACGTCGTCGGGCTGCGCACCTGCGTCCGGGCCCAGTGGGAGATTCGCGAACTCTTCAACCGGGTGGCCGAACTCGTGCGCGCCGTCGAGCCTTTCCTGGGATCGTTCCTGGTGACCAAGTGCGAACGCCTGGGCTACTGCGATGAACGGGAAACGTGTGGACGTTATCCGTTGCGCTCCGAAATAGAAAGGACGAAGGTGATCCGATGAGCGAGACGTTTCTTCAGAAGACGGTGGAAGGCTTCCTGAACGAACTGGCCAGTAAGGCTCCGGTGCCGGGAGGTGGAAGCGTCTCCGCCCTGAGCGGGGCGCTGGCGGCCGGGCTGGTGACGATGGTCTGCGACCTGACCATCGGCAAGAAGCAGTATGCCGAAGTAGAAGGGGAAATCCGCCGCTATCGGGAGGAGGCGGAGAATCTGCGGCTTCTCCTACAGGGGCTTATCCAGGCCGACGTGGAGGCCTACGGCCGGCTGGCGGCCGCCTACAAACTCCCCCGGGAGACGGAGGAAGAGCAGGCCGATCGCTACGCCGCCATCCAGGAGGCCACGATGGCGGCCACCCGGGTGCCCCTGGAGATCGCCGAGGCTGCACGGAAGGTGGTGGAACTTTCCGGCCCGGTGGCCGAGAAGGGGTCGCGCCTGGCGGTGAGCGATGCCGGAATCGCCGCTCTCCTGGGCGAGGCCGCCGTCCATAGCGCCCTTCTGAACGTCAAGATCAACCTGCCCACCATCGAGGACGAGATGTTCGTATCCGAGGCGCGCCGTCGAATGGAAAAAGTCCTTGCCGGGCTGGCCAAGCGACGGGAGGCCATCCTCCGGACGGTCGAGGAGCGGATATAGGTCGGATTGCCGATCCGACTTACGGGTAGATTGACGGCTCGGCCTACTCCCACAACTGCTGGAAGAGGTGCCACTGCTCGGGATGGGCGCGGATGCACGGTTCCATGGCCCGGGCGATGCGCTGGACGTTTTCGTAGACGCAGGCCTCGCGCTCGCCTTCCCGCAGGAGTTCGATGGGCAACATGTTGACCCGATACTCCCCTTTTTCTCGTCGGCAGTAGGCCAGGAAGAGGCTGGAGCCGGTGTGCAGGGCCAGCCGGACGGGGCCGTCGGGGAGGAGGGTCGGCCGGCCGAAGAACTCGACCTCGATGCCCTGTCCTTTGATCGGCCGGTCGGCGCCGGTCACCACGGTTCCCCCCTCGCTCAGTACACGCAGGGCGGCCCGAAGGGCCTTGGGACCCACCGGCATGATGCGTGTCTGCTGAAATTCGCGCAGCCGGTTGAGGAAAAGAAACCCCCGTTCCTGCTCCGGCAGGACCAGCACCAGCATCGGGTAGCCCCGGGCGGTGAGGGCCTGGCCGGCCAGGTCGAAACTGCTCAGGTGCGGGGCGATCAGGATGACCCCTTTTCCCAAACGATGGGCCTCCACAAAACGTGACCAGCCGGGCTCGTCAAAGTGTACCATAGAGGCGATCTTGGCCGGCGGGACGGAGGGCAGGTAAAACATTTCATAGTACTGTCGGGCGGCGTGGGCAAAGATGCGCAACGCCACCCAGCGCCGGCGCCAGCGATTTTCCCCCAGTACCGGCCGTAGGTTGCTCTCCAGGATGCCTCGGGCGTGCGGGGAAAAAAGTCCCCACAGGCAGGCGATCGTCTGCACGAGAGGGTAGCCTATCGCTCGGGGAAGGATACGGGCCAGAAAAAGCCCCAGCCGCATCAGCCGTTCGTTCAAGGGGCGAACCTGTTTGAACTGTTTCTTGCGGAAGGAGGGGCGGCTGGATTTCATTGCCAAGTTCTCACCCTGTCAAGACCGCAAGCGGGCCCGGCGGCGATGGGCTGCCTCATTCTGGCGGACTTCCTCTGGAACCGGCCGGAAGGTGGACAGAAACTCCTCCTTGAAGGCAAGGAACGTCCCATTCAGGATGCTCCGGCGAATGTCCTCGAGCAATCGGAGGAGAAAGTGCAAGTTGTGGAGAGTAGCCAGGCGCAGCCCGAGAATTTCCTGGCTCTGGAAAAGGTGGCGCAGGTAGGCTCGGGAAAAGTGCCGGCAGGTATAACAGGTACAGCCTTCCTCGATAGGCCGGGGATCGCGGGTGTAGGAGGCGTTGTGGATGTTCAGACGGCCTTCGCGCACCAGGAGGGAACCGTGACGGGCGATGCGGGTGGCCAGGACACAATCGAACATATCCATCCCCCGTGCCACCCCTTCGAAGAAATCCTCCGGCGAACCGACGCCCAAGAGGTGGCGGGGCTTTTCCCGGGGCAGGGAAGAGAGGCACACCTCCAGCACGGCATGCATTACCTCCTTCGGTTCGCCTACGGAGAGGCCGCCGATGGCATAGCCGGGGAAATCCATGGCAACCAGTGCCTCCACACTTTCCTGGCGCAGGTCGGGGTAGACGCTGCCCTGGACAATGCCGAAGAGGGCCTGGTCGGGCCGGCGATGGGCCTTCCGGGAGCGCTCGGCCCAGCGGAGGGTACGCCGGTGAGCCTCTTCGGCATAGTCGCGAGGACAGGGGTAGGGGGTGCATTCGTCCAGCGGCATCACGATGTCGGCCCCCAGTTTCTCCTGAACCTCGATGACTTTCTCGGGGGTGAACAAGTGGAGGCTGCCGTCTATGTGGGAGCGAAAGGTTACACCCTCCTCGGCCACCTGGCGGTTGGCGGCCAGGGAAAAAACCTGGAAGCCGCCGCTATCGGTGAGGATAGGGCCGTCCCAACCCATAAAACGGTGCAGTCCACCCAGTTCGGCTATCACATCAGCGCCGGGACGGAGGTAGAGATGGTAGGTGTTGGCCAGGACAATGGTTGCTCCCGCCTCGCGCAGTTCATCAGGAGAGACGGTCTTGACGGTGGCCTGGGTGCCCACTGGGATAAAGGCCGGGGTAGGGACATCGCCGTGGAGGGTGTGGAGGATGCCGGCCCGGGCGGCGCTGTGGGGATCCTCGGCGACGATCTCGAAGGGGGCCCGTACCAGCCGTTCCGCCAGCGTGCCCTCAGCCGGCGCCTCGGCCCACAGGCCGGAGAGGACGGCCTCGTCCACCGGGAGGCCGGCTGCCTCCAAGCGGGCGCGGGCTTCAGCCGGGGAGAGGAAGGCGCGCCGGGAGATGACCCGGTTCAGGGTACGGATGACCTGACGTACCTCCTCCTCGGTCCGGCCGGCCTTGATCTGCTCTGCTCCCCAGTGCAAAAGCACCTTCGCCGCGGCGTCGTCCACGTCGGCGGTCAAGGTCTCGTCCTGGTAGAGTCGCTCGATCGCGCTATGGATGTTTTCCATCTATCGAATTATCCTTTGCGCCTGGTGAGGAAGGCGGTAATTTTGACCTAACGATGTCCATACGGTGGACTCCTACGGGGCCAACTGCTTGCCCCCTATTTTATCACAAAAATGTCCCTTGGCAGGCGAAGCCATTTCTGCCTCACTCTTATCGTACCATCGGTCTGGCCCTCAATGCCTCGGCCGGCCTGAGGGGGCGATCGGGGCTGAAGGAAGCCGGGGCTTCAGAATTCCCAATCCGGCAGCGGCGGGGGCAGGCAGAGGAGTTGATCCAGTCGGGCCAGGAGTTCCGGCGGGCCGGCGAGGTCGTCGGTGCAGGAAAGGCCGCTGGCCGGCCGTACCCCCAGCCAGAATCGGGTGAAAGCGCCCACCGAGGCCCGCAGGGTGGGGAGGGAAGGGTCCGTCCCCGGTTGGGCGCTCGATTCCATGTCCAGCGTGACTATGTACTCCCCCGCCACTCCGCGCCAGCGGGCCTGCTCGTCCAGGTAGGCGGTGATGGGGTCGCTCAGGTGCAGGTTGAAGCGCACCGGGCCGGCCGGAAGGTGCGTCCGGGCCAGGCAACCCGCCAGATCGCAGATACGCACCTGGTAAGGAGCCGTCGCCCGCATCCAGTTTTCCAGTGCCGAGCCATGTGTGGCCTGGCGGACACGGAAGGGGAAGAGCAGGAGGTCCTGGAACTGGATGCCCGGCGGTTCCCGCATCCGTACCAGGCGCACCTGGTCGCTCAGATCCCGGAGCAGGGCCACAAGTTCCTGGAACTGCTCGGCACTCTGGAAGGTCATCCAGGGGACGAAGTAAGGGCCGTGTTCCACGTTGCGGACCGAGAACCAGATGTGGTGGGTCAGTTCCCCGCCAGGGCCGTCGCAGTAACCCAACCCGAAGCCGTTATCGTGGTGGGCCATTTCCATCCGGGTCATCTCGGGCGGGTGCAAGTTGATGGAGCCATGTCCCCGCCGGCGGGCCAGCCGCGAGGCGTGGACAAGCGCCCAGTCGTCGGGGGTGAGGCGGCGCGGAACGCGGGCGCAGGCGGAGACCCGGAGGTGGGCCGGGTCGAAGGAGACAAAGTGCTCGTAGGGGCCGGTGCCAAAGCCCAGACGGTCATAAAAGCCCTGTTCGAATACCCCCAGGCCGGAGACAAGTGCTCCCTCGGCCGCATCCAGGGCTACGGCCAGGGCGGTGAGCCGGCCGGCCAATCCCCGCCGGCGGGCCACCCGGCTGGTGGCAACGGCGGCAACTCCGGAGAAGGGGAGTTCCTCCTCCAGGTGGCGGAGCATGCCGGGGACGGTCTGGACGAAACACTCGGCCTGGCCCTCCAGTTCGGCCACCATCGGCCGGCCACAGGAGAGCATAAAGGCGACGGCCTCTTCCTTCCCCGGAGGCACCCAGCCGGCTTCCTTCCAGATGCGTAGGACGGCGGCGTAATCGCGTTCGGGATCGTAGGGTCGAAGCATATTCTCTTTTGGGGAAGGCCCTATCGCTGCTGCGGCGGCACAAGCGCCGCTACCCCGACCAGGCCGACCAGGAGGAGGACACCTAAGCCGATCAAAGTGACCCAAAAGCCGTACTTTAGGTCTGCCAACCGGAGCGGGGTTCCCATTTGTCCGACAAAGGCCGCAGTAAAGCCCAGCAACGCCCCCAGCACGATCAGGGCCACGACGATTGTCAAAACCATGACCCACACCTTGCGCACCGTTTGGGGCGTGGCGAGAAAGAACAGGCCGTAGATGCCGGCGACCAGAGCGGAAAGCGGCACAAGCCAGAGCAGGCCGATGGTGATGGCCCAGGCAAAGGTCGTCCAGGAAGCGTAACCTCTCGTGACGATTTGGAATATCTCACCCAGCCAGTCGAAGTATCTTCCAACGTCCCTTAGCACAACTTCGTTGAAGATATCCCATCCGCTGATTACGGTAAAGCCTCCGACCCAGTCCATCAGGAAAAAGCCCAGAACAACGAGGATGGAAAGGCCAAGCGTGATGAGGCCAAGAAGACGGACGCCTCCGACAGCGCCGGCCGGACGGGGCATAACAACCGGAGTCGCCGGGTAGGCCGGTGGCGGGGCCTGCGGGGGTGGAGCAGCGGCCGAAACCAACGGCCGGCCGCAGTTCACGCAGAAGCGGGCTTCGTCAGCATTGGGGGTTCCACAGTACGGGCAGTACATCATATCCTCCTTGGGATGGCTCCAACGGAAGGGGAGACCGATCGCTTGTACTATACCCTATCCCACTTCTTTTGTCAATTAGAACAGGGCTTGCCTATCCGAAAACTCATGGGCGAGGTGTTTCTGGGTAGAAGGCACCGCCGTCGCCCACCCAGGAGGGAGGCTGCCATGGCTCCAATTCGGGATATCGGGGGCGAGGACGCGGGGCTGTCCCGACGTCCCCGCCCCCCGATGTTTTCAGGGCAGGGCGCTGCGGAACACAAGCGGCAGATAGATCAGGTGGCGGAATGGCAGAACGGTCACCGTGTCCCGGAAGGTGTCTGCTCCGCAGGTTCCCGTTGCGGTCAAGGTGACGGTGAAGGAGCCGGCGGCGGTGTAGGTGTAGATGGGGTTGGGTTCGTGGCTTATGCCCCCGCCGTCGCCGAAATCCCAGGTGTAGGAGAAGGGGCCGGTGCCGGAGACGGCCGAGGCAAAGTGCATCGGCTCGCCCAGGGTAACGGGGCTATCGGAGGTGAAGGCGGCTTGGGGAGCCTCGCAGGGTGGGAGGACGGAGACGACGCTCCGGGCGACGGCGGTGCCGCAACTTCCGGTCACGGTCAAGGTGACGGTGAAGGAGCCGGCGGTGGTGTAGGTGTAGATGGGGTTGGGTTCGTGGCTTATGCCCACGCCGTCGCCGAAATCCCAGGTGTAGGAGAAGGGACCGGTGCCGGAGACGGCCGAAGTAAAGCGCATCGGCTCGCCCAGGATAACGGGGCTATTGGAGGTGAAGGCGGCCTGGGGAGCAAAGCAAAGGACCTCGACGGACAGGCCGGCCTCCCCCATACCGCAAGTATTGGAGACATAAGCAGTCACAGTGAAGAAGCCGTAGTCTGTGTAGGTATAGACCGGCGTGGGGCCGTCCAATCCGCTTCCGTAGCCCGGACCGCCGAAATCCCAGGTGTAGGTAAAGACGGGGGGAGTCCCCTGGACGGTGGCCGTAAAGTGCATGGGGCTTCCGAGTTCCACCGGGCTATCGCTTGCGAGGGAGACGGTGGGGGTAACGCATCCGGTGACGACGCTGAAGGCGTTGGGAAGGATGGCTTCCTGGCAATCGCCGTTGTAGAGGGTGAGGGTGTAGGTCCCAGGGGCAAGGGTATCTGGAACCACCGCGTTCAGGGTGGTGGAGGAGACCAGCGTGACCGAAAGAAGCCAGGTCTCCCCC
The DNA here is from genome assembly GCA_036172265.1 of Chloroflexia bacterium. Taxonomy (GTDB): domain Bacteria; phylum Chloroflexota; class Chloroflexia; order DTKN01; family DTKN01; genus JASFBA01. The sequence continues at coordinate 45,702 of JASFBA010000073.1, forward strand.
AGTTTTAGGTCCGGAGTGGGCAGGAAGCCGCTGCCCTCGACCTGCACCGGTGTGGTGTGGCCATAGGGACCGTGGTTGGGGGTAATGCTTTCCAAGGTCGGGGCCGGGTTGGGTGGGAGGGGTGCAGTGATCTCTACGTCGTCAATGTACCAGCCCTCATCGCTTGTGAGGAAATCGCAGCCGATGCGCCAGCGGATGTGGGCGTTCTGGCCGGCAAAGGCCCCCAGGTCCACCGTTACTTGTGTCCACTGGGTCAGGTCGCCCACCCAAGCCTGCCGGCCGCCCAGGGGATTGCCCCATCCGGTGCTGATCGTACCGTTGTAGCCGCCCGAGGTGATATAAGGCCCCAGGTCGCTCCAGTTGTCGCCGCCGTCGGTGGAGATCTCCAGGACGGAGCCGTCGTATCCGTTTTCTTCGAACCAGTAGCGGTGCCAGAAGGTCAGGGTGCTTCCGGTCCCCAGGGCGACGGCCATGGTGTTCCAAAGACGGCTATCGGTGATGACGAAGTCGTCGGGGACGTACCAGGAGTGGGTGGGGCTGTGCGACCACTTAGTGCTGAGTTGCCATTGGTCGCTTCCCTGGGCGGCGGCGTGGCTCCACTGGCCGCTGCCCGATTCCATATCGTCGAAAAAGGCCACGCCCAGGGCCACGGTGGCGAAACGGAAGGGGATGGCCCAGGGGCCGCTTCCACAGCCATTTTTGGCCAGTATCCGCCACCAGTAGCACCTCCCGCCGGCCAGCGCTTCCGGAGAGGTGTAGGAAGTATCCGTCAGGTTGCCCACATCGAGCAGCGGTGTGGGGAAGAGCGGGCTTTCGTCCACCTGCAGGCGGTAGGTCCGGGCCCAGGAGGCCTCGGCCCATTCGAAGGTGGGCTGGAGGGGCTGGTCGGGAGCGCCATCGGGCGGGGAGAGGAGCGTTGGGGCTTCGGGTGGGTCGGTGGCGAGATGGAGGAGCACCTGGGCATCGTGGGTCCAGGAGACATAGTCGGTAGCGGTGATGAGGACGGAGTAGTCCCCGGCCGGTGTGCCGGCGGCCACCTCCAGGGTGAGGGTGGCGGTGAAGGGAGCGGGGGCAGAGGCCGGAACGACGGTGGCGGTGAGGCCGGCCGGGAGGTCGCCCACCTCCAGGTAGACCGTCTCCGAGTAGCCCAAGAGGCTGCGGATGATCAGGCTGGAGGTAACGACGCCGCTTTCGCACATCTCATGCTCGGTCGGCGTGGCCTCGAAGGTGAAGGTGGGCAGGTCCGGCTCCAGGAAGACCTTGACCGCCGGGTCGCCCAGGATGTTGTAGGTCTCCCAGTAGTAGCGGGCATTCCCGGGATAACTCGATTCGACGGCGGCCAGCCCGTCGTCGGTCATTGTCCAGACATCGGCGTGGGGCGTGCCGGGGGCGAAGAGGGAGTCGAACATGGCCCGTTCCAGGACGTCGTCCTCGTCCCAGTAGGAATAGGTGGAAGAACCCCAGTAGACCAGCCCGGCCTTGTTATCCTGGAGTACCCAGGTCTCGCCAAAAACTTCGGTCTGGCCAAAGTCGCCGGAGAGGCAGGCATGGCTGGCTACAAAGGGGAACATCCCGTAGTTGGTCAGGTTGCGGACATCGTTGGGGGTAAAGTCCATCTCCCAGCCGTCGTAGGAGCCGTGGCCGGAGTAGATGATGACCCAGCGGCCCTGGTTGAACATCTGGACCAGGTCATCGTGGGTAGCGCCGTAGGTGACACAATAGAGTTGGTCGCCGCCTGGGTTATTGAGATTGGGAAAGTTTCCGGTGTAGCCCCCGGCGCGGTATAAGAGTTGATGACATAGTTATGAGTCCCTTCGGCAATCCAGTATCGGTCGCAGGTGGCCGGGAAAGAGGCCGTCTTCACCCAGGGTTCGCTCCCGGTGAGTTCGGCATAGGCCAGGTACTTGTTCACCATAATAGTGGCCTGTTGGGGAGAACGCACCGGAAAGCGGCCCCGGCCGATGTCAGGGTGCCAGTCGGTTTCGCCGTCCATGCAGCCGTAGTAAAGGTCGGTGGAGGTGTCGATGACAGGGCCGGTGTAGGTAGCGATGGTATCGGTATCGCCGACCAGGAGGACGTAGGAGGGCGGGATGGGCCAGTTGTCGTAGGCGTTTTTGATGTAGGCTTTGACGGCGGCGGTGCTCAGGCAACCGCCGGCGATCTCCGAGCAGCGGGTAACGGTCACGTCAAAGCCCCGGCTTTCGCGCAGGTCGGCCAGGGGGAGGATGGCGTTATAGTACGCGTCGGCGGTGATGATGAGGTAGCCGACGACAGAGGCGGGTGGGAGAGGCCGGCCCTGGTTATAATTCAGGATGCGCCGGGAGAGCGCTTTATCGAAGATAGGAGAGGCATAGCGTTCGGCCAAAGTCCGGGTACGGGCCATATCGCTTCCGCGCAGTGTCAGCCGGAAGGTGAAGGAGCGACAGAGGCGGAGGATGCCGGCGGCGGGGTCGTAGGCTATCGGCCAGACCTCGACCGGCCGGATACGGTGGCCGCGAACGGTGTAGGGTTCGCCCAGGGCCAGCGGCGCTTCAGGGTAGAGGCCGCCGCTTTCGTAAAAGTCGCGGTCAACGGTGAGGGGGCGGTTTTCCGCGCCGGGGACCTTGGGGATGGGGGGCTGGAGCGGGTAGATGGGGAAGAGGCCCAGATCGGCCAGGGTGGAGTCGGAGCAGGTAGCCTCCAGCACTTCCAGGGATACCTCGGCGCCGAAGGGGATTTCGACCTCGCGGCGCAGGACGGGGAGGTCCGGCCGGCCGATTTCGCTTCCGTGGCCGTAGCCCGGACCGTAGAGGCGGGTATACGGGCCCTCGACGTCGGTGGCCCAGACGCCGGGCAGGTCGGCCCGGAGGACGATGGCGTGTTCGTCGGCGGAGAGGAGCGTAAGGGTCGGCTGCGCGGGGGAGGCGTCTCCCAGGGGCAACCATCGCTCACCCTGGGGAGCAGGCGGCGGGCCGGCCTGGACCACCATCGTGCCGAGGGTGGCCAGTGAGGCCAGCACAGACAGGACGGTCAGAAAACGGCGGGTTGGGGTCATTTTTTTCCTCCTCCTTGTACGTTCCGGCCGCATTCGTGCCAAAGCGAATCAACTATTCGACTTTTTCTTCCACGATCCTGGCCCCGATCTGCTGGATAGTCTCCCTGACCTTTTGATCCAGGGTCGTTTGACTGATGCCGCTCTCCGCGCGAGCCTCCAGGGTCACCTCGATCTTCAAATCCGCGCCGTCTTGTCGAAGGGGGGATACCACCCCGCGGACAAACTCGGAGAGTTTGTCCCAAGGAATGATCGCCTTCAATGTATAGTAAACGGTCTTTGCCGTGACGGTCCCAGGCTGGGGCAATATCCCCCCGGCTTCATGGACCGCCTGTATGGAACGCTCCTCGCCCGGCGCTTCTGGCGGCAGTCCGGATGGCACATGGACGGTCACCGTCGGCTTGCGCACGAGGACGGCCTCGGCGCCCAACTGGGGGGCCATTCGCTCTTTGAAGAAGACGCGATCGCCTATTCTCACCCCGAACGTCCCCTCTTGTACGCCTTGTGCAATGGCATCGAGCAGGACCTGATTGCTCTCCAGCAGGGGAAGGTTCGGATACCTCAAATACGCCTCCCGGATTTCGTCCACCGACTTTTCCTGCTCGTCTGCCCGCATGGCCTTTTCCAGAATGTGCCGGGGCGAGATTTTGGCAAGCAGCATGTCTTCGTCAGAAAGATATTCCCGCACCCGATGGGCGAGCGAAAGTTTTGCGCCCACCGTGGGCAAGCCCAGGTCCATCCACTGTACTTCTCTTTCCGCCCTGGCCAGGTAACGATAGGCGCTGATCAAGCGGTGCGCGATGCCGCCTTCGGCATCTCTGAGTTTGCTTTCCAGCCACTTGCGGTTCTCCTCCGATAACTGCCGTAGCAGGGCTTTGTCGTCGCGAACGGCGCGATAGGCCAGGCAGCGTTTGATCTGCTGGCGGGCGCCCTCCAGTTCGCCTTCGTCCGCTGCCAGCAGGAGCAGGGTGTTCCGGTACGTACGGAAGGTCTGTCCGCATTTGTCCAGGAGGTCGCGGGCAAATGCCGGGGTTGCCCTGGCCTGGCGCGTGTGCTCCGGCGGGAGAATCGCCAGTTTCAACTCCCGGGTATCCGGGACATCCTGCGAGTCTTGCGGCCAGAGGATGACCCGCAGTTCGGTGCCGGCCATTCCCTCCAGATGCCTCCGAATCTCTTCGGTGATTTGCTCGGGCGTGACCGCCTCTTCTTTCTCCACGATGACCCGGTTCAGGTTCGGCTGGCTGGAAAACCAGTAGGTGCCGCCCTCGACGTGCAGATACCAGAGTTCATCCTCCAATCGGCGCAGGGCGTCGCCGATGATGGCCGGCGGCAGCCCCGGCTGCAGGAGAGCCAGGCGCAAGCGCTGAATCCCCACGCCCCGTTTCTCGCTGCCGCTGAAGGAAGCGAAGAAGATCGCTCGCGCCAGTCCTCCGGCTACGCCAAAGCGGGCGTACTCCGAGCCCATCTCCCGGTCTATCCGCTGCGCCTTGGCGTTTGAATCCGCGATGTCGGCGGCGATGACCCCCTGGTATTCGTTGCCGATATGGCGCAGGAATTCGCCGCGCACCGCCGGGTTGGCAAGGTTGAGGTGGGCCGGCAAAATCAGCGGCGCCGGATGCTGGTTCTGGTAGAGCTCGCTCACCACGTTCGCCAGCAGGCGCAGCACCCCGCGTGTGCGCTGGAAATCGGGAAAGGTGCTCCAGCGCTCGAAGAGCACGTCAATCAGCTCGGGGTGGAACGGGTAGGCTTTGCGCATCCGCTCGCGGTAGGACGGCTCCTGCACCGCCTTGGGGAGATCATCGCCAAGCCGCTGGTACATCTCGAAGAACTCGTCCGCCGTCCGGCGCGTCTCCTGCGGGTCGCCCGCATCTTCGAAAAGACGCCTGCGGATGACTTCATAGATCTCTTCCCCTTCCACCGGCGCCTTGATGCTTTCCACGCGCTTGAAGACCTGCTGCAGTTCGTGCAGCGCTCGTGTGCCCTCTTCGCCGTAGGGGGCGCTGGAAGGCAGGGTCACCACCAGCACGCAGCGCGGCGCCACCTTCACCGTCTCGGTCAGTTCTTGAAAAAAGGCCACCACCTGGTCGCGGAAGTCCTTGGCCTTGACGGCGTATTCGGCGATCTCGTCCATCAGGATGAGGATGGGCCGGTCGCCCAAGAGTTGATGCAGTAGGTCCTTGCCCGGGGCCTGGCGTCGGGTATCGTGCTCTTTCAGGAGGTCGTAGCGGCCCAGTTGGGCGGCCAGTTCCCCCCACGGCGTGCGGCCCCCGAGCGCGTCGGCGGCCGTGCCCACGAAGGTCACCACCGCCGCCGGCGGCACTTCCTGCACCCCCGCTTCGGGCAGGATTTTCGCCACTGCCTCTGAACCCTTCAGTTCCTGCCCGTGCTGGATGAGGTGATACAGCGCGATCAGGCTGTGGGTCTTGCCGCCGCCGAAGGGGGTCTGAATCTGGATGACCGGTTCGCCGCCGGCGCCCGAAAGCCTCCCCAGGACGGCCGCCAGCAGGTGGGTCAGCCCCTGGGTGAGATAGGTCTTGCGGAAGAAGGTGGCCGCATCCCGGTACTCCAGCGGCCCTCGATCGGCCACCACATCGGAAAGGTCGGCGGCAAAGACCGACTCGTCCAACTTGCCGGTACGAATGTCCACATGCGGGGTAACGACTTGAATCCAGGGTTTCATCGTCGTTCCTCCTCGAATAGACGGCGCTGCCGTTCTAGAGTGTACTGCTTGCGGCCGTAGAGCAAGCCCTGCAGTGTCTGCTTTTCCTTATCGCCCTCGGGCAGGACCTCGCTCACCGCCTGCGCTACTTGCCAGAATTCGTTCCCGCCGTAGGTCTGGAGGTGCTCGGCCAGTTCTTTCTGGCGGTTCCGCTCCCACAGGATGCAGGCCCGATGGAGGGCATCTACCATGGTCGCAAACTGGGTCTGTTTTTCAAACCGGCCGTCTTTAGCCCGCTCCTGCGGGGTGACCACCCGCACGTACTCCTTTTCTTTCCGGACCAGCCCGCCTTCCTGCCAGTGCTCGGTCAACTCCACGCCCACGCCGGAGGCGAGTTTGCGCGCCTCGTCAAAGGGGACGCGGGCGTGGTTGTAGGTCCAGCGGTACAGCAGATAGAACCGCGTGGGTGCATCTATGCCGCCCAGCTGAGCATTCTTCAAGACGCGCTCTAAAGCGAACTCGCTCACCACCTTGCGCACGTACTCTAAGAGCTCAGTGACCTCAACGGGTTCACCCGATAACTTCTCCACGCGGGCGTGTTTGCCAAAGGCCTCCACCGCCGGCCCGATGGCGCTCATGAAGAAATCGGCGCCGCGGATGCCCTCTTCCCAGAACTGGGCCAGTTTGCGGCGGACGCGCTCCTCGATCTCGCGGCGCACGGCGGGGAACTCGCCGATGGGGGCATCCGCCGGGCGCTTGCGGCAGACCATGTAGATGCTGGAGGCCAGCGCCGCCGATTCCTGTGCCCGCAGGCGGGCCTGCATCTCGGTGTGGATCGGCCAGGAGGCGGTCATGTAGAGACCGGCGTTGAGAATCGCGTTAATAACCGCTTCCCATGCTTCCGTTTTCGGGTAGGCGAAAACAATAACCGCAACCCCCTCTGGTTTGAGCACCCGGCGAATTTCGGAGAATGCCATAGTCAGCATTGCCTCAAACCACTCTTTGGTTTTTTCCGCATAGCGGTCCGGGTCCCAATGCTCCATCTGACAGATTTCTTCCGATTTAGGCGTAAGCGGCGTGGCAAAGAGGTCGGGGTAGAGGTCGCCCAGGGTCCGTTTCAACCACACGTAGAAAAAGTCGGAGAGGTCGGCATAGGGCACGTTGATGTAGTAGGGCGGGTCGGTGAGCACCGCGTCGAAGTAGTCATCCGGCCAGGGGAGTTGGGTGGCGGAGCCGTGGTGGGCCCTCACCCCCAGCCCCTCTCCCGAGGCTTCGGGAGAGGGGTGACTGAAGGTCATTGAAGGTATGATTGAGAATGAGTCTATACAAACTTCCACAAGATTCGGCCAACTAGCACTTACTCCAGAAATGGGATTCATCTCAAAGTAGTCCCAGGTCATTTGTATAGCTTGTCTTCCAACAAAAGCATTGATGACTTGAGTGGTATCCACCTTCCACGTACAGTTTGAACTCGTAAACATCACCAGTTTGTCCAAAGTGAGCGCCAGATAGGTCGTCACCGCTTTGGCGAATTCGGGGTCGGTGCCCTCATCCCCCCGGCCCCCTTCTCCCCAAGCTTGGGGAGAAGGGGGCGTTTTCCTCCCCTCTCCCGCAGCCTGGGAGAGGGGCTGGGGGTGAGGGCTTTCATACGAATGCATCTGCACAAACTCGGCAATCCTCTGAAGTACCTGCTCCGTTTCGTTGAGCACCTGTTCGTTGGTGAAACGCAGCAAGTAATAGTCAAATTGACGCAGCACTTCCTCACGGGCACGGTCTCGCTCCTGTTGGGTTGGTTCTTGGTGCACAGCGCCATCTACTTCAATAATCAACCGGGCATCATCGCAGAAAAAATCTGTGATGAACTGCCCGATGGGATGCTGTCTGCGGAATTTACGCCCGAGCAACTGGCGGTTGCGGAGCAGTTCCCAAAGGAGTTGCTCCGCAGGGGTTTGTTGTTGCCGCAGTTGGCGTGCACGCTGGATCAGGTCAGGCGAGGGACGCTGGGGCGTTTTAGGGTAGCCCTCATCCCCCTGGCCCCCTTCTCCCCAAGCTTGGGGAGAAGGGGGAGTTTTGCTCCCCTCTCCCGCAGCCGTGGGAGAGGGGCTGGGGGTGAGGGCTTTATAGGCGCGGCGCACCGCATCGGCAAAGGTGATCAGCGCCAACTTCTGCCGGGCGTTGAACAGGTCGCCCCAGCGTACCATGCCTTATTTGTGCACCGAGAATGCGCGTTCAGCGCCTGGCCCCCCGCCGAGCGGGGTCGGCTCATCCGGCACGGGGTCCAGGCCCCATTCGGCCCAGAGTTGCTGGCGTTTGGCCTCCAGGGCTTCTTCGGCGGCGCGGTAGGCCGCCAGGTCGCGCGCGGTGGCCAGGCGGTAGCGTTTGCCGCCCTCACCCCCGGCCCCTCTCCCGCGCTGCGGGCGAGGGGTGTGGAGCACCACCGCGACCATCCGTTGCCCGCTCTTGCCCTCGCGGAAGAGGCGGCGGGTGGTCTTGTCGTCTATGGTCCCGCCGCACACCGGGCAGCGCACGTGGGCACGGGAGACGGTGCCCTCCTCCGGGTCAAAGTCTATGGCGCGGCCCTCCACGATCTCAAAGTCCACGTGCCGCCGGATTGGGTCGGGCCGGGGCCGCAGCGCCACCCGCTTGTTGTCCTTCTTCGCCAGCCAGAACTGGCGCATGAGCGGGATCTCCGCGCCGCAGGCGGGGTTCTGGCAGGGCAGCGTGCGCGCCCAGATGGTGCCCACCGGGATGGAGCCGTCGGGGTCCTGGGGGTAAAAGCGCTCCACTTCCCGGCCCCCCTCCGCCAGCACCCAGTCGCCCCACTGCTTCACCGCCTCCAGAAGCGGGTTGACTTCTTCTTCGCCCAGCAGCCGGCCGGGCGCGCGGCGGCGCACGGGCTGACCGAAGCGCTGGGGATACTCCAGCACGGCCTTGTTGAGCAGGACGGCCACCGGGTTGTAGTCCAGGGCGTAGGCCTCGCACCCCAGACGCAGCGCTTCCAGGGGGATGGCCCCGCCGCCGGCGAAGGGGTCCAGGACGCGCGGGGCGCGGCCGCCGCAGGCCTGGCGGATGAGCGCGCGGGCCCGCTCCAGGTCGGGGTTGTCGCCCTGCACCGCCTCCCAGGGGGAAAGGTCGCGCACCAGGCGGAGGTATTCCTCCCGCCGGGCGGGGTCAGCGGGCAAGAGCGCCGCCAGGGCGGTGGCGCGGGAGGCGGCCAGGGGTCGGCGCGCCCACCAGATGTGCAGGGTGGAGATGTGGCCGTGGCGGATGTTCTTCTCGCGCACCGATTCCTCCGAGACACGCTGGAGGGGGAAGTCGGTTTCAATCAGGCGGGGCGTTGCCTCTTTTTTCATCGGTCTAACCTTTCCAGCAACGAAGTCGGCTTTTCGGGCGCAAAATCTCTCTGCGGTGGAATATACCACACTTCGTCAGGGGGGCGAACCATCAGTCCATGGATGCCGAGGGCAGCGAGGCCGGGCATGATGGAGCGCAGCAACCCTTCAAAGGTCGGTGTGTGCGGGATAGCGATGGCGCAGACCACATCGTAGTCGTAATGGCGCAGGATTTGCAGCAGCGCCTCGCCCATCGCCGCCTGTTCGTTCCCACGGGCACGTACCCCTTTGGCCTCGATGAACAGGCGCCGGCGCGAATGGGGCAAGCGTCCCTCCAGGTCGGCGCCGCGCTGATTGCCAGGGCGCACCTGAAGGTCGCTCAATCCTTCGCGCCGGAGCCGAATGGCCAGGGCCTGGAGCAGGTCACGTTCCCTCATGCGTCGCGGCCTCCTTCCAATCGTTGACGACAAAACGGACGATTTCCACAACTTCCTGCGGACGGAGTTTAGCGGCCGGGTTCCGGATGGTATGGAGCGTGGGTGCGGTAGCGGCGTTCTCAACGACATACAGCCAGTACTCCTCGCCCAGCCGCTGGGCCATCAGCCACTCGTTGGGGGTAAGCACAATCGCGCCGGTGGTGGCGCGGGCCTTGACCTCGATATAGCGCACGGTGCCATCGGGCGCTGTGGAGCGGATGTCGTAGCCCAGGTTCTGGGCCGAGACATCCTGCGGCTCGCGGCCATGTTGACGCTCATAGTCCATCGCCACCTGCACGCCGATGGCCTCGATTTCGGCGTCGGAGCGGATGGCCGGGTCGCCGGCCGTCTGCGGCACCACCCGCGCCACGCCCAGGACGCGCGGCGTGGATGGGAGCAACACGGTTTGGCGGCGGATCTCCTCCTCCAGGTCTCGCCGCCGGGCCGACAGTTCCTCCTTTCGCCGCTCTTCGTTGCGGATTTCCACTTCGGGGACCGGTTGCCCCTGGGCCCTACGGGTGTCGTATTCTATCAGCCGGGCCTGCGACTCCATCATCAGCGTATCCAGAGAACGGAGGCCGTACCGCCGACGGATTTGGGCGTGGCGCTCCCGTTCCCGCTGAAGTTCGGCGCGGTATTCTTCCAGGACGGTTTCCACAAAAAGGGCGACGACGGCCTCTTCCGGCGGAGGCGGCTCGGCGTCGGCGGCGGGTTGCCAGGGGAGTAGGTTCCAGAGAATAGAACTGTTGACGGGTCGGGGAGCGCTGCCATCGGCGGGCTGAAAGACGGCGAAGACGCGTTTGCCGGCCACCCGGTCGTTCCCGTCGCGCAGTTCGCCCTGGAGGAACCAGAGCCAGCCGTCCAGCCGACCGTCGGGGTCGGCGAACACCGCGCCGCTCTGGACATCGGGTTCGCAGCGGGAGAGGATCGCTTCAATGATGGTTTCCAGCAAGGGGTGACCGGGGGCGACGAAGACCGCCTCGTGCCTGGAGGCCGTTTGCTTGTCGAAGGCAATTTTGTTGTATTCGTGAAAGATCTCGCCGTGACGGTGTTTGAACGCCGGTGAAACGTTGCGCAGTTCGTAGGGCACCGATGGCACGCGCCAGAGGCCGTCGCGACGTCTTTCCAAAGGGACTTCCAGATGGCGGCACGTACGCTCAAAGAAGCGCTCAATGTATTCGGGGACCAGTCGGTTTTCCCGGGCGCGGCGGTCCTCGCCCAGCACCCGCTGTAGGTCAATGTGACGGGTGGCCAGGGCTTCCATGGCCGCCTCGCGGGCTTTGCAGACGGCGGTCTCGTCGGGGACGGCTTCTATATCACCCATGATTTCATCCAGGGAGCGGCGACGCGCGATGGCCTCCACGATCAGATCCTTGAGGCTGCGGCCGGGGATGACCTCACCGATGACGTCAAAGACGCGGTCCGAGCCGAGCGCTTGTTGGATGCGTTCCAGTTTTTGGAACAGGGCGCGCAGGACCATACCTTCGCGCGTGTCGGCGGCCACGAGGTTGTAAATGTGTACCTCTTTTTGCTGGCCGTAGCGATGGATGCGCCCCATGCGCTGTTCCAGACGGTTGGGGTTCCAGGGGATGTCGTAGTTGACCATCAGCGAACAGAACTGGAGGTTGATGCCCTCGCCGCCGGCCTCGGTGGAGACCATCACCTGGGCGTGCTCTCGGAACTCGTGTTCCGCCCGGATGCGGGCATCCAGGTTCATCCCGCCGTGTAGGGTGGCGACGGAATATCCCCAGGCGCGCAGTTTTTCGGCCAGATAGTCCAGCGTCTCGCGCGCTTCGGTAAAGATCAACAGTTTCTCGCCGCGCTTCCGGATGGACTCGTCCTCCATCACCCGATGCAGTTCCTTGAGTTTGGTCTCAATTTCGCAGCGCTCAGCCTCGCGGGCCAGGTAGACCAGGTCGGCCAGGGTCCGGATCTCCTCTTCCAGTTCTTCGCGCGTTTCGGCAGCGGTCAGACGTTCAACCAGTTCTTCCTCCTGGCGCATGCGTTCCGCTTCCGGGGCGTCTTCCAATGCCTCTTCGTCCACCTGGCCTCCCTCGGCCAACCACTTGCCCAATTCCAGGAGTTTTTCCAGGCGCTCTTTGCGCCGTTCCAGCGAGCGGCGGACGGCCCGCACGCTGGAGGCCATGCGCCGCTGCAGGATAAGCAGGGCAAAGGCCACGTTTCGTTTCTCGCTGACCAACGCCTTGTTGTAGGATTTTTCCACGTACTCCGTGACGGCGTTGTAGAGGCGTTTCTCCTCGTCGTTCAGACGATAAAGCCGGGTGAAGACGCGGCGCGGCGGGAAGAGCGGCCGGCCTGCAAAATCGCGCAGGTCTTCCTTCAGCCGGCGGAGAAAAAGGGGGTTATCCCGGCGTTGCACCGATTCCAGGAGCAGGTCGGAATTGGCAAACATCCCCGGCTCCAGGAGGTCCAGGAAGAGACGGAAATTCTCCGGGTCGCCGCGGTGGGGGGTAGCGGTCAACAGCAGCAGGAACTGGCTAATGCGGGAAAGCATTTCGCCGAAGCGGTACCGTTCGGTCTTGTCGGTCTTTTCGCCGTAGCGGTAGGCGGCCATCTTGTGCGCTTCATCTACGATGGCCAGGTCCCAATGGGTCTCGGCCAGCGCAACCATGACGTCATCCTGCTTGGCAAAGTCCATGGAAGTGATGATTTGGGGTTCCTCCTGCCAGATATTGCGGCCCCAGGTGGCGTTCATCACCGCGCGGTCCACGACGGTGAAGGCCTCCGCGAAACGCTCCTTCATTTCCCGCCGCCACTGGTCCTTCAGATGGCCCGGCACCACGATCAGCGTGCGCCGGACCAGCCCCCGCAGTTTCAACTCCTTCAGGAGCAAGCCGGCCATAATGGTTTTGCCCGCGCCGGGATCGTCGGCCAGGAGGAATCGGATGTGGGGCTGGCGGAGGATGTGGTGGTAGACGGCCTCGATCTGGTGGGGGAGTGGGTCCACCTGGGAGACGTTGACGGCCAGGAGAGGGTCAAACTGGTGGGCCAGGCGGATGCGGTGGGCCTCCAGGGCGAGGAAAAAGGCCTCGGCGTTGCCGGTGAAGGTGGGGCGCTTCTCCTGGACAACTCGGATCTGGGCCAGGTCGGCGGGCTGGAGGGTGTGGTCGTAATAGCGGCGGGAGTGGCGGCCAACGGCTTCGATTCGCCACCCTTGCCCGATGGGGCAGACGGAGAGGACCCGTAGCGGTTCGCTCCAGAACGGACCTTCAATGACCTGGTTCGGGGCAAGGTGGTTCATCTGCTTCGGCTCCCACCGCCGCCGATGAAACCGCCGGCAAAATCGGCCGTAGGAGCCTGGTGCCGCTACGCCCCTACGGCCGCCTGCTCCGGCACACTGGCGGACTTTGCAGGCTTTGGCCGGCTGAAGAGGTCCAAGGCCAGGCTTTAAATCGTACCATCCCTATTTTACCATCTCCAATCGGCGACTGCAAGCGGTGGGCAAAGGTGTCTGTTTCTGTGGCCGCCGACGACCGCGCCGATTGCAGGGGGAAGGCGTTTGTGCTACAATCCCGGCGAACGGATGGACGGCAGGGCGTAGCGGTGCTACGTCCCTAAAGAGGCTCGACGGTTCCAAGACCGATGTTTCGGCGGCAATTTCGACCCTGCGGATGGCGCCTCGTCCACGACTTCGGCGGGGACGGCCCCGTCGTCCACCTGGCCCACGCCAACGGCTTTCCACCCGGCACCTATCGCTCGCTGGCCAAGACCCTGACCGACCGTTACCGCGTCATCGGCCTGCCGGCGCGGCCGCTGTGGCCGGGGAGCCGTCCCGAGGAGATGTCCCATTGGCATACCTTGGCCGACGACCTGGCCCAAGGGCTGGAAGCGCTGGGACTGCACGGGATCATCGGCGTCGGCCACTCGATGGGAGGTGTGGCTACCCTATGGGCGGCGGTTCGATGTCAGGGCCTCTTTCGTGCTATCGTGCTGATCGACCCCGTTATCCTTCCGCCCCGGCGATTGTTCCTGATGCGTGTCCTGCGCCGAATCGGGAGGAAGGTGCCTTCCGATCTGGTACGAGGGGCGCTGCGTCGCCGGCGCACCTGGCCCGACCGGGAGGCCTGCTACCATTACTTGCGGGCCAGGCCCTTTTTCGCCACCTGGCCGGCCGAAAGCCTCCGGGCCTATGTGGAAACCGGCACCCGCGAGCGACCAGAAGGTGGGGTGGAACTGGCCTACCCGCCGGAGTGGGAGGCACATATCTTCGCCACCACCCCTACCGATGTCTGGCAGGACGTCCCCCGTCTGAACATTCCCACCCTCGTCATCCGGGGAGAACGCTCCCGGACATTCTTCCCCCAGGCCCGGCGGCGGATGGAGCGGCTGCTTCCTCAGGCCCGTTTCGTCGTCGTCCCGGAGGCCGGCCACATGGTACCGATGGAGCGGCCGGCGGAGGTCGGCGCGGCGATTCGGGCCTTTCTCTCCGATTTGACAAATGCTCTTCCGTAGGACTACAATGACGGCCGAACCGTCGCTTGAAGCATCTGGAGGTGAACGATGCGTCGTGCGGTCGTTATCGTCTTGATTCTTGGGCTGGTCCTGCCGGCGGTTCTCTTCCCTGTCTCGGCCGGCCCGAATACGGTCGCCGGAGTCTATACCCTGACCTATGTCGAATCTTCCTCCGGCCTGACCCCTCCCCAACTGGAAGGAGGCCCCACCGAGGTGGAAATGGGCGATGTGAACGGGGACGGCTACCTGGACCTGATCTCCATCGGCGACCACGGTTCTCCCTATGTCAACACGGACGAGCACGGCGTTATGGTCTGGTTCGGCGACGGGGCCGGCCACTGGGCCGTGTATATGAACGGGGACTTTGGCTACGGCGGCGTGGCCCTGGGCGACGTGGACGGCGACGGCGATGTGGACGTTGGCTACGGCATGCACCACAATTACTCCGGAAACGATTTCGGCGACCAGTTGCTGGAGGTAGCCCTGGGTGACGGAACGGGCCATAACTGGACGCCCTGGGATGACGGCCTGGCCGCAAACGGCGAGACCTGGGGAATGTTCGGCACCGATTTTGCCGATGTGGATCACGATGGCGACCTGGATGTGGGTTCCATTTCCTTTGGCTGCTGCGCCGGAATCCACGTCTATCTCAACCAGGGGGACGGCACCTGGGTGCAGTCCTTCGGCTTCCTAGGGGGCAATTCGGATATGCACCTTGTTTTCGGCGATGTGAACGGCGATGGAAACGCCGACTTGGCCGTTTCCCACCAGTACGGCACCGTTTACCTGGGAGATGGGACGGGAAACTTTGCCTTGGGCGACGGCAATCTACCTCCTCCAGGTACGGCAGGCCATGCCGGGGTGGACCTGGGAGATGTCAATCACGATGGCCGCGACGATCTGGCTTTCTGCAATGCCAACGGCGGTGTGGAGGTTTGGAGTTGGGCCGGCCCGGGGAACTGGGTGAGCCTCTCCGGCAACCTGCCGGCCAGCGGCCCCTATGAGGCGGCCCAACTGTTCGATATGGATATGGACGGGCATCTGGATGTGGCCGCCTTCGGCGGGGGGCAGGTACGTATCTGGGGAGGAAACGGTGCCGGAGGGTGGAACGAAATCGCCAGTTTCACCACCCCCGCTCCAGGATATATGCAGGCCTTTCGGGTCGGCGGAGATGCCGATCACAGCGGTTACCCGGACATCGTGCTCGTCTCCGAGGAGGGCTCCTGGTTCAACGCGCAGAACCATATGCACTTTTACCGGGAGAATTCGACGCCGGCCGCTCTGGAGATCAATCCGGTTTTCCCTCACGGGGGAGAATCGTTTCATGCCGGAGGGACCATCTTTGTGGACTGGATCAGCGCCATTCCTTCCGGCGGTCCGGGAACGGTCTCCCTGGAACTTTCCCTCTACGGGATGGCCGGCCCCTGGATACCCGTCGCCTCCGACATTCCCAACACCGGCCGTTACCAGTGGCGAATTCCTCCTTCTACTCCCTCGACGAATGCGGCTTATATCCGCTACACCCTGGTTGTTTCCCCGGAAGTAGCCGTGGCTACTACTCCTCAGGCCTTCAACATCTTGGGTTCTTTCGAGGAACCGATCTACGGGCTCCAGGCAGAGAATGATAGTCCCACTGAACTGGGCCGGCCGACCCATTTCACGGCTACGGTCATCTCGGGAACCAATGTGGCCTATGCCTGGGCCTTTGGCGACGGAAGCACCGGCAATGGGCAGAGGGTGTCCCACATTTATCCGGAACTGGGCCTCTATACCGTTACAGTAACCGCCACCAACAGCGTCAGCCAGGATGTGGCGACGACGACGGCGGTGATCACCGAGGTACCTATCGGCGGTCTTGGGGCGTGGAACGACGGGCCGACGGTGCTGGGCCGGCCGACGCATTTCACGGCGACGGTGGTTTCGGGGACGGGCGTATCGTACAGGTGGGACTTTGGGGACGGGGGGAGTGGGGAGGGGGAGGT
>JASFBA010000074.1:0-13179 GCA_036172265.1 Chloroflexia bacterium
GCACGGCTGGCTGGCGCTTCGACGTGGCCCAGGACATCAGCCACACCTGGTGGCGGGAGATGCGCCCCTACGTCAAGGCTCATAACCCCGACACGCTCATGCTGGGCGAGGTAACCGGGGCCTGCGCCGACTACGCCCCCTACCTGCGCGGCGACGAACTGGACGGCGTGATGAACTATTGCTTCCGCGACTGGATCGTCGGCTGGGCCAACGGCGGCGTCCCCAGTGCTTGGGACAACGCCTTCAACGGCTTTCGCGAGGCCATCCCCCGGCCGGCCATCTACGCTATGATGCAACTCGTCGACAGCCACGATACCGCCCGCGTGTTGCAACTGCTCGACAACGACAAGGATCGTCTGAAACTCCTGGTCCTCTTGCAGATGACCGTCCCCGGCGCGCCCACCATCTTTTATGGCGACGAGGTGGGCGTGACCGGCGGTGGCGATCCCGACTGCCGGCGCACCTATCCCTGGGCCGACCTGGGCGGCAGTCCGGACCTGAGCCTGCTGGCGCACTACCGGCAGGTCATCGCCATCCGCCGGGCTCACAGCGCCCTGCGCGGCGGCGAGTTCGAGACGCTGCTGGTAGACGATGCCAGCCACCTCTACGCTTTCATCCGCTGGGACGATCGTGAGCGGGTCGTCGTGGCCCTGAACAACGGAAGTGCGCCCGGAACGGCGACGATCCCGGTGGTCGGTTACCTCGACGACGGTATGGTGCTCACCGACACATTGAATAGCGGAACTTTCACCGTGAACGGCGGCAGCCTGGTTGTGCCTTTGAATGGGCGGTGGGGACGCATCCTGGTGGCCGGCGCTCCCGCGTTGCTGCCGGACCTCGCCCCTTCCACCAAAGAGGCCCCGGCGACGATCCCGGCCGGCGGGGTGTTCACCTACACCCTGGTGCTGAGCAACACCGGCCCGGCCACGGCCCACGCCGCCCTCACCGACACCCTGCCGGTGAGCGTGAGCGTGGTCACGGCCAGCCTGCCGGCTGGGATGACCTCGGCCGACGGCCATCTCTACTGGAACGGGGTGGTCACGGCCGGCCAGGAGGTCCTATTGCCCTTCCAGGTGATCGTGGATGCCCGGGTGCCGAGCGGCACGCTCTTGCTGAACCGGGTGGCGATTGCCGATGGAGCCGGAAACACCCTCGAGCGCCAGGCCGGCACGTGGGTAAGTGCCGGACCGGGCCGGCAATTCCAGATCTATCTGCCCCTGGTTTATCTAACAAGGTCCGGGTCTCGTTAGAGGTAAAATGCGGTTGTCCATTCCATACAGAGGCCCATCAACCAGGATCGGCCGTCGTTTGCCTTGGCTATAGCACAAAAAGGAAACCCGTCAAGGCTTTTTCCCTGGGCGCACGCTTGCATTTTCCCCGGATGTGATATAAGTCACGGCAGAGGCGGGGCCTGCAGGGTATGCTGATTCTCAAAACTTTTTGGGGTAGCAAATGGGTGAAATCGAAGGCCGGCTGTTCTTGCCGGAAGGCGTGGAGGTCCGCTGCGATCTGAGAGCGGGGACGCGCCTGATTCCGGAAAGTAGTGCGGAGTACCTGGCGTTACACCTGGCCCGGCCGGACGTGCGCCGGGCCTATATCGAGGTCACCGCCCGCTGCAACCTGGACTGTGCCATGTGCGTCCGCCAGGTCTGGAAAGACACGTCCGGAGAAATGTCCTGGGAGACGTTCGAGGCGGTGATCGAGGGCCTGCGGGCCTTTCCCCATCTGAAACGGGTAACCTTTGGCGGCTACGGTGAACCGCTTGCCCACCCGCGTTTTCCGGAGATGGCCGCCCGGGTCGCCGAACTGGGGGTAGAAGTGGCCCTGACTACCAACGGCCTGCTTCTGGACGGACCGATGGCCGAGCAACTGCTCGACGCCGGGATGGGGCGGGTCGTTGTCTCTCTGGATACGGTGCACATCCAGGCCTATGCCCGGGCCCGGGTCGCCGCCGGGGTCAACCGGGTACTGGACAACATGCGCATCCTGCGGGAAAAGGCCCGACAGCGGGGAAAAGTGCTCCCCCGCATCGGGATGGAGTTCGTGGTGATGCGTAGCAACCTGGAGTGGCTCTCACGCCTCCCCCAACTGGCCCGTGAACTGGAGGCCGACTTTGTTCTGGTCTCCAACCTTCTTCCCCATACCGAGGAGATGGCCGAGGAGATCCTCTACGACCGCGACGAACCGCTTCCGGCGCCGACCGGCTGGCCCGTTCCCGGCGGCGACCTGGTGCTCTGGGGCATCACCCGGCTGCCGCGGATGAAGTGGGGAGCCTGGCGACGTTGCCGCTTCATCGAGGAACGGTCCATCGTGATCGGCTGGGACGGTGGGGTCAGCCCCTGTTATGCCCTGATGCACTCTTACCCCTACTATATCTACGGCCGGCGTAAAGAGGTGAGCCGCTACGTCCTGGGCCGGGTGCCTGAACAGACGCTAGCCGACATCTGGATGTCCGATGCGTACGTCCTCTTCCGGGCCAAGGTGCGGGAGATGCGCTTTCCTTCCTGTGTGGACTGCGGTATGGCCTGCACCTACGCCGAGGAAAACGCCGATTGCTGGGGGAACTCTCCCTCTTGCGCAGACTGCCTCTGGGCCCAAGGCATCGTACAGTGCCCGTAAGGTCTGGCACGCTCGCATCCGGAGGTAGGGCACGGACCGGTTCCTCGTCGGATGTGTCCACGCCTTGAAGCGGCCTGCCCGGCAGTCGTCGTCACCCCGTTCACCGCCTTCCTCCGCCGCCGGCGCATTGGTGATGTAGATGGTCCAATCGGCAAGTCCATCCGAACTCGGCTGGGGGCCTGCCCCTTCTTCCGGGCCTCCTCGCGCAACTTCTGTCGCCGCCGGTTGGCCACTTTTTCCGGCACACGGACGGCCAACAGGCGACAGGGCGCATTGTCCGACGGGTTGGGGATGCACCCCTTCGGTAACATTTTCATTGGATCGGATGCGCCGGCCCATTGTGGACCCGCGGGAGGGTATGGGTAGGCGGCTGCGGACGATCAACAGATTCACCAGGGCAACAGAAGGCTAGCGGACAGCCCGGGCAACGCGGCCGGGCTTTGCGACATCGTTCCTTGCCGTGGCGGACGATGAGGGCGTGATATTCGCCGTAGAGGTTGGGGTCCGGAGGAAGGTGGGCCATAAAAAGGGCACGGATGTTCTCATAGGAAGGGGGGGCCGGAAGCAGGCCCAGCCGGCCCAGAAGCCGCCGGGTGTAGGCATCCACCACAAAGGTCGGCCGGCCGGCGGCGTAGAGGAGGATGCTGTCGGCCGTCTCGCACCCGATGCCCGGGACGGCCAAAAGTTCTTCCCGTAGCGTCGTCCAGTTCCCCCGAGAGAGCGCCGTCGGGTCGCCCCCGTGCCGATGGAAGAGGTACTCCAGGAGCGCCCGCAAGCGCGCCGCCTTGACCCGGTAGGTGCCGGCCGGACGGAGCAGGCGCTCCAACTCCTCCTGTGGGAGGCTGTAGAGGCCGGCCGGAGAAAACACCCCCGCCGCCTTGAGGTTTTCCAGGGCCCGTTCCACATTGCCCCAGGCTGTATTCTGGGTAAGGACGGCCCCCACCATCACCTCGAAAGGTCCTCCCCCAGGCCACCACCCCTGCGGGCCATAGGCCCCCAGAAGCGCCTGGTAACATCGAAGTAGGATTTCTCCGGCCGTCTCCTCGGCCATCGCCTACCTCCTGCGGCGAGCCCAGAGGGCCAACCCCAGGAGCAAAAGGACCATACCCCCAAAGGCCAGGGCCGTGGGGGAAAAAAGCCCACCGCTGGGAGAAGCGCTTTCCGTCGGCAGGGCCGTGGCCGATGCCGAGGAAAGAGGCCGGGCGGAGAGGCTCAACGTTGGCCTCCCGGTTGGGGAATACCCCCCAGGGGTATCTACAGCGCGGGCGGCCGGCGTTCTGGTGGGAACATGCCCTCCGGGGGTATCTGCGCGAGCGGTCGGGGTCAACGTCTCAGTGGGAGAAAGCGCCGGCGGGGACGTCGGTGCAGATGGCCCACCGGCCGGGGGAGAAACGGCCGTCGGAGTGGGCAGGAGGGAAGCCGCCCGAATTTCCTCCCAAGTCAAAAGCGGAGGCGGGGTTCGCCCGTCCCCCCAGACCCAGCCGTCCACATCGCCGTCGCCCAGGCGGCGGTCGGCGGCTCCCCGGTCGGCATAGACCCAGGCTCCATCGCGCAGGTGAAAGTAGGCCCAGTAGCGGCAGGTGCCGCCCCGGCATTCACAGAAACACTCCTGGGGCGTCGGCGGACAGCCCACCCCCTCGATGGCACAGATGGCCGTGCCCAGGCCGCCGCTAACCATCGCCACATCTAACCCGGAACGCCGGAGCAGGTCCACCCCGCTGATCGTCTCCTCGGCGAAGGAGACCACCCGCACCCGGACCCGCCCATCGCCGAAATCCACCACCAGGCCGGCCTGGTGCTGCTCCTGGGCCAAGGACGGCCCGATGTCCCCCAGGAGAAGCCAGAGCAACAGGACAATTCGGAAGCAGCGTTTCATCTTGAACTGCCGAGGATGTCTTGCACGATCTCCAGCAAGCGTTCGGCCCGCCGGCCGTAGGTATAAGCCGAGGCCCGCAGCCGGGCCTGTTCCCCCTTGACCCTCGCTTCCTCGGGCCGGGCCAGCGCCGCCTCGATGGCACGGGACAGGGCCGGGGCATCGCCTGGGGGGAAGAAGTAAGCGGAGTCGTCGTCCAAAACCTCGCGCAGGGCCGGGAGGTCCACGCAGACGATGGGCCGGCCCATCGCCATATACTCGAACATCTTCAGCGGGGAAGCCGAAGCCTCCGAGACCGTGCCGGGGATGACCAGCACATCGGCAGCCCCCAGGTAGCAGGGCACTTCCGTCCGGGGAACGGTTCCCCGAAAGTGCACCCGGCCTTCCAGACCCAGGGAACGGGCCTGCTCCCGCAGGGCGGCGATCTCGGCCGGCCGGCCGCCCACCAGTTCCAGGCCCAGCGCCGGAAAGCGGAGGGAAAGGGTGGCCAGCGCTTCCAGGAGAAGGTCTAGCCCTCGGTAGGAGAAAGTGAGCCCGGCATAGGCCAGGACCTGCCCATCGGCCGGAAGGCCCAGCGCCTCTCGACACGAGGCCCGTTCCAGAGGACGGTACAACTCCTCATCGTAGGCATCGGGCAGGACGGCGGTGCGGGCGGCCGGCCGCCAGCCCCGCACCTCCAGTTCGTAGGCAAAGGTCTCGGTCAGGGAGACGACCCCATCGGCCCGCCGGAGGAGGAGGCGGTCCAGTCGTTCCAGAAGCGGCTGCCAGAGCCGGCCTTTGGCCCGCGAGGGATTCCGGCTTTCGAGTTCGTGGGCCTCGTAGATCAGGCGGGCGCCGGTGAGATGCCGGAGGAGGCCGCTCAGCCAGAAGGCGCAGATGACCTCTCGGACATAGACGGCCCGGCAGCCCTTTCCCAGGAGACGGCGGAAAAGGAGAAACAGGGCCACCATCCAGGCGAAAAGGGTACGTTCCAGGTAATACCAGCCGGTGGAGGGAAAAAGGCGTGAAAGTTTCCCCACCGGGAGGCGCGGCAGGTGCACCGCGCCGACCCCCCTAAAGGCGCTGGGCTCCCAGAGGAGGCGCGGGACGATCACCAGGAGGTCGGGACAGCGGGCCCGCAGCGCCCGCGCCGTGAGGTAGGTCTGGATGGCGTTGGCCGCCTTGAGCGTCAGGCTGGTGGGGTAGGCCAGATAGCACCATCGCAGAGCATCCTCCAGGCGCGGCGCTGTGGAACGAGGTGGGACAGCCGGCCGCTTTTGCTCCGTGGAATCCATAGCAGCCCTTCGTTCAACGCTTCGGGCCGGCCGGAGTCTTCTGCCGGGCCACATCGGGGAAATCGCGTCCGATCTCGGCCAGGAGGGCCTCGACCAGTTTCTCCTCCGTGGCAGAGCCCACGACTTCCCCGTGGCGAAAGATCACCCCGCGGCCCCGCCCGGCGGCGATCCCGTAATCGGCCATACGGGCCTCGCCCGGGCCGTTGACCACGCAGCCCATCACGGCCACGGTGATTGCCGCCGGCAGGCCCTGCAGGCGCTTTTCGACCTCCTCGGCGAGGTGCACCAGGTCCACCTCGGTGCGCCCACAGGTGGGGCAGGAGATGAGGGTGGGGCCGCGCCGGCGCAGGTCGAGGGCCCGCAGAATTTCATACGCCACCCGCACCTCCTCCACCGGGTCGCCGGTGAGGGAGACGCGGATCGTATCTCCCAGGCCCTCGGAGAGGAGGATGCCGATGCCTACGGCTGAGCGAATCGTCCCGGCCCAGGGCAGCCCGGCCTCGGTGATGCCGATATGGAGGGGATAGGGAACCTGCCGGGCCAGCAGGCGGTTGGCGGCGACGGTGATCGGCACGTCAAAGGCCTTCAGGGAGACGACGATATCGTGGAAATCGAGTTCCTCCAGGATGCGGAT
Source organism: Chloroflexia bacterium (assembly GCA_036172265.1). Taxonomy (GTDB): domain Bacteria; phylum Chloroflexota; class Chloroflexia; order DTKN01; family DTKN01; genus JASFBA01. Next base: position 6,401 of record JASFBA010000074.1, read on the forward strand.
ATGGCCCAGGGCGGCCTGGACCATCCGCCTGGGCAGAGAGGCCTGCACCTCCTTGAGCGTCGGCGGGGGACGGCCGGGCTCTTCTTCCGGCGGGGGGAGGGAACCGGCATTGACCCCGATGCGGATGGGCACGCCCCGTTCCTGGGCGGCGCGTACCACGGCCCGCACCTTGTCGGGATCGCGGATGTTGCCCGGGTTCAGGCGCAGGCCGTGCACGCCGGCTTGGAGAGCAGCCAGGGCCAGGCGATGGTCAAAGTGGATGTCGGCGACCACCGGGATAGGGCTGGCACGGACGATGGCCGGAAGGGCCTTGGCCGCCTCGGCGTCGGGGACGGCTACCCGCACCACCTCACAGCCGGCCTCGGCCAAAGCGGCGATCTGAGATGTGGTGGCGGCGACATCGCGGGTATCGGTGTTGCACATGGACTGTACCACGATCGGCCCCCCTCCGCCGATGACGACCGAGCCCAGACGCACTGGACGAGAGAGACGTCGGGGATGGGGACGAGATGCTTCCATTACGGACCTCCCAGACCTCCACCGGCCACGCGCAAGATGTCGTAGTAGGTGAGGAGGAGGGCCAGGCCGATCAGGAGGATGAAGCCGGCCATATGGATGGCCCCCTCCCACTCCGGCGGCACCCGCCGCCCCCGGCACAGCCACTCCAGGAAGACAAAGACCAGCCGGCCGCCGTCCAGGGCCGGCAAGGGGAAAAGGTTCACCAGGCAGAGGTTGATGCTGATGGCGGCCGTCGTCCGAAGCACGCCGAGGAGGCCGGCCTCCTGGGCTACCTGGGCTGTGATATAGGTAATGCCCACCGGACCGGCCAGTTCGCTCGCCGGGACCGACCGGCGGAAGATGGCCGCCAGCGTCCGCGGCACCAGGAGCATGGCTTCCACCGTCTCCCTCCAGCCCTCGGCCAGGCCGCCCCTTCGCCAGCCCCAGCGCCAGTAATCCAGCCCAAGCGGGAGTTCCGCATAGGCCAGATCGTTCTCCAGGAGGAACGGGCCGAGGCGCTGGCCATCCCGCTCGATTCCTACAAGGACCGGACGGGGCAGGAGGTCCTGGACGTAGCGCCCGTCCCCGACCAGGAGGGCGGCGATGGCCCGCAATCCGGCCATAGCGGCCTCGCGGCATTCTCGAATAAAGTAAGCCCGGTACTGAAGGCTGTTTTCGATGGGCCGGCCGTTGATGGAGAGGAGGACATCGCCTATGCGCAGGCCGGCCTGCTCGGCCGGAGAGCCGGGGAAGATGCGCTGCACGGTTACCGGCGCCTCGTAGTAATCCAGGCCGATGCCGATGGCTCCCTGTCCCGGCGGAGGGGTCTGGCGGGGCACCAGGTCCACACCTATCTGCTGACCGCCACGCTCGATAAGCAGGGTGATGGTATAGCCCCGGTTGAGCGTGGATTCCAGCCGGACGTCGTAGAGGGAGGTGACCGGCCGGCCGTTGATCATTGTAATTATGTCGCCGATCTGGAGGCCGGCCCGTCCGGCCGGTGAGTCTGGCTCAACCAGGAAGATACCCACCTGCTGGCTGATCGGCTCCTCGTACCCGTGAACGGCCAGGCCGGTGAAGAGGACCAGGGCGAGGAAAAAGTTCACGAGCGCGCCCGCGCTCAGCACGATGGCCCGTTGCCAGGGTTTTTTCCCCGCCAGGCTTCCCGGCACGCTGGGGTCTTCTTCACCGGCCATCTTGACAAAGCCGCCCAGCGGAATCGCGTTCAAAGTATAGCGGACACCGCCCCACACCCCCAGGGTGAGCAAGCGCGGCGGAAAACCGATGCCAAACTCCTCCACCTTCACCTTCATCCATCGGGCCGCCAGGAAATGGCCCAACTCGTGGACGAGGATCAGGACGGCCAACACCGGAATGGCCAGCAGCCAGAAATAGAATTCCACCTAAACCTCCTCGGCCCAAAGCCGTTTCATCGCTTATTGTACTACAGCCGTTTCCGGAACGCAAACATCGCGGAGAGAGATAGCGAAGTTCATTTATGGTCAAGTCGCCGGCCTCAACGGCCCTGCCCAAGGGCCAAAAGACCCGGGTAATGGGGCAATCCCCGTTTATGTGGGGGACGCACCGACTTGTTACCCCATCTCAGAGAGGTAAGGGCAATCCAGTGACACCGCAGTACGGCCTCCAGGATACGGGAAATAGGCGGTCCGGTCCGATTCGGGCCGTTCGTGTAGGGGCGGGATGCCCCCATCCCTACATATATCAAGATAAGCGGGACAAAGAGCATAGCGACGGTATGTCCCGGCGAACCGGTTCTGCTTCCCCTTTGCCTATCTCGCCCGATGACCATCCTAGCCCCAAGGCAGGAGACCGGAGGCCCTCCCCCTAGATGGGGGAGGTCAGGAGGGGAAAGGCAGCCGGCGTCGCTCTTCCCCCACCAGGGGAGGGGAACAAGGCAGGAGACCGGAGGCCCTCCCCCCGGATGGGGAAGGTCAGGAGGGGGTGAAAGGCAGCCGGCCTCGCTTTCCCCACCAGGGGGGAACTTGGGGATCGTCAGATACTTAAGGGGCGGGGTAACCCCTCCTCTACAACGGAGGAACACAAGAGGCCTCGCCGCAGGTTCCCCTTCCCCCTTACCCCTCCGCGCTGTTCCACCCTCGCACGGCCCCAAGATATGGGTAATGGCGAGGGTTCTGAACCTGCCTCTACCCAAAGTCCGAGAGCGTTTCACGTTGGGGACAACCTGTGCCCTGTAACAGGGGAAAAGGTTCGTAAAAAGGTCTAGTTAGGTAGAACGGGTGAGTTTGTGGTATAATAACGCCATCTGCAGCCCGGTTTTTCACCTAAGGAGGCCAAGATGAAGTCCTTTGCGCGTGTGCTTTCCTCTTTGCTCCTGATGGCCCTGCTCGTCGGGTTCCCCACCTTATCTCCATTGGCCGTGGCCGGACCTCCTCCGGAGATTCGGATGGGCCGGGGCTCGCCCCCGCCCCAGGGGGAAGTTGTCCCCATCAACGGGCCGGCCTACCGTGCTGTCGGCCCGATCGGCCCAGATTTTCAGCCGGCCGGCCTCCTCCCCATTCCACCTCACAACCCCACCCGCGCCATCCTGGAGGCCACTCTGGCCCAGAACCAGCGCTACCTTGACCCGGCAGCGATCCCCGAAAACGTCCAGGTCAGTTACAGCGGCTACATCAGCGGCTCGGGAAACCTCTTCATCAACGATTTCAGCGAATGCATGGTGGTTTTGGACCCCACTAATCCCAACCACCTTCTGGGCTCATCCAAGTTCTTCTACAACCCCCAGGGCTATGACTTTTATACCGGCGTCTTTGAATCGTACAACGGCGGCCACACCTGGACGGAAGCCATCCCCAACGGCGTGCTCAACTATAGCCTGACCTCCGACCCAGTGAACACCTTTGATCACCTGGGCAATGGTTACTTTACCCTCTTGACGCGCGGACCGACCGGAGTGGATATGCTCAAGAAGCCGGTTGGCTACTACTGGCAGCCCCCCGTGGTCGTAGACCGCACCACTTATACCGATAAACAATGGATTGCGAGCGATCAGGACCCCTGGGGCAGTAGTCCATACGCCGGAAACCTCTATATGTCCTGGACCTCCTTCGGAGGTCCGGTAACGGGGATCGTCTTTTCCCGGTCAACTGACGGAAACCAAACCTGGAGCCCCCCGATCGCCTTGGCTGGTGGGAACGTGCAGGGCTCCGTCCCCGGTGTGGCTCCCGATGGGACCGTCTACGTTGTCTTCGGCCGCAACATCTTCTACGGACCGACCTCGGGGACGATCGAATTTGTCAAATCCACCAACGGCGGCGTCTCTTTCTCTCCACCGGCCGTAGCAGCGAACATCACGGCGATCCCCTTCCGCTTTTCCAACAGTTGGTTCCGCACTCCGGCCAGCCTCCCGGCCTTCGCCGTGAGCCCGGTGGACGGCAACCTCTACATCGCCTGGGCCGATTACCGTCATAACGATGCTGATATCTACTTTGCCCGTTCCACGAACGGCGGGGTTTCCTGGAGCACGCCGGTACGACTGAACGACGACCCCCTGAGCAACGGCATAGACCAGTTTCAGCCCCAGGTCTCCGTCGCCCCGAACGGCCGTGTGGCCGTGATGTGGTTCGACCGCCGGCTTCCCTGTCCCGACCTGCCCTGGATTCCTCCCGATCACCGGGGCGACCTCAACTTCTGTATTGATACCTTTATGACCCGTTCCTTCGATGAAGGACAGACTTGGACGCCGAACATCCGCGCCGGCGCCCAGACCTGGGATTGGACCCTCAATTTGCCTCTCGACGGAAGCGGAAACGGGTTCATCGGAGATTACCAAGGCATCGCTTCCAATAACGACTATGACTTCCCATTCTGGAACGCTACGGCCAACCTGGGCAATAACCCGGAAAATTACCAGGAGATCTTTGTGGCTATCGTACCGCTAGAGCCCCCCGACCTCAGCTCTTCCTCCAAGCAAGTCACCCCTTCCCTGGTTCACCCTGGGGGTACATTGACCTACACCATCCTCCTGTATAACGAAGGCTATACCGGCACGTTGAACGCCCGGATGAGCGATACCCTGCCGATCTCGACTACATTCCTCTCTGGCACGCTGCGCTGGAGCGCTGGAGAAGCCAGCTATGACCCGACTTCGCGGACGATCACCTGGAGCGGTAGCCTGCCTATGTACGCCCAGGTGTCGGTAACTTTTGCTGTCACCACCGCCCCTGGCCTGCCGGAAGGTGCACCTATTGTCAACCGCGCCCTGATCCAGGACGGCTTTGGGGTATCTTTCTGGCGGACAGCCACGGCGACCGTTGTGCTGCCGCCGGCCCTCCTGGCCACCCGGCCGGCCGATGGGGAAACGGGCCTCCCCCTCACCGCCACGGTGATCCTCACCTTCAGCGAGGCCATGAGCACAACTTCCCTCTCCCTCGCCGCCCAGCCCGACCCCGGCGGCTGGAACGCCTCCTGGTCGGCTGGCAATACGGTGGTGGCGCTGGAGCACGCCCCCTTCGCCTACAGCACTACCTACACCCTGACGGTGTGGGCCCGGGACGCCCAGGGGGAGGAACTCGTCCCCGGCCCCGTCCCCAACCCCTGGACCTTTACCACCCTCCCGACCCCGCCGATGTATCGCCTTTACCTGCCGCTGGTGCTGCGCGGGTATGCTCCTCCATTCCGGAGGTGATGTTCACCATCACGTCCTGAACTTTCAGGATGCATGTTTCGAGATGGGCAAATTTTGTAGGGGCGGGGGCACCCCGCCCCTACAAAATTCCACGCCCGTTAAGGCCGCATAAGCGGTGTCCTGCGCCCGCACAGCCCTAAATCTACCATCCCTTGGACACCAGCGGCAGGTAGATGTGTCGGCTCAGCCCGACAACGATGGTGACCGGCACATAAACCGCCGGCCGGCGGGGATCATTGCTGAGGAACCCCACCGCTGCCCGATAAACACCCGGCGACAGTCCTGCCGTATCTACGAGCAGCCGAACCGCCGCTTGGCCGTCCCCGGGCAACCGGCCGGAGGAAGGCACCACCTGCAGCCAGGGCACGTCCTCCCATACCGCCCCACACCCCGGTACACTTCCGGGTGGCTCGAAACAGATGGAAAGGCTGTCGGTCAGCACCGCCTCGTTGCAGGAATACTGCAAATAGGCCCTCGCGTCCCTCTGAATGCCCACAGCGGCGTCGGCGCCGGCGTTTCGGTAGGGGTCATCCGTGGTAACGTCCCGATACTGGAAGAGGATGTCATTGCTGCCCTCGAAGAGGACGACCTCCAGAGTTACGGTACTGATAGGCCAGCCGAGGAACATCTCGTACCACTCGATCACCAAGACACGATAGGGGGCCGTACCGAGCACGGCAGCATAGATTCCTCCCCTCGCGCTCTCATAGAGCCAGTCCCAGAAGGGCAGGAGCAGGTTGGGAGAACCCACCGGCAGGCATTCTTCCCAGAGCCAGGCGTAGCCTTTCCAGAAGATATGCCCATGGGGACTGATGCTCAGAGTCGTGGTCGGCGGGTAGTCCACTCCGTAGAAGGTGAAGGTAAAGGGCAGCGTTATCGTGGCGTATTCCCCCCAGTAGAGCGGCAGCCGGTTCTCCGGCCGGGCGACCTCGATCCAGGAGTAAGTCGGCCCCCGGGACTCGGCCGAGTCTATGAAGGTATAGCCGAAGGGGTCCGGCCCGCCGGAGCGCATTAGGCCGGCCCGCCCCTCACCGGTACTCCCCCCTGGGCCGAAAAAGTCCACCGGGAAGATGGCCTCCTGGGCCTGCCAGTCCAGTGCTACGACGCTGGGGTTCCTCAGGGTCAGCGTCACCTGGGCCTGGGTTTCAGTGGGGACGTGGATCGTCACCTGGGTCGGCAGGAGTTGCAGACATGGCGTTAGATAGCGCAGGTCAACGTTCAGCGTGGTCGTCTGGGCCGGCCCGACGACCACCACCGCCGTCTGCATGTTGGTGCGGCACAGGGGCAGCGAAGCCATCCTTGTCCAGGTGCCGGATGCAGGGTCGTAGCGCAGATTTTCGTCCAGAGGATCACTATAACCCCACCCCCCTACGACGTAGAACAACCCCTCCCAGGAGAAGGAAGCGCTGCGGTAGCGGCCTCTGAAGTATAGGCGACGATTGCCCTGCTCTTTGCTAACGCAAACCCTATGTAAAGAGTTGTCCTACCCTTCCTATCGAACGGCCAGGAGACGCTTGTAGAGTTGCTCCACCTGCTCAGCTACCACCGGTGCGGCGAAACGCGCCTCGGCCGTCCGACGGGCCTCTTTCCCCAGCCGGCATCGTTCAGCCGGGTC